>VAYX01000188.1 GCA_005885325.1 Actinomycetota bacterium
TTAATGGCGTTCGCCCCATCGCCCGCCGGGGGACATCCGCTGCTCGCGATCGATGGGGAGTCGCTCACCGTCGAGGAGGTCGTCCGGGTCGCGCGCGGCGGAGAGCCCGTGAAGCTGAGCCACCTCGCGACCAAGCGGGTGGAGGCGTGCCACGCCGCCCTCCTACGGATTGTTCGCGCCGGGAAGCCGGTGTACGGCGTCACGACGGGGTTCGGCCAGCTCGAGAACGTTCCGATCTCGAAGGCCGATCTCCTCCGATTGCAGGAGAACCTCGTCCGGAGCCACGCCGCGGGCGCGGGCCCGCCTCTCCATGTCGACGACGTGCGGGCCTCGATCCTGATCCGCGCGAACGCCCTTGCGAAGGGCTACTCCGGCGTGCGTCACGAGGTCGTCGACCTCCTCCTCGGGATGCTGAACAAGGGCGTCCACCCGTTCGTCCCCTCGAGGGGCTCCCTCGGCGCGAGCGGGGACCTCGCCCCCCTCGCGCACATCGCGCTCGTGATGATCGGGGAGGGGGAGGCGTATGTCGGCGAGAAGCGGATGCCCGGCGGCGCCGCTCTCCGTGCGGCGGGCCTGAAGCCCCTCCGCCTCGAGGCGAAGGAGGGACTCGCGATCCTGAACGGCACCGCCGTGATGGCGGGGCTCGGATGCCTCCTCGTCGCGGACGCCCTCGGGCTCCTGAAGGACGCGGAGATCGCGGCGTCGATGAGCTTCGAAGGCCTGCGCGGGAGCCCCGCGCCGTTCGACGCGCGGATCGCCCGCCTGAAGAAGCAGGTCGGGCAGCACCTCGTGGCGGGGAACATGGTGAAGCTCCTCCAGGACAGCGAGATCGTGCAGAGCCACAAGGGCCCCCACCGGGTGCAGGACCCGTACTCGCTGCGGTGCATCCCGCAGGTCCTCGGGGCGTGCTTCGAGTCGATCCAGTACGCCCGCCAGGTCCTCGAGATCGAGATCAACTCCGCGACGGACAACCCCCTGATCTTCCCGGATACCGCGGAGAGCCTGAGCGGGGGGAACTTCCACGGCCAGAGCCTCGCGATGGCCCTCGACTTCCTGGGGCTCGGACTCACGGTCCTCGGCGCGTTCTCGGAGCGCCGGACCGCCCGCCTCGTGGACCCCCAGCTCAGCGAGCTCCCGCCGTTCCTCACGGAGCACGGGGGGCTCCAGTCCGGGATGATGATCCTCCAGTACACGGCGGCGGCCCTCGCGTCGGAGAACAAGGTGTACGCGCACCCCGCCTCCGCGGACTCCATCCCCGCCTCCGCGAACCAGGAGGACCACAACTCGATGGGCCAAGGCGCGGCCGTGAAGGCCCGCCACATCCTGGAGAACGCCCGCCGCATCGTCGCGATCGAGTACCTGTGCGGGGCCCAGGGCCTCGAGTTCCGGAAGCCCCTGAAGGCGGGCCTTGGCCCGCGGTTCGCGCACCGGCTCCTCCGAAAGTCCGTCCCCCGCCTCACGACGGACCGGTCGATGTCCGGGGACATCGACCACGTCGTGAGGATGATGCGGGCGGGGGAGATCTCGGGGGTCGTGGAGGCGCGGGTGGGCCGGCTCGCCTAGCCGACGTGGAACGCGAGCTTCCGCTTCTTGTCCGCGGTCTCGAGCGGGCGGAAGCACACGGGGCAACGGCCGACGCGGGACGCGCAGAGCTCGTGGAAGTCGCGCCCGCACGAGCACTTCGCGATCGTGAAGCCCTTCTTGATCTGGCCCTTGCAGATCGGGCATCGGCTCTCGTACTCCGCGGTGAGTGCCCGCTTCTCCTCCGGCGGCGCCGCGGCGCCGACCTCGATCTGGGCGATCATCTCCTGCGTGTACTCCTTGTCGTCCATCACCCGGTGGCTGGCGACCTGGATCACGAGGGGGATCACCCCAGGGGCCGTCATCCGGATCCGCAGCGGAATCCGCTCCTCGCCCTTCGCGCGGATCGCAGCGAGACCCTTCAGCCCCTCCACCTCCGCGTCCCCGAGGATCCTCACCTGCACGTCCTTCGCGAGGGCCTTCCCCGTGTTCCGGAGGATGAGGGTCGCCTCGGACCACTGCTCCAGGCGGGGGATCTCCACCTCCAGGCTCCCCTCGATGCTCGGGGCGAACCCCTCGACGGCCTCCCACGCGAGGCGGTACGCGTCCTCCGCCGCCGCGATTGCGCGGGTCATGTCCGTCTTCTTGAGCTGGATCGACGTCTGGAGCGCGCGCTCCGCCTCCTTCACCTCGATCCCGAACTTCTTCGCGTTCCGGATCGTGGACTCCGCCTTGTACGTGAGCTCGACGAACCGCTTCTCGACCATCCGCCGGGATTCGACGCGTTCCGAGCCCTGTTCGATGAGCTTCAAGGCCTTCTCGAATTCCCCCTCGAGGAGAGCCTGGCTCGCGAGCTGGAGCTGCTCCTGCGCGTCGCCGACGTCCGCCCCGATCCGCTTCGCGTGCTGGACGGTGGACTCGGCGTTCGTGAGGGCGTCGGAGACCTTCGCGGCAATCCCCGCCTGCGCGTCCTTCAAGCCCTCCTGGATGAGCCCGAACGCGTTCTCGAAGTTCTCGCTCTCGATCTGCGCCTTCGATTCGGAGAACCGCTTCGCGCTCGAGGACACGTCGACCTCAAGACGCCGGCCCAGGTCCGCGACCCCGCGGGCCCTCGCGAGCTTGTCGTTCAGGTGGTTCCGGGCCGTGGCGATGCCGCCCTCGAGGGCCTGCTGGTAGAGGTTGCGGGCCGCGTCCGCGTCCCCGCGCTCGATCGCCGTCTCGGCGTCCCGGTACGCCTTTTCCGCATTCGCGCCCTCCGCGCCGATTGCGCTGAGGACGCTGACGATACGCTCCGCGCCCGTGCGGGCCTCCATCGCGTCCTCCGCAATCTCCCGGCGGCGGCCGAACTCGTCCCCGCCGCGGATCGCGAGGTCGAGCGCCTTCACGTAGTCCCCGGTCGTGAAGGCGGCTTTCGCGTCCCCGACGATTTGGTGGACCTGGGGGAGCGGATGCCCGAACCCTGAGAGCCGCTTCTCGATCGTCTGGATTGCCTTCGAGGCCATGTCCTGCTGGAGGCTGACACGCTCCGCCTCGTTTTCCGACTGCATCGCGACCGCGAGGGCCTGCCGGAACTTGCGCTCCCGCAGGAAGTCCTTCGCGCGCTCGAACAGCTTCTCGGCAGACCGGGTGTCGACGCCCTCCCGCTTCGCCTTGTCGATCGACTCCTCGAACCGCTTCATCGTCCCCGCGACGTTCTGCTCCGTCTCCATCGCGAGCTCCGAGGTCGCCTTGTTCGCGAGCTCGAGGGCTTCGTCGAACCGGCCCGACTTGGAGGAGCGCTCCGACTTCTCGAGGAGTCGCTTCGCGGAGCTCGGGTCGATGTTCATCGTCTCCACCTCCGCGATCGCGTCCCGCGCCCGCTTCGTCGCGACCGAGGACTGCTCCCAGGTCCGCTTCATCTTCTCGATTTCCTCCCGGACCTGGATCGCGAGGTCCGCGGCGGGGCCGAACTGTTGGCTGTCCGAAAGACTGCGCACCTGGATGATCTTGTTCTGGACCGCGGAGTGCTCCGCACCCTCAATCCCGGCGAGGACGCCCTCGGCGGTCGTCATCACGCTCGCGAGCTTGTCCCCGATGAGCTCCGTGAGGCCCTTCTCCGCCCGTTCCGAGAGCTGGAGGGCCCTCTCGTACTCCTTGGACTTCATCGCCTCCTTCGCGTGGTTGAGGAGGTCCCGGAGTTCCGGGGCGTCGATCCCCATGCGCCCGGCGACGTCGAGCTTCTCGCGGCTGGAGATCAGGCGCTGCGCGGAGGTGTACAGGACCATCAGCTTCTCCGTCTCCGCCTTCGACCGGTTCGCGAGCTCCAGGGCGCGTTCGAAGTCCAATCGCTCGAACGCCTTCTTCGATTCGAGGAGCATCTCGAGGACCTTTGTGACGTCGACCTCCCGCTTCTTCGCCTCTGCGACGAGGGCAGCCGCACTCGAGATCGCGTTGTGCGTCGTCCGGTACAGGTCGAGGACCTTGTTCGCCCGGTCGTTCGTCTCCTTCATCAGGCGCAGGGCCTCGACGACGTCCTCGACCCCGAGGGACATCTTCGCCCGCTTCAGGAGCTCCCGCA
>VAYX01000184.1 GCA_005885325.1 Actinomycetota bacterium
TCATCTGCATGTCGCGGCGGATCAGCCGGAGGTCCTTGCCCTTCAGCTTCGTGATGTCCCGGCCCTCGAAGAAGATGGAGCCATCCGTGGAGTCGAACAGGCGCATGGTCACCCGGGCCAGGGTGGACTTGCCGCAGCCCGTCTCCCCCACCAGGCCCAGGGTCTCGCCGGGATAGACCTCCAGGTCGACGCCGTCCACCGCGTGCACGTCGCCGACGTGCTTCTGGAAGATGATGCCTCGGCTGATGGGGAAGTACTTCTTCACCCCGACCAGCTTCACGAGTGGTTGGATGCCCTGGCGCTCGGATGGCGCCTGGCGCTCGGAGACGGCCTGGCGCTCGGAGACGGTCACGCTCACTGGTGCACCATCACCTCCTCCTTGAAGATCCGATCCTTGTCCTCGAGGGAGAGGTGGCAGGCCGAGGCATGGTGCCCGTCCACCGGCAGGAGCTGCGGCACCTCGGTCCGGCACCGGTCGAAGACGTAGGGGCACCGGGGGTGGAACGGACACCCGGGCGGAACGAAGATCAGTGACGGCGGAAGCCCCTTGATCGGCTTCAGCCGTTCGGTCCGGGGCGCGTCCACCCGGGCGATCGACTGCAGCAGGCCCCAGGTGTATGGGTGGTCGGCGTCGTAGTAGATGTCACGGGCGTAGCCGTACTCGACGGCCTTGCCGGCGTACATCACCTGGATGTTGTCGCAGTGCTCTGCCACCACCCCCAGGTCGTGGGTGATGATGACCACCGCGGCGTTGAACTCCTGCTTCAGCCGGTCGATGAGGTCCAGGATCTGCGCCTGGACGGTGACGTCGAGGGCCGTGGTGGGCTCGTCGGCGATGAGCAGGTCGGGGTTCAGGGATAGGGCCATGGCGATCATGGCCCGCTGTCGCATGCCGCCGGAGAACTCGTGGGGATACTGCCGGGCCCGCTCGTCGGGCCGGGGGATCCCAACCCGGCGGAGCATGTCGACGGCCTGGTCCATGGCCTCCTTCTTGCCGACCTTCCGATGGGCCAGGATGGCCTCGGCGATCTGATTCCCCACCTTGTAGAACGGGTGGAGCGAGGTCATCGGGTCCTGGAAGACCATGCCGATCTTCAGGCCCCGGATGTTCCGCATCTCCTCCTTCGGGAGCTTGACCAGGTCCACGCCCTCGAAGATCACCTCGCCCTGGATCTGTGCCTGGCGGGCGGTGATGAGCCCCATCACCGTGAGGAACGACACGCTCTTGCCCGAACCGGACTCCCCCACCACCCCCAGGGTCTCCCCCGGCATGATGGAGAACGTGACCCCGTCCACCGCCTTGACCAATCCGTCGTCCGTGGGGAAGTGGACCCGCAGGTCCCGCACGTCGAGCAGCGGCTCAGCGGTCCCGGTGTTCGAGCCATCCGCCTAGCCGTACCGAACGCGCGGGTCGAGGAAGGCGTAGAGGACGTCCACGACCAGGTTCATCAACGTGATGAAGAACCCGGCGATTATGGTGATGTCCAGGATGGCGTAGAGGTCACCCGAGCCCACGGACTTGATGGCATAGGCCCCGATGCCCGGGAGGTTGAACACGGTCTCGGTGATGAAGGCCCCGCCGAGCAAGCCGCCGAGGTCCAGGCCGAACATGGTGACCACGGGGGTCAGGCTGGCACGCAGGCCGTGCTTCAGGACCACCGTGCGTTCCGAAAGTCCCTTGGCCCGGGCCGTCCGGATGTAGTCCTGGCCCATGGTCTCGATGAGGTTCGCTCGGGTCATGCGGGCGTAGAACGCCGCGTACAGCAAGGCCAGCACGATCCACGGCATGATGAAGTGGGAGAACCAGGTGCCCACGCCGTACTGCCCGATAGCGTAGTAGCCCGAACCGGGGGCGATGCCAAACTTGAACCAGAAGAGGTACAGGAACAACGGCCCCAGGAAGAACACCGGAGCCGACACCCCGAAGAGGGCGAATCCCATGGCCATCCGGTCAAAGACCGACCGGGGCTTGAGGGCCGACAGGATGCCGATGGGGATGCCGATCAGCAGCCACACGGCCGCCGCGCCGAAGGCCAGCTGGATCGTGACCAGCAGGCGGCTGAGGATGATCGGCTTCAGGGCCGACCGGGTGTTGAAGGAGAACCCCAAGCCGGGCCACCCGTACTGGTCACCCAGGAAGATCCGCTTGACGAACAGGGCGTACTGCACCGGCCACGGATGGTCCAGTCCGAACTGGTGGCGGACCTCGGCCACCAGCTCGGGGGTGGGCTGTCGGCCGGCGAAGATGATCGCCGGGTCCTTGGAGGGCATGACGAAGAAGATCATGTAGCTGATGAAGGTGATCACGAGCAGGACGAACACCACCCAGATCAGCCTCCGGACGATGTACCGGCCCATGGTCCCTACAGTCTAGTCCTGGACGCCCGACGGGGGGTCGGGGGCCGCCCGGCCGAACGCCGGGCGGCCCCTTCCCGCTGCGCTTGCGTGCTCTAGCCGACCGGCACCGAGTTGGGGTCGATGCCGTTGTTCACGGCGATGTGCGCGAACGACAGCGCCCCGGAGAACTGGTCGAACTCCCAGTGCGTGACGGAGTCGCTGGTCACCGTGAAGACGGTGGCCCACAGGTAGGGCACCCACGGAACGGCTTGCTCCATCAGGTACGTATCGAGCTCGACCCAGCAACTCGTCCGAGCGTCGCCCGTCAACCCGTAGCACTCGTCCATCTTCTTGTCCACCGACGGAAGCGGGGTCTTCCCGTTGCCGGTGGCGGCGTTCCACGCGGCCAGGACCTTCGGGCCGCACTCGGCCGCCTGGTCCTTCGACATGCCGAGCTCGGAGTAGTTCACCTGGCCCGAACATGCGATGCCCGCGCTGTGGAAGATGAAGAAGTCGAAGCCGTACGGGTCGGCGTAGTCCTTCCCCCATCCGGCGTTGGCCGCGATCGGGATCAGGTTGTCGGCCGTCTGGATCGTCGTGTACGCCGTGCTGGTCTCCAGCTCGCGGATCTTGACGTTGATCCCGATCTTGCCCAGGTCCTCCGAGAGGATCGGGTTCATGTCGGTCCACGGCGGGATGTTCCTGCTGACCAGCAGCACGTTGTTGCACACGTCGGCGTCGCACTTGCCGTCACCGTTCGAGTCGTACTTCGACTGCTTCATGGCGTCCATGGCCGCCTGCACGTCGCCCTCATGGTTCGGGCTGGGGTAGGGGTCCGTGTTGGCCGTGGCGTCGAGCACGGTCGGCGGCTCGGGCATCGTGGCGATGTCCCCATGCGCGGGGCCACCCCAGGCCTTCTGGACGGCCGACTTGTCGATCACGAAGTTGACCGCCTTGCGGACGTTCACATCGTCGAACGGCGGCACCAGCAGGTTCATCGTGATGTACCAGGTGCGGTCGCCCGAGTTGATGTGGAAGTTGTCCTTCAGGTCGGGGTTCGTGAGGTACTGCTGCTCGAGGGTTTTCGGGGGCAGGCTGGCCCACGACCCGTCGAGCTCACCCGACTGGATCTTGTTGAAGATGTCGTCGGTGTTGGTGTCGATCGTGATCACCACGCCGTCCAGGTTCGCCGACCGGGAGTCGGTGCTGTCCGTGGCCGCGTCGTAGTTCGGGTTCCGGACGAACACCATGAACTTGTCGGGGTCGAATCCCGAGAGCGGCTTCATGGCGTTGCACGACGACGTGTCCAGCGCGTCCTCGCCCTTGATCATGTACGGGCCGGAGGAGATCACGAAGCGGCCGTAGTCGCCGGCCTTCGTGAAGCACTTGCCGACCTCCTCGGGGATTGGCGCGGTGGCGGGCATGGCTGCCCGGTACAGGAAGTCGCCCGTCGGCTTGGTCAGGGTGAAGACGATCGTCGAGTCGTCCGGCGTGCTGATGCCCGAGATGGGTGTGCTGGCCGACTTGGCGTCGCCGGTCAGTCCCTCGACCACCCCGGCGTAGTAGTTCCCGTACTGCGCGATCAACGACTTCGTGTTGATGCGCTGGAACGCGTAGGCGATGTCCTTGGACGTCACCGCCCGGTCGAGCGGAGGCCCGAACATCACGCCGGACTTCAGGTGGAAGGTCCACGTGAGCCCGTCCGCCGAGGTCTCCCAGCTCTCGGCGATGTCGGGGACGATCTCGTCACCAGGCACGCCATCGATGTGCTTGTAGGTCACCAGCGTCCGGGAGATGAGGTCCGAGTACAGGCCCCATGCCGTTCCCAGATACTCGCCCGTGGGGTCGAACCCGTTGGTGAACCCGAAGTCCTCGATGGCGGTTCGATACGTCCCACCCTTCGTCGACGGTCCCGAGGGCGAAGCCGCCTCGCCTCCACCGCCGCCGCATGCGGTAGCGATGATGGCGAGTACGCCGACGACCGCGAGGGCCCTCGAACTTCGCTTCAAGGTCTCCATTGGCCCCCTTCCTTTCCTTTCGCTCGATCGGTGTGGTTCTCGGTCAGTGAGTGAGCAACGCGTTCTGCCGTACGCCCTCCTCTCCTTGCGTCCATCTCCGCTCCTCCCGGTCACCCACCCATCCGTGGGTCGAGTGCGTCTCGGAGCCCGTCGCCCACCAGGTTGAAGGCCAGGGTGGTGAACACGAGCGCGACACCCGGGAAGAGCAGCATCCACCAGGCTGCGGTGTACAGCTGTCCCGAGGCGGCCTCCGCGATCATCCGTCCCCAGGACGGGGTGGTCGGCGGGATCCCGACCCCCAGGAACGAAAGGGCCGCCTCGAACAGGATGTTGTTCGGGATGATCAGCGTGGTGTAGACGATGACGGGAGCTGCGAGGTTCGGCAGGATCTCCCGGAACATGATCCCCGAGTTGGTGAACCCGAGCGACCGGGACGCCTCGATGAACTCCTTCTCCCGGATCGACAGGACCTGCCCTCGGACGATACGGCCGATGTACGGCCAGCTGAACAGGGCGATGATCGCGACGACCAGGGAGACGCCCGGTTGGATCAGCCCGCCCAGGCACCCCGAGGCTGTGATGGAGCACGCCGCCGCGATCCCGATGGCCAGGAGCAGGATGGGGAGCGACAGCACGATGTCGATGGCGCGGGACACGCCGGTGTCCACCCATCCGCCGAAGAACCCCGCCAACGTTCCCATGATGATCCCGATGCCGACGGCGAGCCCGGTGGCGAAGAACGCCACCGTGAGCGAGGTCCGGGCACCGTAGATCGTCCGGACGAACACGTCGCGGCCGAGCGTGTCGACGCCGAAAAAGTAGTGCCCGCTCGGACCGACCGCCGG
>VAYX01000185.1 GCA_005885325.1 Actinomycetota bacterium
GTTCACCGGGCGCACCACGACCGCCGGCCGCCGGTCGATCATCGCGTTGTAGACCTTGCGAGCTTCCTCGTACGCCTCGTCGGTCGGGTCGATGACGTCCCCGCGTACCTGCTCTCGAAGTTGATCGACGTTCGGCCTGGCCATGGTTCCCTCCCCCTCGTGGGCTGAAGGCCGAGTCTTACTACAGATGGGCCGGGAAACGCACCTCGGCCCGGCGGGACCACTCGCCCAGGGTCGGCCCGGTCCTCCGGCCATAGACTCCTGGCGTGCGATGCCCGAGCTGCGGTGAGGAGAACGCCGAGAACGCCCGATTCTGCTCGTCCTGCGGCGCACCGCTCGGCGAGGGGGCGGCCCCCGGTGCGGAGGAACGCAAGGTCGTCTCGGTCCTGTTCGTCGACCTGGTCGGGTTCACGGCACGTTCGGACCGCGCCGACCCCGAGGACGTCCGTTCGACCCTCCGCCTGTACCACTACCTCCTGAAGCGCGAGATCGAACGGTTCGGGGGGACCGTCGAGAAGTTCATCGGCGACGCGGTGATGGCGGTGTTCGGTGCTCCGGTCGCCCACGAGGACGACGCCGAACGCGCCGTGCGCGCCGCGCTCCGGATCACCGACGCGATCGCCGAGTTGAACGAGGAGCGTCCGGGCCTGGACCTTTCCATCCGTGCGGCGGTCAACACGGGCGAGGCGGTGGTCACGCTCGGCGCCCGGCCGGAGCACGGGGAAGGCTTCGTCACGGGCGATGTCGTCAACGTCGCCTCGCGCCTCCAGGGCCTCGCGCCTGCGGGGGGCGTCGTGGTGGGCGAGCTCACCCATCGGGCGACTCGCACGGCCATCGAGTACGAGGAGCTCGACCCGGTCAGCGTGAAGGGGAAGGACGGCCTCATCCCCATCTGGCGCGCGGTTGCCGCGCGGAGCCGGTTCGGGGTCGACGTCGAGCAAGGGACCCGGACGCCGCTCATCGGTCGCGAGCACGAGCTCTCGCTCCTCGAGGACCTGTACCGCCGCGCGATGCGAGAGCAGAACCCACAGCTGGTCACGTTGTCGGGTGAGCCCGGCGTCGGCAAGACGCGGCTCACGTGGGAGTTCCAACGGTTCATCGACGACGAGCCCGACCTCGTCTTCTGGCGCCAGGGCCGGTGCCTGCCGTACGGCGAGGGCATCACGTTCTGGGCCCTCGGCGAGATCGTCAAGTCGCACGCCGGCATCCTGGAGAACGACACTCCCCAGGAGGCGTCGGCCAAGCTTTCGAATGCGGTCGAGTCCGTCGTGGAAGACGAGGTCGAACGCGACTGGATCCGCGCTCGGCTGGGTCCGCTCGTCGGGCTGGACGCCGCCGAGGGGTCGCCGACCGAGCGCGACGAGTCGTTCGCCGCCTGGCGGAGCTTCCTGGAGTCGATCGCCGCCATGCTCGCGTTCGTCGAACACCTGTCGGACTGGGCGACCGGCGTCCCCATGCTCGTTCTGTGCACCGCGCGGCCGGAGCTGTACGAGCGAGAGCCGGCGTGGGGTGGCGGCAAGCGGAATCACACCGCGGTGTCGCTCTCCCCTCTCTCGCCCGATGAGACCGCCAAGCTGATCGGCGCACTTCTCGATCAAACCGTCCTGCCAGCTCAGACCCAAGCGGCGCTGCTGGCCCGGGCGGGGGGCAACCCGCTCTACGCCGAGGAGTTCATCCGGATGCTGATGGACCGGGGGATCCTGGTGCGTCGCGGGGTGACCTGGGAGATCGCGGAGGGCCAGGACGAGATCCCGGTGCCCGACTCGGTCCAGGCGCTCATCGCGGCCCGGTTGGACACGCTTCCGCCAGGCCGCAAGTCGCTGCTGCACGATGCCGCGGTCATCGGAAAGGTGTTCTGGGCGGGCGCGGTGACCGAGATGGGCGGCGTTGACCCGCGAGAGGTTCGCGAGGGCCTGCACGAGCTGGGCCGCAAGGAGCTGCTCCGGCCGGCACGGCGCCCGTCGATCGAGGGCGAGGCGGAGTACGCGTTCTGGCACCTTCTCATCCGCGACGTTGCATACGGCCAGATCCCGCGCGCCGCCCGGGCCGCCAAGCATCGGGCGGCCGCAGCATGGCTCGAGCGGATCGCCGGCGAACGCGTGGCCGACAGCGCCGAGCTGCTTGCCTACCACTACGAGCAGGCCTTGCAGCTGGCTCGGGCTGCGGGCCAGGACGTTACCGACCTCGAAGCCTTGGCGCGTCGGTCCCTGATCATGGCGGGCGAGCGGGCCGAGCGGATGGACGCCGCCAAGGCGCTGGCCCATTACGAGCGGGCCCTTGATTTGACGCCGCCCGGGCACCCGGATCGGGTCACGGTCCTCCTCCGCGTCGGGCGGTCGTTCTGGGGGACCGGGGGGCACGTCCGCGCGGAGGCGTCGTGCCAGGAAGCGCTGGAGGCGGCGCGAGCAGCGGGTGACGGGCTCGGCGAGGGGGAAGCGCTCACGTGGCTCTCCAGGGTTGCCTGGATCCGAGGGGACACCGCGCGTCAGTTCCAGCTGATCGAGCAAGCAGTGCAGATCCTTGAAACGTATCCCCCCGGCCCGGAGCTGGCGTCCGCGTACTCGCGTCTCGCCGCCGCCCACGGCCTCGCGTGGAACGGGGCGGAGGCCATCGAGGCTGTCGAGCGGGCCCTCCCCCTGGTGCGTGAGTTCGGCAGCGCGGCGGATCTCGTGCCACTGCTTCAGTTCCGTGGCCAGGCACGGGCTGACTTCGGAGACGTGGACGGGGGGTTCGAGGACGTCCGTGAGGGCCTTCGCCTGGCCCTCGAGGCGGCGCCGGCTCCCTTGGTCGCCGCCTCGCACGTCAACCTCGGCGACATGACGTGGGTACAACACGGTCCGAACAAAGGGCAAGAGCTATACGAGGCGGCCACCGAGATCGGTGTGCGACGGGGGGCACCGGGCGCTGCGAATTGGGCCCGAATGGAGTCGATGTGGACCCGCTTCGATCTGGGAGCGTGGGACGAGGTATTGGAGATCGGCAGCCGCGTCGTTGCCGAGGACGCGGAGCCCGGGACCAGTCAGGTCTCGGTGCTCGCCGAGCTCTACCGGCACGATGTCATGTTGCACAGAGGTCTCCGAGATGACCAGGGGATCGTCGAAGGGAGGCTCCTTCCTCGCGCCCGCCAGATCGCCGACGGCCAGGTCGTGGTGCCGGCGTTCCGCGTTGCCTCGCTCGGGCGGCTCGCCCGAGGCGATGTGGCCGGCGCGGTCGAGCTGGTCGAGGAGCTCGACGAGCTCCTGCGGGAACGCCCGGGCCCTCGGAGCTGGCTCCTAGACGGCTCGGCGCGCGTGTGCCTGGCAGCGGGGAAGGTCGAGCTGTTGCGCTCGCTGATCGACCAGGGGGTGGAGTACCTGACCCGGGATCGAAACAGCATGGCCTCGGCCCGCGCGGTCCTCGCGGAGCTCGAGGGCGACCTGACGGCAGCGATAGAGCGGTACGAGGACGCGGCCACACGGTGGGAGGCGTTCCCCTCGGTCCTGGAGCACGGGCTCGCGCTCATGGGAGCCGGTCGGTGCCTCCTGGCACTTGGCCGGCAGAACGAGGGGGCCGCTCGCCTCCGGGCCACCCGCGAGCGGTTCGGCGCGCTGAAGGCGGCGCCCCTGGTCGGCGAGGTCGACGATCTGCTCGCCCGCGCCACCTCGAAGACCTCCTGAGGCCGTATCACTGACTCGGGCAGCGATGGCCCCTCCGCATCGGCCCGAGGCGACGCCGGGAGGTCGGCCCTTGACGGTTTCCTGCGGCGTGCCTGCACGACCCGGATGAGTGGAGGCTTCACCCTTCCGCTGAGCCCACCCAGGCACGAGAATCGGGCCATGGAAGGCGATCCGTCGTGAAGGCCGGGACTGCCCGGCGCACCGCGTGGGGCCTCCTGGCCCTGGGCGTGGCGCTCGTGGGCGGGGGCATGGTCCTGGCCGTGGTCAATCGAAGCGCCGTGGTCCAGAACGCGTCCTTCGTCCTGATCTTCCTTTCCATGGCGTACATCGGCTCGCTGATCGCCTCCCGCCGTCCCGACAATGCCATCGGGTGGCTGCTGCTTTGGACGACGTTGGCCATCGGGACCGGATTCGTGTCGGACGAGTACAGCAAGTACGCCCTGGTGACCAACCCCGGAGCTCTTCCCGGCGGGGTGTGGGTGGCGTGGGCATCCAGCTGGGCGTGGGCGATCGGCATCATCCCCATTGTGACGTTCCTGTTCCTCCTGTTCCCGGACGGCCATCTCCCATCCCGACGATGGCGGCCGGTGGCGTGGGCCGCCGCCGCGGCGTTGGCCCTCGTTACCGTCGGCGGGATGCTGAACCCGAAGATGGACACCAGCGTGCAGGTCAAGAACCCCATCGGCATCGAGGGCGCCGCCGGCTTGATCGACTCGGTGATCGGCGCCGCCTTCACGAGCCTGGCCGTCCTCGGACTGCTGTCGGTCTGGTCGTTGGTTCAGCGGTTCCGCCGGGCGAGCGGCGACGAACGGGAACAGATCAAGTGGTTCGGATTCGCGGCGGGGCTCCTGGTCGGGTGGCTGGTTCTGTCGACCATCGGCCAGGCGGCGGGAATCAAGTTGCTATACGACTCGGAGTTGAACACGGTGTTGTCCGGAGTTTCCTTCGTGGCCCTACCGCTCGCTGTCGGTGTGGCCATCCTCAAGTACCGGCTCTACGACATCGACGTCGTAATCAGAAAAACCGTCGTGCTCGGCGTCCTCGCGGCCTTCATCACGGTGGTCTACGTGGCCATCGTGGTCGGGATCGGAGCGGTGGCCGCCGGGTCCGTGTCGAACCGATTCCTGCCGATCGTGGCCGCGGTGGTCATCGCCGTCGCCTTCCAGCCCGTCCAGGCGGCGGCGCGGCGCCTGGCCAACCGCCTGGTCCTGGGGCCGAGGGCCACGCCGTACGAGGTCCTGTCGGCCTTCTCCGATCGGGTCGGCGGGACGTACGCCACGGAGGACCTGCTCCCTCGGATGGCCCGCATCCTCGGTGAGGGGACGGGTGCGGAGCGCGCGGAGGTGTGGCTTAGGGTCGGCGAGAAGCTGCGGCCCGCTGCGGCATGGCCGCCGGACGCTGCCACGCGGTCCGAGCCCATCCCGATCCAGGACGGCGAGCTGCCGTCCCTCGGCCCCGGCGTCGACGCGCTGCCGGTCCGCCAGGACGGCGAGCTCCTCGGGGCCATCGCTGTGACCAAGCCGCCGAGCGAGCCGGTCTCGCCGGAGGAGGCGAAGCTCCTGGCTCACCTTGCCGCGCAGGCCGGGTTGGTGCTTCGCAACGTCCGGCTGACCGAGGAGCTTCGGGCTCGCCTCGACGAGCTGCAGGCGTCGCGGGTTCGCATCGTGGCCGCGCAGGACCAGGAGCGCAGACGGCTCGAGCGGAACCTCCACGACG
>VAYX01000186.1 GCA_005885325.1 Actinomycetota bacterium
TCACCATCGCCGGTGGTGGACGAGGACCTCCGAGCCCGCATCGGACAGGCCGCCCTGGCCCTGGCGAAGGAGGCCGGATACACGAACGCGGGGACCGTCGAGTTCATCGTCGACGACGACGGTAGCTTCTATTTCCTGGAGATGAACACCCGGCTCCAGGTGGAGCACACCGTGACCGAGATGACCGGGGGCCTCGACCTGGTGGCCTACCAGATCGCGGTGGCCCAGGGAGAGCGGGTCGACCTGTCCGGCGTGCGCTTCCAGGGCCACGCCATCCAGTGCCGGATCAACGCGGAGGATCCATCGCGCAATTTCCTGCCCGGGCCGGGGCGGATCACGGCCTACCGCGAGCCCGCCGGGCCGTTCGTCCGGGTGGACTCGGGGGTTCGAGAAGGTCGCCAGGTGCCGGCGGACTACGACTCGATGTTCGCCAAGCTCGTCGTGTCCGGCGAGGATCGCGAGCAAGCCAGGCGGCGGATGCTCCGGGCGCTCGCCGAGTTCCGGGTGGAGGGCGTGCCCACCACCATCCCCCTCCACCAGTGGGTGCTCGAGACCGACGAGTTCCGCAACGGATCGCACACGACGACGTGGCTGGAGCGCGCGCTGAAGGGAGCCCAGCTGCCGGGCACGGTCGCCGCGGCGCCCCCCTCCGAACCGAGGCAGGCGGTGCCGGCCGAGCTGATCGTCGAGCTCGACGGGCGCCGGGTCCCCGTCCGGATCTTCGACCATCGCCGCGACACCGCGCCGAAGACCCCGTCCCGCCACGAGGCGCACCACGGGCCCGGCGTTCACAGCGTCATCGCGGCGCCCATGCAGGGAACGATCCTGCGCGTCCTGGTGGAAGAGGAGCAGGAGATCGAGGCCGGCGACGTCATCTGCATCCTGGAGGCCATGAAGATGGAGAACGCCATCCCGGCGCCTCGTGGCGGGATGGTCTCGGAGCTTCCCATCAAAGCCGGCCAGGTGGTGCAGCCCGGCCAGACCCTGGCCGTGATCGACTAGCCGCGCCCGGGAGGAAGCCCCCACGCGTCGCGCCCGGTCATCCTGAACCCGCTGTCCTTCACCTTGTAGGTCCGGTTCACCGAGATGAGTAGCGCCGTCAGCGTCTCGACGATCCGGGCCATCGTGAGGTCGCCCGCGTCGACCCATCGCAGATTCGGGATCTGCTCGATCAGCCCGCCCACGATCGACTTGGCCTCCGCGTCCTTGCCGCACACGAGCACGTCGCTCTCCAGGGGGTGGTCGAGGTCACGGAGCGCGTCCCCCGCGATCGTGTGGAACGCCGCCACCATCCGAACGCCGGGGTCGAGGATGGCCGTGGCCTGCTCGGCCGCCGAGCCGTGCCACGGGCGAAGCACGTGCCAGGCTCGCCCCCCGACCGCGGTCCCGAGTGGGCTGGTGCAGTCCACGACGATCGTGCCCGCGGCGACGTGGTCCTTGATGGCTCGGTAGATCTCCGCCTGCCCGGCGAAGGGCACCGTGACGAACACGACCTCGCCCTGCTGCGCCGCCTTCTCGTTCGTCGTTCCGTCGACCGAGGCCTCGGCCCCCAGGATCGACCTGGCCTCACCGGCCGAGCCGGCGCCCTTCTCCTCCGATCGCGAGCCGATGATCGCGTGGTGGCCCGCCCGGGCCAGGCGCAACGTCAGCCCGAAGCCCTCGTTCCCGGTACCACCGATCACGGCGAGGTCCATGGCCGCCGAGCTTATCCCTACCGTGGGTGGTACTCGCCGAACGCTCGGCGGAGGGCATCGGAGACCTCCCCCAGGGTGGCCCGGGCCCGGAGGGCCTCCTTCACGGGGTACAGGAGGTTGTCGGTCCCCCGCGCGGCGTCCTCGACCGCGCCCAGCCACCGGTCCACGTCGGCGCCGTCACGATGAGCTCGGAGCTCCCGAACCCGATCGACCTGCCGCTGCAATTCCTCCTGAGCGATCTGCTGGAGCTCGACCGAGGGCTCCTCGGCCTCCTGGAACCGGTTGACGCCGACCACGACTCGCTCGCCCGACTCGATCCCCTGCTGGATGCGGAAGGCCGCCTCGTGGATCTCGTCCTGGTAGAAGCCGGCCTCGATGGCCGCCACGGCGCCGCCCATCCCCTCGACCTTGTCCACGTACTCGCCCGCTCGCTGCTCGATCTCGTTGGTGAGCGCCTCCACGAAGTACGAGCCGCCGACCGGATCGATCGTGTACGGCACGCCGGACTCGTGCCCGATGATCTGCTGGGTCCGAAGGGCGATCTTCACGGCGGGCTCGGTGGGAAGGGCCAGGGCCTCGTCGAACGAGTTCGTGTGCAGCGACTGCGTCCCCCCGAGCACCGCGGCAAGGGCCTCCAACGTCGTACGGACGATGTTGTTCTCCGGCTGCTGCGCGGTGAGCGTGGCCCCGCCGGTCTGCGTGTGGAACCGGAGCATCGCGCTTCGCGGGTCGGTCGAGCCGAACCGCTCGGACATGATCCGGGCCCACATCCGCCGAGCCGCCCGGAACTTCGCCACCTCCTCGAAGAAGTTCATGTGGCACGCGAAGAAGAAGGACACCCGGGGGGCGAAGTCGTCCACGGCCAGGCCGGCCTGGATGGCGGCCTCGACGTAGGCGATCGCGTTGGCCAGAGTGAACGCCACCTCCTGCACCGCTGTCGCTCCCGCCTCTCGCATGTGGTAGCCGGAGATCGAGATCGTGTTCCACTTGGGGATGCGGTCGTGGCAGTAGGCGAACAGGTCCGTGATGAGCCGCATGGACGGCTTCGGCGGGTAGATATAGGTGCCCCGCGCCGCGTACTCCTTCAGCAGGTCGTTCTGCACCGTCCCGGAGAGGCGCTGGGAGTCGATGCCCCGGTCCTCGGCCACGAGCTCGTACATGAGCAGCAGGATGGCGGCCGTCGCATTGATCGTCATCGACGTCGACACCTCATCGAGCGGGATCCCGTCGAACAGCCGCTTCATGTCCTCCACGGAGTCGATGGCGACGCCGGTCTTGCCGACCTCCCCTTCGGCGCGGGGGTGGTCGGAGTCGTAGCCCATCTGCGTGGGGAGGTCGAACGCCACCGACAGCCCGGTCTGCCCATGGTCGAGGAGGTACCGGAATCGACGGTTGGTCTCCTCCGCCGTCGCCATCCCGGCGTACTGGCGCATGGTCCACAGCCGGCCCCGGTACATCGTGGGGTAGATGCCCCGGGTGTAGGGCGACTCGCCGGGCCTGCCGAGATCACGCGCCGGTTCGAAGCCCTCGAGATCCCGGGGCCCGTAGACGGGCTTGATCTCGATGCCGGAGTCGGTTTCGCGACGTTCCTCGTCCACGGCCGAAGCGTACCGCGCGGCCGTGGATGGTCGAGGGCCCGCCCGCGTCGCGTCGCGGGCGGGCCCCCCTCAACTCGTGGCTCTACAGCCTGTCCGAATAGATGTTCTGGTCCAGCCCGCCCTGCGAGAGGCAGGAGTCGCTCACCAGCGGCTGTGAGTACGACGGTGCGTTGATATCGTTCGGCACGTAGGTGCAGGGCTGGTACCCGTCGAACCCGTCGTGGTCGTCGTCCGCGCCGGTCTCCCGCGGGTCGCTTCCTGCAACTAGATCCCGCGAATCCGTCCACGTAACGTTGACCGCCCCGGGCACGGCGGAGACGTAGATGTAGTCGCCCCAGAAGCCGATACGGCGCGATCCATGGGTCTCCCAGCCGAAGTTGCTCCCATGGTTCGTCACCTTCGTCTCGGTCCAAGATGTCCCACCGTCCGACGACCGGGCGATGAAGGTGTCGACCACGTCACCGGAGTTCGTCCCCGTTGCCGTGTTCCCCGGCTGCACCAAGGCGGAGTAGTTGGCCGTGTCGGCGCGGGAGTCGTAGAAACCACGGTGATCGTTCCCGCGCCCGAGGCGATATCCGGGAACCACTGATGTCCCGTCGTGACGGCGTCCACTTGGACGGCCGGCGTCGAGAAGGTAAAGCCGTCTGCAGAGTTGCGGACGAACACCTTCGACTGCCCGCTCGCCAGCTCGGCGGCGTAGGCGACGTGGACGCCGGTCGCGTCGGCGGCGACCGCCGAGGAGCTGAAGAACCGTGAGTACGTGAAGCCGGAAGGACAGGCGAACGGCCCATCCCCGCAGTCGTACGCCCCGTTGCCGCTGAACTGGTTCGAGTCGAACAGCGTGATCGACGCCACGTGGCTGGGCGGTCCGAACGAGGCTCCGCCGTCTACAGACTTCAACAGCCAGACGTCGGCCGTTGGGCGGGACGAAGATTGATATGTCAGGTAAGTCAGGTAGACGGCCCCGTCGGGCCCCACGGCCAGGTCCGTGAAGGACCCCGTTCCCTTCTCCACCGGCGTGACCCTGATCGCCGGGGAGAATGTCAGACCGTGGTCCGTGGACCGGCTGAGCAGGATCGAGTTGTTAGGGGCCTTGCCGGTGTACTGCGACCACGCCACGTATACGTTGCCCGAGAAGGGCCCGGAAGTCTGGTCCGCGGCGACGTTGATCTTGTCCTGGAACAGCCCGCTGCCCGAGAACTGGGCTGAAGGCGATCCCTTCTTGATCAGTACGGTGCGGTCGTACGCGCTTCCATCCGAAAGGTACCTGGCCGAGTAGACCGCGCCGTTGATCGGCTTCGATCGGTTGAAGCAGATGAACGCGTAG
>VAYX01000187.1 GCA_005885325.1 Actinomycetota bacterium
CAGCCCGGCACGGGTGACTCGGGGGGGATGAACGTGTACATCCGGGCCGCCGCCGATTCGCTGGCGGCCCGAGGGGTCGATGTGGACGTCTTCACCCGATGCCAGGGGCGGGGCGGACCCGACGTCGAGGAGCTGCCCTCGGGGTCACGGATCATCCAGGTCAAGGCGGGCCCCTGTGCCCCGGTGGCCAAGGAGGAGCTCCCCCGGTTCCTCCCCGAGTTCCTCGGCGGCCTCCTGGAGCGCCAGGAGTCCGAGTCAGCGCGCTACGACCTGGTCCATTCCCACTATTGGCTTTCGGGATGGGTGGGAAGGAGCACCAAGGAGATCTGGGGGGTCCCGCTGGTGGCCTCGTTCCACACCCTGGGGAGGGTGAAGAACTCCTCGCTGGCCCCGGGGGAGCGCCCGGAGTCTCCGGTACGCCTGGCCGGGGAGGAGGCCGTCATCGGTGACGCCGACCGGATCGTGGCCGCGACCCCCTCCGAGGCGTCCCAGCTGGTCGGGCTGTATGCGGCCGACCCGGGGCGCATCAGCCTGGTTCCGCCGGGAGTCGATCACCAGCTCTTCTTCCCCCGGCCCAAGGACCAGGCGAAGGCCCGGCTCCACCTGGCTGGGGTTCGCCTGGTGCTGTTCGTCGGCCGGCTTCAGGCGCACAAGGGCCCGGACATCGCGATCCGCGTCCTGGCGGAGGCGGTGGCCCGCGACCCGGAGGGGACCGCCGACATGGTGCTCGCGGTGGTTGGAGGACCGAGCGGGGCCGGCCATGGCATCGAGGTGGTCAGGCTCATGGATCTTGCGGCCGCGCTCGGGGTGGGTGAGCGGGTCATGTTCTTCCCGCCACAGCCGCAGAGCCGGCTGGCCGACTTCTACGCCGCCGCCGAAAGTGTCCTGGTCCCGTCGCGCTCCGAGTCGTTCGGTCTGGTGGCGCTGGAGGCACAGGCGTGCGGGACGCCGCCGGTGGCCGCAGCCGTTGGCGGGCTGCGGTACGTCGTGGCCGACGGCGTGACCGGGTTCCTGGTGGAGGGCCACGACCCCGGCGACCACGCCGAGCGATTGCTCCAGCTCCTCCGCGACCCCCGGAGGGCAGCGCGGATGGGCCGGGCGGGGGTGGCCATGTCCCTCCGGTTCTCCTGGGACTCCACCGCGGAGGAGATCCTGTCGGTGTACCGGGAGGTGCTGGAGGGGCGACTCGCCACCGGCCGCAGCGCCGGGGGCGCGTAGCCGGAGGGGCGGGCACATGATCAGGGGACGGGCCGTGACCCTCCGGCCGGTCGAGGAGCGGGATCACCCGCTCATCCACCAGTGGCAGAACCAGCCCGAGGTCTGGTGGTGGATGGACTATGAGCGGCCCTTCTCGCTTCAGGACATCGCCGAATCCGAGGAACGCTCGCGCGCGGAGGGACACCCGTTCATCATCGAGGCCGAGGGGAGGCCCGTGGGCAAGATCGGGCTGAACCAGTTCCGGCGCCGCGATCGCATCTGTTCGCTGTACATCTACATCGGTGAGCCCGGCGCCTGGGGGAAGGGCTACGGCAAGGACGCCATCATGACCATGCTGTCGTACGCGTTCGACCGCCTGGATCTGCACATGGTGGAGCTGTGGTCGCTCGCGCCGAACGAGCGGGCGCTCCGCGCATACCGTGCATGCGGGTTCGCCGTCGACGCCACGCTCCGCGAGCGTTCGTTCAAGGACGGTGGGTTCGTCGACCGAGTCATCATGAGCGTTACGCGCGAGGAGTTCGATCGAACTCGGTTGCAGCGCAACGATTCCCAGGTCTAGGTCTTCTTCTTGTCAGACCGCAAGTCTCTTTGTCACTCTTTATCACGATGCCGCTACCAGGGCATATGGCTCGTGACCTGCAGCTTCTTCCGCTTGACGGTGTATGGGGCCACCGATACATTTCGCCTCGCTCCGAGCAGCCGAAGTGGCTGAGTCAGGGAACCGAAGCGGGGAGCCCTGGGAAAGCCGTAAGGTTAACTGGGCGCACCTGGTCGTACGGTTGGGAAAGCCAACTGGCTGTGCGGGCGGGGAGGCTCGGGAGGCCCCAAAGCCCAACGAAAGGCGTCTACCGCTCGGAAACCGAGACAGTTGCAAGGGGTTGCTCGGAGCACCTGAGCCCGAGGGGCTGACGGTGGTTGGAGGCTCCGGCCTCCGACGAGCCGAAGGTCCCTCGGGTTCTGTCTTTCTGTACGGTTCGGCCCGATGAATGCCCCGGTCCTTCGCCTTACCCAGGCCCGGTGGTTCCGGTGGCTGGCCACCCAGACGCCCCCGGGCCGGGCCCTCGCATCGCGGTTCGTGGCCGGCGAGCGCCTGGACGACGCCATCGAGGCCGCTCGATCCCTGGCCAAGAACGAGATCCGGGCGATGCTGGATCACCTGGGGGAGAACGTGACGGCCCCCGAACAGGCCTCGGAGGCGGTCAACGCCTACGTGGGGGCCCTCGACCGGATCCGCGAGGAGGGCGACCTCGACTGCATGGTCTCCGTCAAGCTGTCGCAGCTCGGCCTGGACTTCTCCAGCGAGCTCTGCATCTCGCACATGGAGCGAGTGATGGCCGCGGCCTCGTCGGCCGGGTCGGTCGTGATGATCGACATGGAGAGCAGCGCCTACGTCGACCGGACCCTGGCCATCTTCCGCGACCTGCGAGCCCGCCACGATCGGCTCGGGCTCTGCCTTCAGTGTTCGCTGCGCCGAACCCAAGGCGATATCCGTGCCCTCCCCGCGGGCTCGATCATCCGGCTGGTGAAGGGGGCGTACCTGGAACCACCGGAGATCGCCCTCACGAGCCGGCGGGAGGTGGATGCCGCCTTTGCCCGGTGCTTCGTCCGGCTGATCGACCTCGGCCACACCGTGCACGTCGCCACCCACGATCCGACGCTGATCGAGGGGACGAAGCGGTTCGTGCAACGCCGTGGCGTGCCCTGGTCTCGCCTGGAGTTCCAGATGTTGTTCGGGGTTCGGCGCGACCTTCAGCGCCGCCTGGCGCGGAGCGGGTACCCGGTCCGGGTGTACATCCCCTACGGCGCCGAATGGTATCCCTACCTGACAAGGCGTCTGGCCGAGCGACCTGCCAATATGTGGTTCTTCCTGTCGAACCTGGTGAGGAGAGGGAGATGAATCGAAGAAGGACCGGGGATGACTAGGCGCGTCGCGTTCCTCGGCGGGGGCAAGATGGGCGAGGCCCTGGTGTCCGGGCTGATCCGCTCGGGCGGGAGGAACCCCGACGAGATCATGGTCACGGCCCGTCGCGAGGAGCGCGTCCGCGAGCTGGCCGAACGAAACGGCGTGGCCGCCACCCTGTCCAACCCCGAGGCCGTGGAGTGGGCCGAGACCGTGGTCCTCGTCAGCTTCGCCGCCGGCGTCCGGACCTCGTTCGTGGAGAAGCATCTCGCTTCAGGTGTGCCGGTCGTCCGCGTCATGTCGAACGTCGCCGTGCTGGTGGATGAAGCGATGTCGGTGGTGTCGCCCGGATCCCACGCCGAGGACAAGCACGTCTCGGTGGCCGAGGAGCTCCTGGGGTACGTGGGGAGGGTGATCCGGCTTCCCGAGGTTCACCTCGACGCGATCACCGCCACCAGCGGCTCGGGTCCGGCCTACTTCTTCCTGCTGGCCGAGGCGATGATCGAGGCCTGCATCCTGCTCGGGCTGTCACGCGACGTGGCCACGGAGCTCATCATCCAGACCATGCTGGGCTCGGCCAAGATGCTGCGCGACACGGGCAAACACCCCGTGGAGCTCCGGGAGATGGTGACCTCGCCCGGTGGCACGACCATCGCCGCCATCCGGCATCTGGAGGAGGCGGGCGTGCGGGCCGCCTTCCTGAACGCGATCGACGCCGCCCGCAAGCGGAGCGCCGAGCTCGCCCGTGGTGGCGAAGAGGAAGGGGACGCCTGAGCGTGGGGCGAGGGGCCAGGGCCAGGGTGCGCTGGGCGCACGACCGGGAACGCAGGAAGAAGGCCCGGGAGAAGCGCAAGGCCGCGGAGCTCGCCGCTTCCAGGAAGAAGAAGAAGTAGTTCGGTCCCCGAACCTCAGCCCTGACGGGCGATCCGGTTGCGGAGGACGCCGATCCCCTCCGCCTCCAGCTCGATCTCGGCGCCGGGCCAGATCCGGTGGTCGAGCTGGGGGAACGACAGCGGGCTGGCGGCGAAGGCTTCCCCGGCCTCGAGGGCCTCCAGGCGCGAGGCCGCCCCGACCTCATCGAGCAGGTCGCGAGCGGTGCCGTTCAGGTTGCCCTTGGCCCACTCATCGCCGTCCACCCGCACGGTGACGAACACGGTCTGGGGGTCGATCTCGTCGGCCGTGAGGACGCAGGGTCCGATGGCCACCGGGAGCCCGTCGGGCCTGGGGGTGGGATCGCCGGAGCCGTCCCGGACCGCGAAGTCGCTCACCAGCGTGTAGCCGAACACGGCTTCCTCGATCTCCCGCGAAGAGCCCGCGCCTCTCACACCCCGGCGAAGGATGGCCGCGATCCGAGGCTCGTACTCCAGCCACCCGGCACCTGTTGGCCACGGCACCTCGTCCCCGGGGCCCGCCACCCTGCGAACGCCCTCGGCCGAGTCGCGGCTTCGAAGGGACGTCGGGAGGATGGGCGGAAGCAGGCGTGCTCCTTTGACGACGAGGGCGGCTGCCTCGTCCCGTTCCAGGGCGGCCCGGGCGGCATCGAGCACCGTGCCCCCGTTGCTCGAAACCAGGGCTTCCATGCTGGTGGGGAAGGCCGGGTGCCCGACCAGGTCGGGCAGGTCGACCACCTCACCCTCAAGGAGCGCTCCCAGTCGCCGGTGCCCCCATCGGTCGAAGGTCACGAGCCTCAAAGGGAGGCCGATGATACGCCTCCGAAGGGGCCGTTTCTCGATATCCGCGGGCCGGTTCGATGCGCGCCGCCACCTCGTGCGCGACTTGGGACGGATCTGGCGCCGCAGCTACCATAGAGCGGTCGTTCGAGCGAGCTGTTTCGACCAGGAGGCGTCTCCCATGGCAGAGCAGGGCTTCCGCATCACCTACGCGACCATGTCGGCCGACAACGAGGAGCTGCACAAGGCCTACGAGCGAGGCATCGAGGTGGCCCGGTCCTGGCTGGGGCAGCGCCACCCGTTCTACGTGAACGGAGAGGCTAGGCAGGGGAGTGGAACCAAGGAGGAACGATCCCCGATCGACCACGATCTGGTGATCGGGGAGTTCGCCCAGGCCACCCGGGAGGACGTTCGGGACGCCGTGGCGGCAGCAACGGCCTTCGCGCCGGCCTGGGCGACGACCCCGTGGGAGGAGCGGGTGGCGCTGGTTCGCAAGGCCGCCGACCTCATCTCCGAACGGCGAAGTGAGCTCGCGGCGCTCATGGCCATGGAGGTCGGGAAGAACCGGCTGGAAGCGCTGGGCGACGTGGAGGAGTCGGCCGACCTGCTCAGGTGGAACTGCAACGAGATGGAGAAGCACGACGGCTTCACCACCCCGATGCAGTCCATGGGCTCGCCGGGCGAGTACGTGGACGTCCTCCGGCCCTACGGCGTATGGGCCGTGATCAGCCCGTTCAACTTCCCGATGGCCCTGGCCGCGGGCCCATCGAGCGGCGCGCTCGTCGCCGGCAACTGCGTGGTGTTCAAGCCGGCCCATCTCGGTGCCTTCACCGGCCTCAAGCTGTACGAGGTCTACCGGGACGCCGGCATCCCGCCGGCGGCGTTCCAATTCCTGTCGGGTCCGGGGAGCGTCGTGGGCGAGGAGCTGGTCAACCATCCGGACGTCGATGGCATCACCTTCACCGGCTCCTACGAGGTGGGGATGGGCATCTACAAGGGGTTCGCCAAGGACTTCCCCAAGCCGGTGATCTGCGAGATGGGCGGGAAGAACCCGGCCGTGGTCACCGAGAAGGCGGACCTGGACAAGGCGACGGACGGTGTGCTGCGCTCTGCGTTCGGCTACGGGGGGCAGAAGTGCTCGGCCAACTCGCGTGTCTACGTGCACCGGAAGGTGTACGACGAGTTCGTGCAGCTCCTCAAGGAGAAGACGGAGAAGATCAGGATCGGCGACCCGCTGGAGAAGGACGTGTACCTGGGACCGGTTATCGACGACGGCGCGGTGGCCACGTTCGAGGAGGCCTCGGCGGAGGCAAGGAAGAACGGGAACGTCGTCGTCGGAGGTGACCGGCTGAAGGACGGCGACCTGGCCCGGGGGAACTTCGTCCAGCCCACGGTGGTCGAGGTGCCGCTCGACTCGTGGATCTGGAAGCGGGAGCTGTTCGTGCCGTTCGTCTCGGTCGCGCCCTACGACGAACTGGACCAGGCGCTCCGGTTGGCGAACGACACCGAGTACGGCCTCACGGCGGGGTTCTACAGCGAGGATCGCGGCGAGATCCAGCGGTTCCTCGACACGATCGAGGCAGGCGTCGTGTACGTGAACCGCCGGGCCGGCGCGACGACGGGGGCTTGGCCGGGGGTGCAGCCCTTCGGCGGCTGGAAGGGCTCCGGGACGAGCGGGAAGGCCGGCGGTGGCCCCTACTACGTCCAGCAATACCTGCGCGAGCAGTCCCGAACGGTGATCGAGGAGTGAGCGCCCCGGAGATCGCCGACCTCGCGGCGGCCCAAGCCCCCCGGCTCATCACTGCGGTGCCCGGACCAGAGGCGCTGGCCCGCATCGAGCGGGACCGTAAGGTCACCAGCCCCTCGCTCCCGCGCGCGTACCCGTTCGTGCCCCGGCGCGGCTCCGGCTCGGTGGTCGAAGATGTCGACGGCAACCTGTTCCTGGACCTGAACGCCGGGATCGCCGTGACCTCCACCGGTCACGCGCACCCCAGCGTCGTCGATGCCATCCAGCGACAGGCCGAGGAGCTGATCCACTACTCGGCGAGCGACTTCTTCCTCCCGATCTACTCGGATGTCTGCGAACGGCTCGACCGGATCGCGGGCATGTCGAAGCCGGCCAGGAGCTTCCTGACGAACTCGGGAACCGAGGCGGTGGAGGCCGGCATCAAGCTCGCGCGGTACGCGACAGGCCGGCAGTACGTGATCGCGTTCTTCGGGTCGTTCCACGGACGGTCGTACGGCAGCGTGTCGCTGACGGCGAGCAAGGCCCGGTACCGGACGGGGTTCGGGCCGCTCCTGCCCGGCGTGCTGCACTCGTTCTTCGGCGACTTCGAGTACCTGGAGGAGGTCCTGTTCAAGCGGTTGGTATCGCCGCACGAGGTGGCCGCGATCGTCGTCGAGCCCATCCTCGGCGA
>VAYX01000189.1:0-4961 GCA_005885325.1 Actinomycetota bacterium
TCGTCGGATGCACCGCTGCCCCGACGGGAACCTTCCCCACGCCGAGACGCAGCGCGAGCGCCGGTTGGGCGGAATTCGCCTGGCCGGGCACATCCACCTCGTAGGGCGGACATGAACGGGCCGGGCCCAGCGTGGGACCCGGCCCATTCGATTACCGATCGCCTCACGAGCACCTCAGCCTCTCCTGAGGCTTCGTCCGGTAGACCAACCGGAACTTGCGAGGTCGGTGAACTGGTTAGATTCTGCCGATCTCCCGGCGGACGGGCGGGGCGGTGGCCCCGGCCCGCGAGGGACTGCTTCGCGACCGGCTAATCCAGGCCCCTCTGTTGCTCCAAACCACTGGGAAACGAAGCCTCTCGCCGTCTCGTCGCGCTCAAGGGCGACCTCGACTCTTCCGAATCAAGTCCTGAAGAGACTAGGTGCGTGATGATCCCGTGAGCCTGCATCGGCGTAGGCGATTGGCGCGCTGGGCCGTCCTCGGGCTCAGCCTCGCGCTGCTATGTCCTGCTTGCTCGGGCACCCCTTCCGCCCGTCCCGGGTCCGTCACCGACGTGGCCGTCAAGGACTTCCACATCGGCCCCGGGAAGACACACGTCTTAGCAGGGCAGGTGGCATTCAGGGTCCACAACGGCGGCCCTTCCACCCACGAGTTCGTCGTGGCGCGGACCGACCTCGGGGATGCCGACCTCCCTCTCGGTCCCGACGGGCTGTCTGTCGACGAGGACTCGCCGCAGATCCACGTGGTGACGGAGGACTCCGAGCTCGACATCGGGGAGTCTCGGGTGCTCGTGGTGAGTTTGCCTCCTGGTCACTACGTCTTCTACTGCAATCTTGAGGGCCATTACCTGGGCGGCATGCACGCTTCCCTGGTGGTCTCGTGACGAGGCGAGCCTTGAGCGAGAACGGAGCCGATCGCTTGAGCGAATCGACCCGGGGCCGGGACCGGCGAGCGCGCCGGGTCGGGCAGGTCGGCTCGGAACGCCGGCTCCTCTGGATCGTCGCCGTATATCTGCTCGTGATCGGGACGATCCTCGGATACAACGCGATCGCCACTGCCAGCGAACGCGACGCGGCCCTTGTCGTCAACGTCGCCGCCCGTCAACGAGCCGTTGCCGAGCGATACATCAAGGATGTGCTGCTGAGCCTGTCCGGCTACCCTGCAGACCCGCAAGCCGATGCGCAAGCGCTCCAAGAGAACGCCGTCGCGCTTCTCGATGGGGGGACGGTGGATGCGGTCCAGGGCGCGGATGGCCGTGCGCACATCCCGGCAAGCAACGACTGGAAGGTCCGGGCCAAGCTCAACCAGGAACGGCGGCTCATCGCCAAGCTCGTATCGACCGGCGACGACCTGCTGGCACGAGGTCCCGGCGCCCCGGATCTCCACCAACGGATCCTCCAACTCCGGATCATCGGCGCGCAGGTCAGCACCATCACCAACGATGCGGTCGGGCAGATGACTCGCGACGTGGATGCTACGTTGACGCGACTGGTGCGAGTCGGCATCTTCCTGGGGATCCTCGGGACGCTCGCCGCCCTTACCATGGGCTTCCTGCTTCGTCGCGCAAGCGCCCAACGTGCCGCGCAGTTCCAGTCATTGATCCACAACGCTTCCGATCTCATCACCGTGATCGACCGAGACCTGAGCATCCTCTATGCGAGTCCCTCGGCCGGGCGTTTCGTTGGCTACTCGCTGCCGGATCTGACCGGGAAGAATCTTTCGGAGCTCGTCCACCCCGACGACCTGCCCGCCGTGCATAACGCACTGGACGATCTCGTCGAACATCCAGCGTCAACCGTCAACATCGACTACCGGCTTCGATACAACGCGGAGTCCTGGCGCCATGTCCAGACCGCCGCGACGAACCTACTCCACCATCCCCTCGTCGGATGCATGGTGCTCAATACTCGAGACATCACCGAGCGCGTCATGGCGGAACGACAGCTGCAGCGCCTCCAGCTGGAGCAGGAGAAGCTCCTCGAGAGGACAGTTCAGGCGACCGAGCAGGAACGAAAGCGGGTGGCGGCTGAGCTCCACGACGGACCCGTCCAGCACCTGACCGCCCTGGACGTGATGCTGGAACGAGCTCGCCGGACCCTCGATCAACCGTCCGTGGCCTCCCAACGAGAGGCAATCGAGAAGGTCCAGGGTCGCATCCGAGAGGAAGTGAGTGATCTCCGAAAGATGATGAGCGAGCTCCGGCCACCCGCCCTCGACAACCTCGGACTGGTCGCCGCCCTCCAGGAGCAGCTCGCTGCTCTCGGGCGGGAGGCGGGCCTCGAGTCCTCGATCGATTCGACGCTCGACACTCGCCTTCAACCGGCACAGGAAATCGTCCTGTACCGAGTAGCCCAAGAGGCGTTGACAAACACCGTCAAGCATGCTGGAGCGGATCGGGTGTGGATCTTGCTGAAGCCCATGGATGGTCACGTGGTACTCGAGGTTGGCGACGACGGAGCCGGATTCGACCCGTCCGAGGCGGCGGCTTCAGTGTCGAGCGGTCATTTCGGCCTGCTCGGGATGCGGGAACGCATCGAGATGGCCGGTGGGAAGTGGGACCTTGTCTCGGGGGCCGGGTCGGGCACGGTGGTCCGAGCTTGGCTGCCATGGGCGGCGGACAGCGAGTGAGCGTCGTGGCCGATTCCCCTCGCACCTCGTCGCGCCTCCGGATCCTCGTCGTCGACGACGATGAGGTCCTCCGCGACGCGCTGTGCGGCCTGCTGTCAGACGAGGGGTTCGATGTCGTCGGTCAGGCAGGCGACGGCGACACCGCTGTGTGCATGGCCAGAGATCGCCAGCCCGACGTCGTGCTCGTTGACTACCGGATGCCGGGGATGGACGGGATCGAAGCCATCGGCTTGATGAAGATGGAGGCGCCGCTCACGCAGGCGGTCATGCTGACGGTGTATGACGATCACGCGCTCAATCTAGAGGCGGAGCGGGCGCAGGTCTATTGCTTCCTCGTCAAAGGATGCCCTCCCCCGCTCATCGTCGACATGGTCGGACGCGCCGGCACATACAAGCGCGAGCTCGAACGCCGACAACGATAACTCACGGAACCGCAGGCCTCCGCGTCCCTCGCCCCAGCCCCCGGGGCCAGTAGGTTGGAACCCGGATCAGGACAGCATCACGAGGAGGTTGTCGCCCGTGACGTGCGTGTTGAAATTGACCCCGCGGGCGTTGGCCGTAACCCCTTCACTCGTTCGCGGAGGCGCCTGTCCGCCTGGATCGTGGATCTGGCAGTTCACCACGAGCAGCCCATCCCTCTGAAACACCTGTGAAGGACGTCGAATGGAACCCGAAGATCGCCTGACCGCCACAGAAGTCCGACAGCAGCACACGGGTCGATGAATGTCGCGTTACGGGCCCGCGGTTGGGCACGCGTGCCCGGGCCGCGAATCCTGACTTCCGGTCCGATATTGGAGGACGCGTGACGTGATGCGAGACGTAGCTGGGAGTGGGATGACGGCCTTTGGGCCGGCGGCACCACGACATTTCCCGTGGGCGGTAAACCGCGTGCGGATCTTGGGGTGGACAATGAGGCATGGACGCCCACCTGGTGGAGACGCTGAACCGGTGGTTCGCCGCCAGCACCGTCCGCGCGGACATCTGTCGTGCCCTGGCGATCGTGCCCCTCGCAATGATCGGGGTGCTCGTCGTCCTCGCCTGGGTAACGCCTTCCTCCAACTCTCCGAAGGGTAGGGCAGAACTCCTCCTGGGCATCCTCGCCGCGCTCGGCGCTCTCCTCCTGAACCTCGCCCTCGGCCACCTTTACTACCGAGCGCGTCCCTTCCTCGTGCTCGACGTGCACCCGTTGCTCCCCGAGGCTGTCGACTCCAGCCTGTTCAGCGACCACCTCGCCGTCGCGGGAGCGGCGATCGCGGCGCTGGTCGTTGCCCGGCGAGCCTTCGGCTGGATCGCCCTGGGTCTGTCAGTACCCGAGCGACTGCCTCGTGGGTGCCGTCGTCGGAGCGGCCCTCTTCTTCGTGCCCTTGCCGGCACGGGGCCCGGTCTCGCGGGCTATCGCGGCGGCCTACCCGGGGACCGGTGAGCCGGAACTGAAGCCCGAGCACGGGTTCAGTCATCGGCACCGCCGGGGGATCTCGATCGCGGTGGCGGTCGCGCTGTTTGCCGCCGGGTACGGGATCCGGGCGATCCAGGACCACGGGTGGAAGGCGGCGGCGCTCCGGGCCCAGGCGATGCTGCACGCGAGGTCTGCGCCCGCCCCCCCCGCGGAGTACGCGACGATCCCGATCGAGACGATCGCCTCTGGCAAGAGCCGCGCCACCTATGCGACGGTCGTCGGCGATGTCACCCAGGTGAGCCATGAGCTGGACGGCGACTACCACATCAGGCTCCAGGGGCACGGTGCGTTCCTGGTCCTCGAGATCATGCCGGAGTTCCCGGTCTCCTCGCCCCACATCGGTCAGGAGATCACGGCATGGGGAGTGGTTCGTCACGACGGCCTACACAACTGGTGGGAGCTGCATCCGCTGATCGGCTGGCAGCCGGGGAACGTCGCCGGCCCCCAAGGCACAGGCTCGGGTTCGAGCGACTGACCTCATCCGATCGGCGCCGAGCGTGGGGCCGAAGCGGGCTACTCGGCGCGCCGAGGCCCTTCTGGCCGGTCGCCGGGAACGAACAGCCTTGCGAATGACCACACGATCGCCGCGACCCCGAACCCCGCGAGCCATACGAGGTCGTCGGGCGGGTGCAGAGCGAAGAAGTCGCGTGCCGGCGGTGTCAACATCACCGCGAGGAACAACCCGGCCATCGACCACACCAATACCAGGCGCGCTTGGGTGAGAGGCGCCGCGATGATCGAGAGCACCAGCAACCCGGTCGACGTGAGGACCATCGTCGCCGCGGTGCGCTGCTGCCCGAGCGTGATGCCCGGCTCCTCGCACTCCCAGGCCGAGATGGAGGACGTCGTCCAGAACCACCTGCGAAACGGCGACCTCCC
>VAYX01000189.1:5008-8243 GCA_005885325.1 Actinomycetota bacterium
GCACGATCCCAATCAGCGTGCTCGCGATCAACGCGAAGCCGAACAGCGCGTCGCGGAACTGCCCCACCAGCAGGATCACCACGAGCATCGCGCCGAGCAGCGCGTTGAACCGGGTGAGCAGATTCGCCCGAACGATCTGGGTGACGGTCCGCGTGGGTGCGGACGGCACGTCGTTCGCTCGGCCGGTTGCGACACGCTCGGCGACCTCGGCCGAGGTCAAACCCTGGAGCGACTCCTTCTGCATCTGAGGAGGAGCCTACCCGCGCGACGGGCGCCGGCCGCCCCCTCGCGAACGGCATCCCGGCAGCTAGGCTGGACCGGTGCGGACGCTGCTGATCGCCCTGGGGATCGCGGCCGGGCTATGGGTCGTCGCGATCCTCGGGCTCCTCGTGATCGGACGGCGGACCGCCGCCCGACAGCCCGCCACGCTGCTTCCGAACCTCGTTCGCCTGTTCCGCGGGCTGCTCCGTGACCCTCGGGTTCCCAGGGGCTCGAAGGTCCTGCTGGGGTTCGCGATCGCCTGGTTCGTCTCGCCGATCGATCTCGTCCCTGAGTTCATCCCCGTGTTCGGGCCACTTGACGACGCGGTGGTGGCGGCCCTCGTGCTGCGTCACGTGCTGCGGAAGGCCGGCCGAGACGTGATCGCCGAGCATTGGTCGGGCGACGAGGCGACCCTCGGCGTCTTGCTCCGCGTTGCCGGCGCGCGCTGACCCACTCATTCCAGTGGTGAGGCCTCGCTTGGCTCGAGGTTCATCCCGCACTTCGGGCATCGACCCGGTGACCCGCTCCGGATCTCCGGGTGCATCGGGCACGTGTAGGTGACAGGTTCCTCGGTTGCGGAGGGGTTGTGCTCTTCCTGCACAGTCTCGATCCTTTCCTCGTCGGCCAGACCGTGGCCGGCGTGAGCATCGGAGGCTTCGATCGGTCGGTTCATCGCCCTCAGCATCGCGGGTCCGCCTGTCTTGAAGAATCGGATCATGAGGACGGCCGCCAAGAGAAGGAACAGAACGTTGAGGATCGTCGTGTAATTGAGCGAGACGTGAGCCTCCACGACCTTGGCGTTCCGCGACGTCGGAACGAGCCCGAGCGCATCGAACACAACATCGACCACGAACCCGGCGACGGCCATCGTCGCGTAGAAGGTCACGAACAGGAACAGGCTGACCTTCCCGCCGTAGTACTTCCTGTAGATGTTGAGGATGGGAAGCACGATCAGGTCGGCGAAGATGAACGAGATCACTCCACCGAAGCTGATCCCCCCGTTCCAGAGGACGGCCGCCAGCGGCACGTTCCCGATGGAACAGACGAAGGACAGGAGGGACACCAGCGGACCGATGAGCGGGCCCCAGAGCTTCGCCAGGAGTGGGTGGTGGACGAGGAAGAATCCCTCCCAGAAGCCGTTCGGCACCCAGGCGGCGAGCGTGCCGGCGATGAGGAGCCCGCCGGCGATGTCGGGAAGCACCGCCGCCCAGTCCATGACGAAGTAGTGACTGCTCGCGGTGAGCCCGCGGGGTGAGGCGAGCCGGGAGAGGATCGACCCGCCGGTCGCCGACATGTCCATCTCGGCGTGCCCCTCCATCCGGCCGAGGAGCCCGCGCTCCGCGTGGCTCCGGGCGGCCTCCACCAGCTCCGGCGTGAGGAGCGCCCGGAACACGACGGCGAGGATCGCGACCATCAGGATCCCGCCAACGAACTCCGCGAGCGTGAACTGCCAGCCGAGCAGCAACGCGAGGATCACGCCGAGCTCGATCACGAGGTTCGTTGAGGGACCGCCGCGTAGGAACAGGACGAGGAGGCCGCTCCGAGGGCGCACGCGATCGCCAAAGTCCTCGGCGAGTCGTCGGGCAGCAGCCGGCTCATCTCGGCCTTGGACACGACCGCCTGGACGGCGGCGGAGAGGGCGAATCCGAGCACGAGGGCCCACAGGATCTCCCAGGTCATCCCGAAGGCGAGACTGAGGGCGTGGGCGATCCCGCCCGTGATCGCGGCAGCGAGGCTCAAACCTAAATCAGCCCTATCCTTTCGGGAGCAAGTCCCCGATCTGTCGCACGACCTCCCTGGGAGACACGTACATGGCTCCGCCGTGTTCCATTGCACCGTAATCCCGCACCCAGAGCACGCGACCATCCCTGCCGACCAGGATGAAGGTGTGACCCGGCTCGCTGGTCGGCATCATCCAGGAAATACTTCCGTAGCGGAACCAGACACGATTGCCCACGTCCGACAGCATCGGTTCGGTGATGCCGAGTTTTTCGCCCTCCCTCTGCCATGCGCCCACCGGGTCGGGTGAAATCGAAAGGAGTTGGACCCCCAGTGCTCGGAACCTCGGATCGTTCTGCAGGTCGACCACCTGCTGCATGCAGCCCCCTCAGCCGGGGCCCATGCTGAAGAACAGGAGGACGGGCTTGCCGGAGAAGCCGGCCAGCGACACGTCACCTCCCCCAGCCGAGGGAAGCGTGAACTGGGGTGCCCTCGCCCCCACCGCGACGGGACCGCGTGCCGGGGTAGCCGGCTGGCTCTGTGAGCAGGCCGCGCCGACGAACGCCAAGGCGGCCGCCGTCGTCACCGCAAGCCGAGCCTTCTTCCTCATGGCTGCACTCCTTTCGGTGGCTCGATGAGGATCGGCTGATCGAAGTCGTAGTAGCGGTCGTCCATGAAGTGGCCTTGCGCCCGCATCTGAGCCTGGCGCACCAGACCCTCTCGATCGACCCACAGCCGGAACCACAACGGCGTCACTCCGCTCTTGCCGAAGAACGTAACGACTCGGGTAGGGACTCCCTCCACCGCGGTGCGCCCCAAGATCCGCGCGTCGATGAACGGACGGAAGAAGTCCCAGATGAACGAGGGGACAACAGGCGGCGGGCCCCCATGCAGGACCTGCCAAGAGCCATCCCCCTGTCTCAGATAGCGAGTACCCCCAATCCAAACCATCTGCGAGCCGCCAGAGGACTCCGTCACGATGCTTTTGAGCCGATCCGGCGCCTGAAACGCGTACCGCGAAGGGATGATGGCGAGACCGGATCTGAGTGTCTCATCCAGACGATAGGTCTTCAGCCCGTGACTCCGGGCCATCATCTGCGCAAGTAGCTGGCTTCCCTCCGGAGCGGGAAGCTTCGGGATGTTGAAGGTGGCCATACCGCCCTTTGGTCCCCCAACGGACACCGATATGCTCTCGCCACCCTGAAGCTGGACCGCGGCTCGTCGGCACGTGTCGCCGCACGTAGTCACCGGCACC
>VAYX01000190.1 GCA_005885325.1 Actinomycetota bacterium
TCAGTCGCGACCACGACGACATCGGTGAACAAGGCGGTGGTCGAGCGAGGCGACCAGCTCCCTGCGAAGTCGACCTACTTCTTGTCTCCGCCCAGACCGGCATGGCCCTCATGCATGTCGGGTCCACCCGATAACGGGAAAGCGGCCGCTCAAGCCGGATCGTAGGAAGTCATGCCGGTTGCGCGCCGATGTGTGTCCGCCTGCTTGTGGTGGTAACCGAGGATTTGGGCGAGCTCTGGCGGCCGATCGGGCGACTCGCGCTCGAGCCATTCGGCGAACCGTTCGTGCAGACGAGCACGATCCTCGCGGGTCATGCTCTGATACGCAGCGAGCTGGATCAGCGTGTGACAGAACCGGAATCTGTTTGTGTCGGCGTGCTCGATCAAGCGCTTGCGCTCCAGCTCATCGAGGTGGCGCTCGACGAACGGACGCGCGTCGTCGGGAAGAAGCGCACACACCGCGTCCTGCTCCACGTCCATACCCGCGATCGATGCGCAGCGGAGCACGTCGCGCTCGCCGGGTCCGAGACGGTCGAGCCGCATCGTGAGCAACCCCCGAATGGAGCCCGGCACCGCGTCGGTGGTGTCGTCGTCGAGAGCGGCGAGCAACTGCTCCGCGAACAGCGGGTTTCCTTGCGAGACCTCGACGAGTCGGCGCAGCGGATCTGGAGCGATGGACCCCGCCCGCTCGACGATAAGGCTCTCGAGATCACTAGAGGACAGCGGACCGAGCTGCAACTCGTCCTGCCGTTCCCACTCGGGTCGGCGTTCGAGCAGGTCGGGGCGAGCGAGGCACAACAGGAAGATTCGACCGGTTGCCCCGCGCGCAAGATGATCGACGAGATCGAGAAACGTCGGTTCGGCCCAATGCAGATCCTCGAAGACGACGATGAGCGGGCGTTCGGAGGCAAGAGCCTCGAACAGACGACGCATCGCAGGAAACAGAGCAACAGCGCTTGCCGGTTCTGCTCGTAGCCCCATCGCCTCGGCGATCTCGCTGAGGGCCCGCCGTTCGTGATCATCCCTTCCGAGCAGGTCATGAAGTGCCCGCCACCCGCGCAAGCCCGCCGCTTCGACTACCGCTTCGCGCAGTGGAAAGAACATACCTTCGCCGTATGGCGGACATCGCTGTGTGATCACGTCCGCATCCGCGCCGATCGAGGACACGAGCTCTCTCGCCAGACGGGACTTGCCGATTCCGGCTTCGCCCAGGACGGTCATTCGCACGACCGTGCCCGACCGGACCGCCCGCCGAAACGCGGAACGAATCCGCGTGAGCTCGTCCTGGCGGCCGAACATCGGTGCCCCGAGCGCACGCGGGAGGGCGGCAGCGCCGGCAACGAGTTCGAGGGCGCGCCACGCCGTTGCCTGCGCTCCGTCGATCGCGAGGCGTTCGACCGGTCTGAGAATCACCGTCCCCCGAAGCAGGCGGGCCGCGGCCGGTCCGACGATCACGTCTCCGTCGTCGGCCGCCTGCTGCAACCGCCCGGCCGCCGTCAGGACCGTTCCCGTGACCACGTCGTGGACGGCCGCTCCGGGACCTGCGACGACGATGTCGCCGGTTTCGATGCCGGCGCGCATGCGGTTCCGGACGCCCTCCACGCGCGACGGATCGTCGTCCAGAGCGTGGACGGCCGTGCGCGCCTCCAGTGCGGCGCGGACCGCTCGCAACGCGTCGTCTTCGTGTGCAAGCGGGAACCCGAAGAACGCCATCAACATGTCCCCGAACAATCGCTCCACGCGCCCGCCGTGACGCTCGAGCACGTCGGTGGTGACGCGCGCTGCGCGCGTCCCGAGGCGGCCGACCGCTTCCGGATCCACCGCCGGCTCAGCCGCCGGGACCAGATCCATGGCGACGACCGTGACGGTCCGGCGTTCGCGCGGAAGCCACGATGATCGCGCCGCGTCGGAGCGCTCCGGCGCGCCAAATGTTGGCTGCAGGTCGAGCGCGGGATCCTGCCGAAGGATCGCGGCCTGGAGCTCACGGAGCGCCGGCCCTGGTTCGAGCCCGAGCTCCTCGATGAGCAGCGAGCGTGCTCTGCCGTATGTTTTGAGAGCTTCCGCCTGCCGTCCGGCCCGGTAGAGCGCAAGCATCAGAAAGCCGCGCAGGCGCTCGCGGAATGGGTGCGCAGCGATGACCTCTTCCAGCTCAGCGACGAATTCGCCGCCTCGTCCAAGGGCCAGGTCTGCTTCGAAACGGTCCTCGATCGCCTCGATCCTCAGTTCGTCGAGGGCGACGATGGCTCGCTGCGCGAACGGTTCGTAGGTGAAGTCGGCGAGCGCGGGACCGCGCCACATGCGGAGCGCAGCCGATAGCTTCACCGATCGCCCCTCGGGCGTGTCGCCGCGAGCCTCGTCGAGAAGCCGTTTGAACCGGTCGGCGTCGATGGATTCCGGGTCGATCGCAAGGCGGTATCCACTCCCAACCGTCTCAAGGAGTTCCGGAGGCCCACGTCTTGCTCGGCCGGGTTCAAACGCCCTGCGGAGCCGCGACACCAGCCCCTGCACGATGGTGCCCGCCGTCCGAGGAGGATCCTCGCCCCACAGCTCGTCGACGATCCGTTCGGCGGCGACCGGCTCCCCCGCGTGAAGGATCAGCAGGGCCAGGAGTGCGCGGCCGCGACCTGCCGGGAGCTCGACGCGCCGGGTCCCGTCTAGTAACTCGGTCGATCCCAAGATACGGATGTCCACTCGGCCTCCCGGGAGCCGGGAGCGACGGTACCACGCTGCTGTTTTCCCCCGAAAGCAGCCCTTTAGCGGGTCGTTAGCGGTGCGGTTCAGTATGTCGTCGACAGAACCGAGGAGAGGGTGTCCATCAGGCCCCGCGCATCGGAACGGCGAGGCTGGTAGAAGGGGGAGGGAGAAGGCCATGTCCGGAACGTTCATCTATGTCGGAACGACGGCGATCAAACCCGGGAAGCTCGAGGAAGCCCGCAAGAATCTGGCGGAGGTAGTCGACTTCGTCGAGACGAACGAGCCGCGGATGATCGCGTTCCACGCCTTCCTCGACGAGGAAGGAAGCAAGCTCACGATCGTGCAAGTCCATCCGGATTCGGCATCGATGGAGTTCCACATGCAGGTCAACGCCAAGCACTTCGCGACCGCGTTCGACTTCCTCGAGGCCGCCGTAAGCGAGCAGTACTACGGCGCGATCTCGGATGCGCTGGCGACAGAACTGGCGAAGTGGGACGACCCGGCCGTCGCCGTCACCCGCATGCCAGTTCACGAAGGCGGGTTCACGCGCACCAACGTCCGGTAGTTGCTCGCAGACGAGGAGGAGCCATGATCAGCACCGAAAGCACTGAATCGCTCGCGCGTCCGGCTATGGAGGTCTTCGCTTTCATCGCCGACGTTCGGAACGATCCGCGATGGCACACCGACGTCCTCGAGGCGAGGCTGATCGACGGCACCACCGTGGACAAGGGCTCGACCTTCGAGATCAAGACGAAGCCCGTCATGGGCGTGTCCGGCGGAACCGTCACGGTCTCGGAATACGATCCTCCGAGCCGGATCGTCTTCGATGTCCGGATGGGGAAGCTGGAGCCCACCACCACCTTTACGGTCGTCCCCCACGGCCAGGGATGCCGGGTTACACGGAGAATCGATATGGAACCGCAGGGCCTCATGCGAGTGATGGCGCCGTTCATGGGCGGGATGATGCGCAAGCGCAACGCCGGGTTCCTTGCGAATCTCAAGCGCGTCCTCGAAATCGATTGAATCTCCGCAGAGCGGAGAACCATGAGCGCTCTCATTCGTCAGGCGGGGGGTGGGGTCGGGTCGCCTGATCGCCGTCGTGGCCGATCCGGAACCCAGCCCGCGAGGAGGAACACGATCCCAGGTTCCCCGCACCTGACTAGCGGCTCGCCTTCACCCAAGTCTTGACCGGGCCCCTCATGACAGTCGTCCTCGCGCAGGACCCGGGTCTCGAGACCCTGCGATCGAGGGCCCGGCTAGGTTGCCGCAGGTTCTAGGTCTCGCGCGCGTTCAAGGCGCAGGATGGAGGCGAATCTGCGATCCGTGCCCGCGGGACCGGCCGAGGTGGCCGAGACGGCGCCGAGCTTCGACCAGTTCTACCAGGCCACGTTCCGGCGCTTGTTCACGGCACTCTCCCTGGTCACCGGGAACCGCCACGAGGCCGAGGAGGTCGCCCAAGAAGCGTTCGTTCGCGTGTTCGAGCGATGGGATCACGTGGGCGTGCTCGAGGATCCGACCGGATACCTGTTCCGGGTCTCGATGAACGTGTTCCGTAGCCGGTCCCGGCGAGCCTCGCTCGGCCTTCGACGCGCGCTCTTCCTCGCGCCGGCCGCGACCGACGACCTCGCCGCCGTCGAGACCCATGACGCGGTCGTTCGCTTGCTGAGGGGGCTGGACCCCAAACAGCGGGCGGCCGTCCTGCTCACCGCGATCCTGGATTACTCCGCTGAGGAGGCGGGCCGGATGCTCGGCCTCCGTGCCTCCTCGGTCCGCTCGCTCACCACGCGCGCCCGTGCCCAGATGAAGCATGAGGTGGTGGACCCCACATGAGTCGTGACCGGTTCGACGTGCTGGAGCGGTTCGCGCCGCTGTTCGAGACGACCCAGCCCTCGTTCGAGGGATTCCTGCGCCGACGCGATCGCAGGCGCCGGAACCAAAGGATCTCTGCGGGTGTCGTTGCGGTCGCGGTCTTCGTGGCGGCGGTCTGGATCGTCACGACCGGTGGGCCGTTCCATCGCACGCAGATGCCAGCCGCTCCGGGACCGACGGCTCCCCCAACCCCACACGTGGGCCTGATCGGCCTGGCTCCGGAGGGAGCGACGCCAAGCTTGCCCGAACACGGCGAGCTCGTCTTCAGCTTCATGTTCGGGCACACCATGGGGGACCCCGGAAGGTTCAGTGTCTTCGTGTACGAGGACGGGCGGCTGATCTGGCAGCGGCTCGCCGATCTCACCGGGGGCGCGGACGAGTACTCGCAGGCCTACACAACCGGCCTCCTCGAGCAACGCCTCACGCCTGAAGGTGTTGAGTTCGTGAGGGCCGAGGTCATCTCGACCGGACTGTTCGACCAGGACCGCTACTTGGCCAGCGGGCAGGGCCTGAACTTCGGTCGGATCGAGGTCCGCGTGGGGGACAGGCTCGCCCGCGTCACCTGGGGCGATTGCTGCGATCCGGGTTCGAAGAACGTGGCCAGGACGACGCCGACGCCCCAGCAGGCGAGCGCTCTCCAGCGGCTCGATGCGCGCCTCGCGGATCCGGCGTCGTGGCTGCCGGCGAGCGCGTGGGCGGACCCGGAGATCACGGCGTACGTACCGTCCGGATACTCGGTCTGCTACGAGCCGGAGCAGGAGGTCGGACTGTCCCGGGTCTTGGCCTCGCTCCCGCCACCGGCCGTAGACCTGCTCCGTACCCAAGGCATACGGCGGAGCGAATACACCAATCTGCTCGGGACGTTCGTCCTCTGGTGCTCCGACCTGGCGACCGAGGAGGCCCGCGCGCTCGCTCAGATCCTCGACGATGCAGGCCAGGATGGCCACGAGGACGTTTTCGGGCTCAGGTACGTGATCGGGCAGCGAGACCCCGACACGACGGAGGTCTCGCTCTCGTTCGACCCGCTCCTCCCGCACCAGACGTGATCGGGAGCGTGAAGATCTCGGTGCGTTGACTCGCTCGGGATGACCGGCGCCGGCGCGTGGAACAGGTTGCCGATCAGGAAGCCGACCCCGGCTGCGCCCAGGCCGATCACCAGCATCTTCAGCCCGCTCTTCCGCCAGTCGCCGACGAGGGTCACGGCGGAGTAGACGCCCACTCCGAACAGGACCACGGCGCTGAGGGCGATCGCCAGGACCAGCGCCGGCGTCCGAGCGAGCCATACGAAGGGGAGCAACGGGATCAGGTGTCCGATGAGGGTTGCGATGGTGATCAAGAACGCGCTGCGGAATATGTCCGCCGTCTGCACGGGCTGCAAGTGGAGCTCCTCATCCATCATCGTGGCCAGCCAGCTGTCGCGGTTGGCCGTGATGGTGTCGACCACTCCCTCGAGCAGGTCCCCACTGAAACCCTTGGTCGCGTAGATCTCACGGATCTCCTGGCGTTCTGCCTCCGGAATCGTGTCGATCTCTTCTGCCTCCCGTGCTCGTTCGGCCTGGTAGTAGTCACGCTGGGATACGGAGGACGTGTACCCGACCGCTCCCATGGAGATCGACTCGGTGATGGCAGCGGCAA
>VAYX01000191.1 GCA_005885325.1 Actinomycetota bacterium
GCCTCGACCGCGACCCGGACGGGGGACTTGCGCGCCTGCGCTTCCACCGCTGCCGCGAGTCCCTTGTCGGCCAGGAGCGGCGGGTAGATCCCGCGGGCCAGGTCGCGGAGGTCCTGGAGAGCTCGGCTCGTCTCCTGTTGGATCTGCCCCAACAGGTCGTGGGCCTTCGCCGTGTCCTTGTCCACCATGGCGTCCGCCAGCCGGAGCTTCACGGCGAGTGCCACCAGCTGCTGCTGCGCTCCGTCGTGGATGTTGCGCTCGATCGCGCGCCTCCCGTCGTCCTGGGCCTTCACCAGGCGCTGCCGTGACGCCCTGAGCTCTTCGATCAGGCGGACGTTTCGGAGCACCAGCCCGGCCTGGCCCGCCAGATCCTGCACGACGCGTTCGCGGGACCGGTCCAGGGGATCGTTCGCCGGCATGGCCACGACGAGGGCACCCAGGAGCTCTGCCTGGTCCCGGACCTCCACGGCCAGGTCTCCGGGGAGCTCCGGCAGCGATCCGGCGGAGGCGCGGAGCGCCGGTGGGGCCTCGGCGTCCGCCGGCCACCATGCGGCCGGGCGGAGCTCGGATCCGATCCGCAGCCACACGGTCGCGGTGGCGGCTCCGGTCGCGGCATGGAGGACGTTCGCCATCCGCAGGAGGACGTCCTGCGTCGAGTACGTCTCGGCCAGGCGCTCGGAGAACTCCGTGAGGACCTCGTACGGTGTCGCGCGACGCCCGTAGACCAGACGATCGGCGATCAGGCGGGCGACCCTCCGCAGCGGCCAGAACAGGAGCCCGATGGCCAGCCCGGCCAAGAGCATCGCGGCCGGGTTGTCCGAGAGCGGCCCCACCACGATCCCACCGACGATGCCGAGCAGGACGAGCGCGGCGACGACGATGAGGATCACCAGGACGGCCGCGACCGCCGCCTTCTTCAACACGATGTCCAGGTCCCACAGCCGGTACTTCAGGATGGCGACGCCCGCCGCCAGCGGGATCCCGAGCCCGATCGTCAGGAAGAACAGGAAGAAGGAGATGTCGTTCAGTGGCCTGCTCTCGTTGGGGCCGAGGCCGATCCCCGTGACGAAGAGGGCGACGAAGAGGAACGCGGCGATCGCTACCGCGAAGGCCACCCACCGGATCTGCTGCCGCTCCTCCCCCCGGGCCCGCCGGAATCGGACGAGGAGCGCGGCCGCCGAAGCGAGCGAGGCGCCGATAGCCCCGAGCGCGGCCACCGTGAGCACCGGACCGAGGAAGCGCTGGAGGCCCTCGATCGCGAGCGGGTTCGGGATGGTGGTGCCCCCAGCATCGAGCGTCCGGCTCCTCACCCCGTCGGCCACGAGTGCCAGTCCGAAGAACCCGCACACGGCCCAGGCGACCGGTCGCCACCGGGGCGAAGGGAGCGTCCCCGTGGGGAAGAGGAGGAACAGCAGGGGGATGGGCACGACGGCGAAGAAGATGGAGGTATCGGCCACGAGTGCGGCGGCCCGGCCGAACGGCAGCGAGCCGGGGGACGTCTCGAACGTGTACGTGGCGTACTCGGACGCGAACCCATTGAGCAGGAACGCCATGCCCGCGAGCATGAAGAGCCACCCGACGGGGTTCCGCGGGAACCGGGATGCGACCACCGCTCCGACCGTCGCGTACCCGGTCAGGACAACGACGGCGATCGGTATGAACGGGACGTCTTCGGAGAAGCTGCCGTTTCGGACGGTGATGACCATCGTGGCGACGAGCAGCGCAAGCGTCGCGCCCCACAGGATCCAGGGTGCCCGGGAGCGGTCTCCTCGACTCATCGCCCCTCCCCCCCCACCGGTACCGTGCCCTTCACCGTGGTCCCCGACCCGGCCCGCGTGCGGACCTCGAAGTCGCCACCGATCGCTGCCAGCCGGTCGGCCATGCCCTGCAGCCCCGTGCCGTAGCCCGTCTCAGCAGGGTCGAATCCCACGCCGTCGTCCGCCACCTCGAACGTGAGCGTGCCGTCGCGGGCCGTCAGCCGGACCCGCGCGCTCGACGCATCGGCGTACTTCGCCACGTTATTCAGCGCTTCGAGGGCGCAGAAGTAGACGGCCGCCTCGACGTGTTGCGGGTAGCGGCCGAGGTTCTTCGATTCGACCTCGACCGGAGTCGCCGACTTGCGTGCCTGCGACTCGATCGCAACGACCAAGCCCTCTTCGGCCAGGAGGGGAGGATAGATCCCGCGAGCGAGGTCCCGGAGGTCCTCGAGCGCTTCGGCCGTGGCGGCTTGGAGGCGGTGAAGCAACTGCCGCTCCTTCTCCGGTTCCTTGCCGACCATGGACTCGGCCAGCCTGAGCTGGACCGAGAGTGCGACGAGCTGTTGCTGCGCGCCGTCGTGGATGTTCCGCTCGATCCTGCGCCGCTCCTCGTCCTGCGCGGTCACCAATCGCTGCCTTGACGCCCGCAGCTCCTCGATCAGCCGAACGTTCCGGAGCACGAGCCCGCCTTGCGCCGCGACATCGCGGGCGAGCTTGGCTCGAGCCGGATTCATGGGATCGGCCGCCGGCATCGCGAGGGTCAGGGCCCCGAGCAGCTCGCCCTGGTGTCGCACGGGGAACGCGTGGTCGGCGCCGGCGAAATCCAGAAGATCGTCGCCGATCAGGCGGATCCGCGGAGACCCGGCGTCGGCCTCATCCGGCCACGAGGCGGCCAGTCGGATCTCGGTCCCCACCCGGAGCCAGACCGCGGCTCGATCGGCGCCGCAGCCCTGCCCGAGGATCTCCGCCATCCGGGGCAGAACGTCCTCGGTGGAGTACGTACTGGCCATGCGATCGGAGAACTCGGACAACACCTCGTAGGGGGTGGCTCGCGTGCCGTACACGACCCGGTCGGCGATCCGGCTGGCGAACCGCCGGAAGGGCCACACCAGCAGGCCGAGCGCCAGGCCGAGGAGCACCGACCGGAGCGAGATGCCCGAGCTGATCCCGAGCGCGAACGTCGGCAGGAGCGCGATCGTGGCCAGGCCGATCGCCGTGAGCGCGAGGGCGATGAGTCCGAACATCACCGTCTTCTTCACCACGATGTCGAGGTCGTAGAGCCGGTACTTGAAGGCGGCGATGGCGCACGCGGCGGGGATGCCGACCATCAGGATGACGAAGAAGGCGATGAACAGGGCATTGCCGATCGGGTCGTTCTCGGGCGCGTGGATCCCGGTGATGACTCGGACCAGGCCGATGGCCATGCCGGTCAGGGGGATGATCAGGGCGGCGGCTCCCACGTAGGCCAGCCACTTGATCTGCTGGCGCTCGTCGCCGCGGGAGCGGCGGAACCGGAGGATCAACGC
>VAYX01000192.1 GCA_005885325.1 Actinomycetota bacterium
TGGAGGAGAAGGACCTCGGCCAGATCCTGTCGCGGATCCTCCCCGAGGACCTCCTGACGTACGGGCTCATCCCGGAGTTCGTGGGGCGCCTCCCGGTCCTGACCCATGTGCACAACCTGGACAAGCAGGCTCTGGTGGACATCCTGACCAAGCCGAAGAACGCGCTCGTCAAGCAGTACTGCAAGTTCTTCGAGTTCGACGGGGTGGAGTTGGAGTTCGATGACGACGCGCTGTCGGCCATCGCCGACCAGGCCATCCTCCGCGGGACCGGTGCCCGGGGCCTTCGGGCCATCATGGAGGAGGTCCTGCTGAACGTGATGTACGAGCTCCCGTCTCGGCAGGACGTCCACAAGTGCCTGATCGACCGGAACGTCGTGATGTCCGGGGTGAACCCCACGCTCGTCCCGCGGCAGGAGCCGGCGCCGCGGGTCCGCAAGGAGCGGACGGCCTAGCCCTCCAGTTCGGTCCGCACCTTCCGAACCATCTCCTGCGTCTTCGTGGCCCTCAGCTGTTCGAACGTCCGGTCGGCTTCGTCGAGTATCCTCGCCGCCCCCTCAACCCGGCCGGCGGCGATCAGTGCACGGGCCAGGTCCGCCTGCGTGACGGCACGATCGTAGGGGGCCCCCAGGCGGCGGAACCTCTCCGTGGCGCTCGCAAGGGTCTCAGCCCCGCGTCCCGGCTCTCCTGTCGCCAATGCCGCCCGCCCCCGCAGGCGCTCCGCGTAGATCGGCGGGGAAAGCGCCTCCGACGCGATGGCGTAGGCGCGAGCCTCCTCCTCCAGGGCAGCCACCTCGTCCCACGCTGCCGTCGCCGCGACGAACTCACATCGGGCCTCGAGCACACAGGTCGTGTGGACCCGCCACGCCGGAGGAAGGTTCTCGAGCAGCTCCTCCGCCGGTCCGAGATCACCCCGTTCGACGAGAAGGATCACGAGCCAGGGGAGGAGCCGTGCCGAGAAGCTCTGGGCCAGCGGGAGCAGAAGCCCGGCCAGCCGGTCGCTCTCGACCGTGTCGCCACGCCGCTCCGCGACGATCCCACCGACGGCGAACGCGTGCGCGGCGAAATACGGTGGGTCGTCGCGGCGCTCGTCGAGCAGCTGACGGAGGCCGTCCAGCGAGGCGAGCGCCCCATCCCAATCGCCGAGCCGATACCGGATGACGCTTTCCCATGACACCAGATGGACCTGGGCACTGGGGAGCATGGCTCCCACCTGACGGAGCCCTTCCTCCGCCCGCTCAAGCCCTTCCTCGAAGCGGCCGAGCTCATGCCCCGCCCACGCCAGAGCGGCGTAGGCATCCCCGATCTCGAGCGGGTCACCAAGTTCGGGAAGGAGGTCCAGTCGCCGCTCCTCGATCGCCCTGCTTCGCGCGTAGAGCCCACGCGAGGCGGCGTAGCCAACCGCGGCGTCGTAGGCGCCGGATGCGAGGTCGTGCATGCCAAGCCGTAGCGCCATCTCCGCAGCTTCCAGCCCGATGCGCTCACGGTCGAGTCCTTCGGCCTCGGTCATCGGTGCCTCCGGAAAAGCGAACGGCCAACCGGCCTCGATGCTCTTCAGCCGCACACGTTCCTCGCTGTCCCCTTCGGGGACGTGGGAAAGGCCCAGGTGCAGGAGTGGTTCCACCTCCTCTGCCCTCGGAGGTCGTCGCATAGACCCAGGCCATCGGACGGGCACCTCGCAGGCCCTCGCTGACAGATAGGCGACCTTCGGGTCGTTCGACCCTTCGGCGACCGCTGCCCGAGCCAGGGCCGCCTCCCGGTAGTACTTCCATGCGAGGTCCCCGACGTAGTCCGTGAGGAACGCGTTGCCCAGCGCCTCCAGCGCGACGGAACGCTCGTGATCGTCCGTCGCCAGACGGAGCGCCTCTTCCCCATATCGTTCCGCTCGTTTCAGCACCTGCTTGCTCCGGCTCTCGCTGGATGCCGCCGCCAGGTGCTCGAACGCTTTTCGGCGGAGAGCATCGTCGACGGCGCCCGCCGACTCGGCGACGGCGGTCGCGTAGTGATAGGCCAGGAGTTCGACGAACTCGCGCTCGCGAGCGCCTGCCGTCTCCTCGATCCATCGCGCCACGGCTGCATGGGCCGGCGCGCGCTCCCGCTTGGGCAAACTCTCGTAGGCGACGTCTCGCGTCAGGATGTGCTTGAAGATGTACTCGGGCTGCCCGGCGATCGAGGAGCCGAGGCGGGACAGCACGAGCTCACGGGCCTCGAGGGCCGCAAGCGTGGCATCGACGTCGACGGACCCGGTCAGGCCGTGGAGGGAACCCGGCCAGAAGACCCGGCCCACGACGGCGGCGCCTTGGAGGACCCGCTTGTGATCCGGCTCGAGCAGGTCGATCCGCGCGGCCAGAACCCCCTGGACGGTGTCGGGGATCTCGACGTCCTCGATGCCGACGGCCGTCCGCCACCGGCCGCCTTCGTGCACCAGGAACCGCTCGTCGATCAGGTGACGGATGATCTCCTCGAGGAAGAACGGATTGCCTTCGGCGCGCTCCAGGATCCGGTTGCGCACGGACGCGGGCAGGTCGTCGATCGCCAGGAGGAAGCCGACCAGGCGTTCGGATTCCTGGGCGGTGAGCGGATCGAGGGTCGCCGCCGTGTGGTTACGACGTCCGCCACCCCAACCGGGTCGGCGCGCCGTGAGCTCCGGACGGGAGGGGCAGAGGAACAGCAGCGGACCGACCGCCCGCTCCGCCAGGTCCTCCAGAAGGTCGAGCAGCGCGGGGTCGGCCCAGTGGATGTCCTCGACGAGCACGACCACCGCTTGGGTCGTCGCCAGCGCGGAGAAGAACGAGCGCCACGCCGCGTGGACCTCGGCCCGGACCTCCTTGGGGTCCATGCGCGCGAACGCATAGTCGGGGTCCTCCACGCCGACGGTGAACGCGAGCGCTGCGGTGGTGCGCCCCGCGTCGGTCGTCACCTCCTCGGTCAGGAGGTCGCGGCCAGCCTTCTGGATCCGCTCGAGCGCGATGTCAGACGGGTCCGTGTCGAGGACGCCCGCGTGCGCCTTGAGGATCTCCGCGAGGGGCCAGAACGTGACGCCCTCGCCGTACGGCAGGCAGCGGCCGTGCAGGACGAGCGCCCGGTCGCCGATCCCCTCGAGGAACTCGCGCGTCAGCCGGCTCTTCCCCACGCCCGCGTCCCCGTACAGCGTGACCAGGTGCGGGCGGTGCTCGTTCGCGACCCGCCCGTAGATGCTCTGGAGCAGGTCGATCTCGTCGTCCCGTCCGACGAGCGGCGCACGGACTCCCGGCACGCCCCGTTCGGGGAGCGTCGTCGTCTCGTCCAGCACGCGGAACGCATGGACCAGCCTGGCCTTGCCCTTGAGCTCGAGCGCGCCCACGTCCTCGACCCGAAAGCCGCGCACCGCTTTGACCGTTCGTTCGGACGCGAGCACCTCGCCGGGG
>VAYX01000194.1 GCA_005885325.1 Actinomycetota bacterium
GCCATCGCCGCCCGGGCGACGTGCCACAGCGCAGGCCGGCCCCGTACCGGCTGAAGGACCTTGGGGAGCTTGGACTTCAACCGCTTGCCCTTGCCCGCGGCGAGCAGCACCGCGGCGAGGGAAGGAACGGTCTTCTCGGGCACGGACATCCTTCGTCGATCGACGCCGAATCCTTTGTACCGGGGCCCACACACTCTGGCAAGGCCGCTGTCTGGGACGAGGGCTTCTGGAAGAGTTCCGGGGGGAGGAGTCGAACCTCCATCGAGGGCTCCAAAGGCCCGCGTCTTGCCGTTAGACCACCCCGGACCGGCTCCGATTATCGCCGACGGACGAGGGCGAGGTCGCCACCGTTCTGCGGACGCTCAGCGTGGGCCGGCGACGACCCGCGCCGAGGGCCACCGCCTGGCCAAGGATCCCGCGTGGCCCTGGTCGCGAGCCAGCCCCGCAACCGACGATCCGCTCCCGCTCATCACGGCGCCTAGCGCTCCGGCTTCGAGCAGCGCCGCCTTGGCCTCGGCCAATTCCGGGTGGCGGGCGAACACCGGAGGTTCCAGGTCGTTGAACAGCAGTGGCCCCAGTGTCTCGGGATCCCCCTTCGTGGCGGCCATTAGGAGGGGAGCGGGATCGGGGCCCGACGGAGCCCGGTCCTCGTCCCACCAGCGGTACGCGTCGGGCGAGCGAACGCCGAAATCGAACGAGCGGAGGACCCACCACAGCCCGTCCACGGTGACGGGATCGATCACGTCACCTCGCCCCTGCACGAGCACCGGGCCCCCGGCCAGCATGGCCGGGACGTCGGACCCAACCCGTGCGGCGATGTCGGCGAGCGCTTCCATGTCCAGCCGGCAACCCCAGAGCTCGTTCAGCGCCCCGAGGGTGGCGGCGGCGTCGGCGCTCCCGCCGCCGAGTCCAGCGGCCACCGGGATCAGCTTCTCGATCTCCACCTCGGCCCCACCCGCGTGCTCGCACTCGTCCGCCAGGGAGAGCGCGGCGACCAACGCCAGGTTGAGCCCACCGGCGGGGACCGTGCCGGCGAGATCGTCGGCGCCCTTCACGGTCACCCGGAGCTCATCGGCGACCCGGGCCGTGATCCGATCCGCCAACGAGACCGGCACGACGAGGCTCTCGATGTCGTGGTAGCCGTCGTCCCGAGCCCGAAGGACGCGAAGGAACACGTTGATCTTGGCGTTCGCCTGACGACGGACGGCGGCCCGACGGGTCATCGGAGGACTCCCTCGCGCTGAAGGGCCTGGGCGATCCGGGCGAATTCCGGGAGTCCCAGCCGTTCGGCCCGGACGTCGGGCTCCACACCACTATCGGACAGGACCCGCGCCGCCGAAGGTGCGTCCAGCCCCAGGCGCCGGAGGGCGTTGCCCATCGTCTTCCGCCGCTCCGCGAACCCCTCGTCGATCACCCGGAAGAGCGCGGCCCGGTCGGCATCGACCGGCGCGGGCCGGGGGGTCAGGCGCACCGTGACCGACTCGACCTTGGGGCGAGGCCAGAAGACGTCCGCAGGGACCCGGCGCACGAGCTCGGCCCGGGCGCGGTACGCCACCCGGATGCTGGCGGCGCCGTATGCATCCTCGCCCGGTTGGGCCGTCAGGCGCTCGCCCACCTCGCGCTGCACCATCACCAGGTACTCGGTGATCCGCGGCCCCCGGTCCAGCATGTTCACCAGCAGCGGTACCGCCACGTTGTAGGGAAGGTTCGACACCATCGTCCAGTCGCCGGTTGGGAGCGCGGCCTCCCAGTCCATCTTCATCGCATCCCCCACCTCCAGTCGAACCGCGGGGAAGGGCGCCAGGACTTCCCGCAAGGCCGGGACGAGCGCGCGGTCGAGCTCCACCGCCAGCACCTGGGCCCCCGTCGCCGCCAACGCCACGGTGAGCGAGCCGAGGCCCGGACCGACCTCGAGGACTCGATCGCCCTCCTCGATCCCGGCGTCGGCCACGATGGCCCGGGCCAGGTTGGGGTCGGCCAGGAAGCTCTGGCCCAGCGCCCTGGAGGGGTGGATCCCGTGGCGGGCCGCGAGCTCCCTCAGGGCCGCGCGGCCGAGCCCGGAGCTACCAGGTGAGGCGGACGTCCATGACCCCTTGGCTGAGCGGCGCGAGGGCCGCGAAGGCCTCGTCCGAGAGGTCGATGATCCGTCCGCCGAAGGGTCCACGATCGTTGATTACCACGTCGATGCTCTTGCCGGTAGCGAGATTCGTCACCGTGACCACCGTCCCGAACGGGAGCCAGGGGTGGGCGGCGGTGAAACCGGAGCCTGGCGCGAAGCCATACCAGGAGGCCTCGCCCGCCTCCGAGCCGTGAACCACCGAGTCGGCCCGCCCGACCACGCGGAGCGTAGGAACGGCCGTCTGAAGCACCCGGCGTGTCAGGACCGTCTTTGCGACGACCCGCCCGTCCACCACCTTGACCCGGTAGGTCACGAGCATCCTGCCGGTGGATCCGGACTGCGTGATGTTCTCCGATCCGGGCATCAGGGCGGCCGAGTACGTGGTCAGGGTGTGGAACGGGATGGGAACGACGACGTGTCGCGTCCGCAAGTCGATGTCGACGAACCGGACGGACGTCCCGTCGAGGAGGGGGGTCCTGGGTGGCGGAAGGACGCGATCGCTCCCGTCGGGCTCGATCCCCATGGCCGAGAGGAGCTCCCGGACCGTGGCCGCGTTCGTGAGCACGTCGTGAGCCTTCCCTTCCACGACGACCCGAGCGTCCACGATCCGGGTCGGCCCGACCGGTTCTCCCGCGGAGAACCAATTCTCGGTGTGCTGGATCGCCAGCTTCGCTGACGGTCCGGTCACCCCATCCACCACCCAGACCCCCACAGTGGAGGCGGCCTGCAGGAGGCCGCCGGTGTCCACCACGACCGTCATGCCGTCGGCGAGGGGGGTCGCCGCCGGCGGGGTCACGAAGTCCTGTCCGTCCACGACGATGCCCCGGGCGTCGAGGAGCTGTCCCACGTTGGAGCTCAGGGTCCGAACCGCCTGCGGGTTGCCGTCGAGGACGAGGGTCACGCTCTTCTCGAGGACCAGATAGAGGGACCCGACGGCGAGGACCGCGACGATGATCGCGGCATTGCCCGTCGCCCTGCGGATCCGCAATCGCCGGACCCGAGTCGGCCGCACCAGCATCCTTCCCCCTACTGGAAGAAGGCTTCGGGGGGAACGCCGGCGAGCAGCCGGGCCGAAGCCTCCATGAGCACTGGCGGCACCGTATCAACCCTCAACCCTCACTGCAAACTTGAAAGCGAACGTGTGTTCGAGGGCCTCAAACCCCCTGAACCGCTACTGAAGCCGGTTGAATGCGGCTCGTGCGTTCGCCGACGTCGCATCGCGGACCGCTTCGAACGAGATGGCGCGGACCGTGGCGATCTCCCGGATCACCTCGACGACGTTCGCCGGTGAGTTGTCGCGCCCTCGGATGGCCTGCGGGGCCAGGAACGGGCTGTCGGTCTCGACCAGAAGTTGATCGAGGGGCGTGGCCGCAGCCGCTTCCCGAAGGTGGTGGTTCTTCGGATACGTGAGGTTGCCGGCGAAGGACAGGAACCACCCCCGGGCCGCGCAGGCCGTGGCGATCGAGGCATCCCCGCTGAAGCAGTGAAGGACCACTCGTTCCGCCGAGCCCTCGTCCAGGAGTCGAAGGGCGGCCGGCCATGCATCCCGAACGTGAACCACGACCGGAAGCTCGGTCTCACGGCTCAACGAGATGTGGAGACCGAAGGCCCGCTCCTGGTCCTCCCTCGGCGATCGCATCCGATAGAAGTCCAACCCACATTCACCGACGGCCACGACTCGGGGCATAGCCACCATCTCCCTGATCTGCTGCCACCCCTCATCGTCCAACTCCGAGGCGGTGTGGGGATGCATCCCGGCCGTGGCGAAGACCTCCGGCAGCGACTGGGCGAGGTCGATCGAACGGCGGCTGCTCTCAGGGTCGATGCCCGCGCAGACCAGCCTGCCAACGCCCGCCCTCCGTGCAGCCGCCACCGCGTCGGCGGGGTCCCCTTCCATCAGGAACAGGTCGGCTTCCTGTGCGGGTGGCTCAGGCTGGGAGGAGGCCATGGACGGCCAACGATACCGGCTCTCGACCTCGGCTCGACAGGCGACCGACCAGTCGGAGAACAGCGACGGCCGAGTGTCCACCCGGAGTCGAGGGGGGGAGTCTCACGTGAAACGCGGCCGCGCGAACCCTCACCTAGGAGTCGAGGCGCGGGAACAGGGGTTCCCCCTTCGTGGTCCTGGTGCCGGGAGCCAGGCGTCCCCATTCCGCCGCTTCCGGCACGTTCTGGGCCGCCAGTGGCTCGGAAATCCCCAGTTGTGTCCACAACCTGCCGGCCGCGCCGGGCATGACCGGGGATAACAGGACCGCCAGGATCCGAAGGATCTCCGCCGCCGCGTACAGCACGCCCGCCAGGTCGTCGCGGCGCTCCGGATCCTTGGCCAGCCGCCAGGGCGCCCGCTCGACAAGGTACTGGTTCGCCCGGCCGACGAGCTCCCAGACCGCGGCTACCGCAGGGGTCAAGGCGACGTCGAGCATGAGGCCGTCGTAGCGGCTGGTGACGTCCTTGACCAAGGCCGGGAGATCGCCCTCCATCCCGGTGGCAGGGACCTCGGGGACCAGGCCGTCGTAGTAGGACCCCAGCATCGCCAGGACCCGGCTGGCCAGGTTCCCCAGGCCGTTCGCAAGGTCGGCGTGGTAGCGATCGTTCATCGATTCGAAGGAGAAGCTCCCGTCCTGGCCGAACTGGATCTCCCGGATGAAGTAGTACCGGTATGCGTCGACCCCGAAATGATCCACGAGCTCGAAGGGATGGATCCCGGTGGCGTTGGTCTTCGACATCTTCTGGCCTCCGACCGTCAGGAACCCGTGGGCCCAGACCTGCTCGGGAGGCTCGATGTCCGCGGCCATCAGCATGGCCGGCCAGTAGATCGCGTGCTGGCGGAGGATGTCCTTGCCGATCATGTGGATGTTCGCCGGCCACACCCGGGCGAACCGCTCGGGGTCCGAGCCGTACCCGGCGGCCGTGATGTAGTTGGTGAGAGCGTCGAACCACACGTAGTTCACGTGGGCCGGGTCCCACGGAAGCGGGATGCCCCACCGGAACGACGTCCGGCTGATGGAGAAGTCCTGAAGGCCGCCCCGGACCACCGACAGGACCTCGTTCCGCCTGACCTCGGGCTGGACCGCCTTGGGATGGGCCTCATAGTGCCGGAGCAGCCGGTCGGCATACGCGGAGAGACGGAAGAAGTAGTTCTCCTCCCGCATGGCCTCGACGGGGATGCCGTGGATCGGGCACCTGCCGTCGACGAGCTCGTCCTCGGTGTAGTACAGCTCGCACGACACGCAGTACAGGCCTTCATAGGTCCCCAGGTAGATGTCATCCCGGCCGTTGTCGTGCACGGTCTGGAGGAGCTTCTTCACCGCCGCCTCGTGCCGGGACTCGGTGGTCCGGATGTAGTCGTCGTAGGCGATGTCCAGGCGGGCCCAGACCTCCCGCCACCGGGGCTCCATCGAGTCCACCCACTCCTTGGGGCTCATCCCGGCGGCCTCCGCCGCCCGCTGGAGCTTCAGGCCGTGCTCGTCGGTTCCGGTGAGGTGGAAGACCTCCTCCCCACGGAGTCGGTGGTACCGGGCGATGAAGTCGGTGGCCACCGCGTCGTAGGCGTGGCCGATGTGAGGGACGTCGTTCGGGTAGTAGATCGGGGTGGTGATGTAGAAGACGTCCCGGCCCATGGTCGGGCCATTCTAGGGGTCAGGTGATCGGGGAGGTCCCTTCGGAACCGTCTCCCTCGAGCAGCGACTTGTAGATGGCATTCGCGGACGCTCCTCGCTTCCTGGCCACCTCCGAGGCGGCGTCGCGCTTTCGCATCCCGGCCTGGACGAGCGCCCGGGCCTCCCCCACCAACTCCTCCTCGTCCAGAACCTCAGGTCGCCGACTACCCTCGAGCACCACGACGAGCTCACCCTTCAGCTCGACGTCGGGCAGACCCGCCAGGACCTCCGAGGTCCGACCCCGGATGACCTCCTCGTGCAGCTTGGTCAGCTCGCGCGCGATGGCCACCCGGCGGTCCCCCAGCTCCACCAGGAGGTCACGCAGGAGCGTGGCGATCCGATGGGGCGACTCGAACAGCACGACCGTCCGCCGGTCATGGGCCAGGCCCCGGAGGCGCATGCGCCGCTCCCCGGCCCGGCGAGGAAGGAATCCCTCGAACACGAACCGGTCGGTGGGCAACCCCGAGACCACCAGGCCCGACAGGACGGCCGACGGGCCGGGGACCACACGCACCTCGATCCCCTCGTTCACCGACGCCCGCACCAATTGGTAGCCCGGGTCGGACAGGCCCGGCATGCCGGCATCCGAGACCACGGCGACGTCGTGGTCGGACCGGAGCTCTTCCAGGAGCTCCTGGGTCCGCCGGTCCTCGTTGCCCTGGAACAGCGAGACCATCTTGGCCTCGATGCCGAAATGGGCCAGGAGCCGCCCGGTCCGCCGCGTGTCCTCGGCCGCGACGACGGCGACCGTACCGAGCGTCTCCCGCGCCCGATCGGTCATGTCCCCGAAGTTCCCGATCGGCGTGCCGACCAGATAGAGG
>VAYX01000014.1 GCA_005885325.1 Actinomycetota bacterium
CCCGGGAGTATAGAGTTGGCGAGGGGCGAATTACAAGTCTGTAAGTTCTGAACAGCGAATGCACACGTTGTCCACAGGGTGCCCGGCCGTTCCGTCAACGAGGTGGCGAGGGGAGCATGGCGGCTCGTAGCTTCGTCCACCTGCACACCCACACCGAGTACTCGCTCCTCGACGGGGCATCGCGGATCCCCGCGCTCTTCGAGCAGGCCCGGGAGTTCCAGATGCCGGCCCTGGCGGTGACCGACCACGGGTCGATGTTCGGGGCGCTCGAGTTCTACGAGGCCGGGCGAGCGGCCGGGATCAAGCCGATCCTGGGCGTCGAGGCCTACGTCGCGCCCGGCTCGCGGTTCGACCGTACGCCGGGCGAGAGCGAGGAGAAGTATCGGCACCTCACCATCCTGGCCCGCGACGAGGCCGGCTACCGCAACCTCCTGCGGCTGGTCACCGACGCGCACCTCGAGGGGTTCTACCACCGGCCCCGGATCGACAAGGAGTTGCTGGCGGAACGTGCCGGTGGCCTCATCGGCCTGTCGGGATGCCTGGCTTCGGAGGTCGCCCGGTTGCTCGTGGGGGGCCAGGAAGCGAAGGCCGCGGGAGTGGCAGCCTCCTACCGGGACCTGTTCGGCGAGGGGAACTTCTTCCTCGAGATCCAGGACCACGGGCTGGCCGAGCAACGGACGGTGCTCCCCAAGCTCCTGGAGCTGTCCGGAACGACGGGGATCCCCCTCGTCGCCACGAACGACCTGCACTACACGGTCCGAGAGGACGCGAAGCCCCACGACGTCCTGCTGTGCATCCAGCAGCAGAAGGTGCAGACGGACACGAACCGACTGCGCTTCGACTCGGACCAGTTCTACATGAAGTCCGCCGAGGAGATGCGCGAAGTCTTCCGGGACCTCCCGGATGCCTGCGACAACACCCTGCGCATCGCCGAGATGTGCGACCTGGAGCTCACGTACGGGGACCTCCACCTCCCGAGCTTCGAGCCGCCGGCCGGCATGGACCGCGACGCCTACCTCCGGCGGCTGGTCGACGAGGGCGCGAGGCAGCGCTACGGCGACCTGGAGCCGGACGTCCAGGCCCGGATCGACCACGAGCTCGACGTCATCACTCGGATGGGCTTCGCCGGGTACTTCCTGATCGTGTGGGATCTGATCCGGTTCGCCCGCGAGAGCGGGATCCGGGTGGGGCCGGGACGGGGCTCGGCGGCGGGCTCCGTCGTCTCGTACTCGCTCCGCATCACCGACCTCGATCCTCTGCGGTACGGGCTGATCTTCGAGCGGTTCCTGAACCCCGAGCGCAAGCAACTCCCCGACATCGACATGGACTTCGACGAGCGCCGTCGGGACGAGGTGATCCGGTACGTGGCCCAGAAGTACGGCTCCGACCACGTGGCCCAGATCATCACGTTCCAGACCATCAAGGGGAAGCAGGGGATCCGCGACGCCGCACGGGTGCTCGGCTTTCCGGCATCGGTCGGCGACCGGTTGTGCAAGATGTACCCGCCGGCGGTCCTGGGCCGCGAGCACCCGATCGACGTCGCCCTCGAGCACGCGCCGGAGCTCAAGGAGGCCTACGAAAAGGAACCCGAGGCCCGGGAGATCGTCGACACGGCCAAGGCCCTGGAGGGCCTGCGCCGCGAGGACTCGGTCCACGCCGCCGGCGTGGTGATCGGGGACGCCCCGCTCGTCAACTACCTGCCGCTCAAGTTGTCGAAGGACTCGCGGGACGACACGCGGCGCATCGTCACCCAGTTCGACATGCACGGGGTGGAGAAGCTCGGCCTGCTGAAGATGGACTTCCTGGGTCTTCGGACCCTTTCGGTCATCGAGGACACGCTCGCCCTGTTGCGGCGGACGGGCGTCGAGCTCGACATCGACCACGTCCCGCTCGACGACCAACCCGCGTACGCCATGCTCCGCCGAGGTGACACGACGGGCGTCTTCCAGCTGGAGAGCCCGGGGATGCGCCAGCTGATCCATCTGCTGCTGCCGGACCGGTTCGAGGACCTCATGGCGCTCGTGGCCCTGTACCGGCCCGGCCTGCTGTCGATGGGCCAGCACGCGGAGTACGCCGAGCGCAAGCACGGCCGCAAGCCGGTGACGTACCCGCACCCCGACCTCGAGGAGGTCCTGCACGACACGTACGGGATCATCGTGTACCAGGAGCAGGTCATGCAGATCGCCAACCGCATGGCCGGGTACTCGATGGGGGAGGCCGACGGCCTGCGCAAGGCCATGGGGAAGAAGATCCGGGAACTGCTGGTCCCCCACCGCGAGACCTTCGTCCGCCAGTGCGTGGAGCGTGGCTACCAGCGCCGGATCGCCGAGGACATCTTCGACCTGATCGTCCCGTTCGCCGACTACGGGTTCAATGCCTCGCACGCGTGCGCGTACGCGTACGTGGCCTATCAGACGGCGTATCTGAAGGCCCACCATCCCGTGGAGTACATGTCGGCCATCCTGACCAGCGTGAAGGACGACAAGGACAAGAAGCCCTTCTATCTGAACGCGTGCCGGCTGATGGGCCTGGAGGTTCTTCCCCCGGACGTGAACGAGTCCGAGCTGGACTTCGCCCCGGTCCCCGGCGGTGAACCCAAGGTCCGATACGGCCTCTCGGCCGTGCGCAACGTGGGCTCGGGGGCGGTGGGCCAGATCATCGAGGCCCGGCGGGCCAGGGGTGGGTTCGCCACCTTCGCGGAGTTCTGCCGCAAGGTCGACCCGGGGGTCCTGACGAAGAAGGTCCTGGAGAGCCTGGTCCTGGCGGGGGCGTTCGACTCGCTCGGCTACGCCCGCAAGGCCCTGCTGGAGGGACACGAGAAGGTGTCCGGACCCATCGCCGCGGAGCGCAAGGCGGAGGCCGCGGGCCAGTTCTCGCTGTTCGGCGGAGGGGAACGGGCCGCGCACGAGATCGACGAGTCCGTCCTGACCGGGGAGGAGTTCGACCGGCGAACGCTCCTTCGCCTGGAGAAGGAGATGCTCGGCCAGTTCGTCACCGACCACCCGCTCCTGTCGGTGAAGGACCGGCTGGCCGCGCAGACCGACATGGAGGTCGCCGAGGTGGTGAACCTGGGGGACGGCGATCTGGTCACCGTCGGTGGGATCGTCGCGTCGGTGGCCCGTCGGTACACGAGGAAGGGCGAGCCGTACGCGCTGTTCCGGCTGGAGGACCTGGCGGGCGGCGTGGCGGTGGTGGCCTTCCCCAGCGTCTTCGAGCAGGTGCCGAACCTGGTGGAGACCGACGCGATCGTGTTGGTGAAGGGCCGTGTGGACCTCCGCGGCAGGGAGCTGCAGCTTCGGGCGGTGGAGATCCGGGAGCTCGACGTCGGCGCGAGCAGAACGGCCCCCCCCGTACCGGGCGTGGTCATCGTCGACCTCGCCGCCGCCAGCTGCACCAATGCCGTCATTGCCAAACTGAAGGACCTGTTCGGCGCACATCCTGGGTCGACCCCGGTTCTCGTCAGGTTCATCTCGTCCCAGGCCACCACGCCGATCGAGGTGGGAAGCGTGCGGGTGGACCCCGCGGCTGGTTTGCTCTCGGAGTTGCGGCTGCTCCTCGGCCCGAAGGCCGCGCGGCTGGAGGGCGAGGCGCCTCCCAGAGCCGAGCGCGCGGAGGTGGCCCCGGTAGGCTGACCGGCCGTGGGGTTCGAGGTCATCCCGGCCGTCGACGTGTTCGATGGTCGCCTGGCTCGCCTGTCCGACGGAGGGGTCGCGTTCGTCGAGGCGTTCGATGGCGACCCCACCACCGCGGCACGGTCCTTCGTGGAGGCCGGCGCGCGGTGGATCCACGTGGTGGACATGGATCTCGCCCTTGGCGGCGAGTTCCGCAATCTCGATGTCGTCGCTGGGATCGCGGGCCTCGGCGTGTCGGTCCAGGCGAGTGGGGGGATCACCGGCCACAGGGAGGTCGAGCGCGCCCTGGCTTCAGGCGCCGGTCGGGTTGTCCTCGCCTCCTCCGCGCTCTCCTACCGGGCGGCGGTGGAGGCGCTGCTGGCCCGTCATGGTGACGCGCTGGCGGTGGGGATCGAGTCCGATCGAGACATGATCCGGGGCCGGGCCCGCCAGGAGGTCGGGCTCCCCCTGCTGGAGACGATGGCCTGGCTGGCCGGTCTCGACGTCGATCGGTACGTCCACACCAGTGTGAGCAGGGTCGGCGGCCTCGAGGGCCCCGACCTCGATGCGATCGGGGCCGTCATCGACGTGACGGGGCGGCCGGTTGTCGCCTCGGGAGGGATCCGCGGCCCGGAGGACCTCCGGCGGGTGGCCGCCATCGGGGCCCACGGCGCCATCCTGGGCCGCGCGCTGTACGAGGGGCTCGACCTCCGGGACGCGCTCGCCGCGGTGGCCTGAGGGTACACCGCTACACTTTCCCGACCATGGGCTTCCTCACCGAGACGGTCGACGGCGTTCGCCGCAGGCTGGAGCGACAGCCCATCGACGAGGCCGGGCTGATGGCCCTGGCCATCAGGATGCCGCCCCCACGCGCGTTCGCCGCGCGCCTGTGGTCGGCGAAGGCTCCCGCGGTCATCGCGGAGGTGAAACGGTCGTCACCGTCGGCCGGGCGGATCGCGGACGCGGATCCGGCGGCACGCGCCCGTGTGTACGAGGAGGCTGGTGCGGCCGCCGTTTCGGTGCTGACCGAGCCCGTGCACTTCGACGGCTCGCTGGCCGACCTCCGTGCGGTTCACCACGCGACCACCGTCCCGGTCCTTCGCAAGGACTTCCTGGTGCACCCGGCCCAGCTGATCGAGGCTCGGGTGGCCGGCGCCGACGCCGTGCTCCTCATCGCGGCCGCCCTGAGCGAGACCGAGCTGAAGGCGATGCTGAACGCGGCACAGGACCTCGAGCTCGGAGCACTGGTCGAGGCCCATTCCACCGATGACCTCGACAAGGCCCTGGGGGCCGACGCCAAGGTCGTGGGTGTGAACGCGCGGGACCTGGAGAGCCTGGAGGTCGACGAGGACCGCGCCCTGCTGCTCCTGCGGTCCGTGCCGGAGGACCGGATCCTCGTTCTCGAGAGCGGCATCTCGACCCGCCGTCAGGTCGAACGGGCCATGGAGGCCGGCGCGAAGGCCGTCCTGGTTGGGGAGGCCCTCATGCGGGCGGAGGACCCGGGGGCCAAGCTCCGCGAGCTCCGAGGCAGAGGATGAAAGCCGCCGAGACGACGGCGCTCCCCGACGCACGCGGCCGGTTCGGCCGGTTCGGGGGGCGATACGTCCCCGAGGTGCTGATCCCGGCCCTCGACGAGCTCACCGCGGCCTGGGAGGAGCTTCAGGACGAACCGGCCTTCCGAGGCGAGCTCGAGGCGCTGCTTCGCGACTTCGTGGGCCGTCCATCGCCGCTGACCTTCGCGTCGAGGCTGTCCGACCGGCTCGGCTACCGCGTCTACCTGAAGCGGGAGGACCTCAACCACACCGGCGCGCACAAGATCAACAACACGCTGGGCCAGGTGCTGCTGGCCAGGCGGCTGGGGAAGGGCCGCATCATCGCGGAGACCGGCGCCGGGATGCACGGCGTGGCCACCGCCACGGCCTGCGCGCTGTTCGGCCTTCCATGCGTGGTGTACATGGGCGAGGAGGACACCGTCCGCCAGGCACCGAACGTCGCTCGGATGCAGCTCCTGGGGGCCGAGGTCGTGACGGTCACCTCGGGCAGCCGAACGCTGAAGGACGCGATGAACGAGGCCATGCGGGACTGGGCGGGGAGCGTGCGCGAGACCCATTACGTGATCGGCTCGGTCGCCGGGCCGCATCCGTTCCCGTCGCTGGTCCGCGACCTCCAGCGCGTGATCGGGGACGAGGCGAAGGTGCAGTTCCGCGATGCCGAGGGCCGCGATCCCGACGCGGTCGTGGCGTGCGTGGGGGGCGGCAGCAACGCGATGGGCATCTTCGCGCCGTTCGTCGGGGCGCCGGGCACCCGGCTGGTCGGCGTGGAGGCCGGCGGTCGGGGAGACGCGGACGGCGAGCACTGCCGGTCCCTCACCCTCGGGGCGCCAGGCGTCCTCCACGGCTCGCTGTCCTACCTCCTGCAGGACGGCGACGGGCAGGTCCTGGCGACGCACTCAATCTCCGCCGGCCTGGACTACCCGGGCGTCGGCCCGGAGCACTCCTATATGAAGGAGGCCGGACTGGCCTCGTACGTCTCGGCCACGGACGCCCAGGCTCTCGAGGGATTCCAGGCCCTCGGCGAGCTGGAGGGGATCCTTCCGGCTTTGGAGCCGGCCCATGCCGTCGGGTGGCTGTTGGGGGGTCCGCTCCCCGAGGGCTCGACCGTGCTCGTGAACCTGTCCGGGCGGGGGGACAAGGACATGGAGACCGTGCGAAGGGCGCTCGGCGAACCGCCATCAGACCGTCCCCGTCGTGCCTGACCTGGAGGCAGCGCTCCGGGCCAGGCGAGACGGCGGCGGCCGGGCCTTCGTCCCCTACGTCACCGGAGGCCTGCCCGGCGTGGACGCCGACCTCCTTCGAGGGCTCGAGGAGGCCGGAGCCGATGCCGTCGAGGTCGGCATCCCCTTCTCCGACCCGGTGATGGACGGCGGCGTCATCCAGGAGGCGTCCCGCCTGGCCCTGGAGGAAGGGACACGCCCGGCCGATGTCCTGGCCACGGTCAAGGAGGCCGGACTGTCCGTCCCCGTGGCCGTGATGACCTACTTCAATCCCGTTCTCAGCCGCGGACCGGGCGATTTCCTGGCCGACGCGGCACAGGCCGGTGTCTCGGGCGCGATCGTTCCCGACCTGCCCGTCGACGAGGCCGATGACTGGATCACCGCATGCTCGAAGGTATCGATCGCGCCGGTGTTCCTGGCCGCTCCGGGTTCCACCACCGAGCGCCTGGCGTCCATCGCGGCGTCGGCCGGAGGGTTCGTGTACTGCGTGGCCACCTACGGCGTGACCGGCGAGCGCGACCGGCTTGCGGGGACGGCGCAGGAAGTCGTATTGGCGCTTCGCCCCCTCACCGACCTCCCGCTCCTGGTGGGGGTGGGGATCGGTACCCCCGCGCAGGCCTCGGAGGCATGCGCCTTCGCCGATGGGGTCATCGTGGGGAGCGCCCTGGTGCGCCGGCTGGTGGACGGGGACCCGGACGGGGCCCTGGCGATGGCGGGGAAGTTTCGGGCGGCCATCGGGCCGGCCTAGGCAGACTGCTCAGGCCCGACGGGCCTCCGCATCCGTAGACGAGGGTGGGAGGGCCGCGCTTTCCCTTCGAGGCGGGATGTGGTACGTAGCACCTGCTCGTGGAGGGGGAAAGGAGGACCGAGCGCTCCAGGACCGCGTTCGTTTCCGCTGAGAGAGATAGGTATGACAGTGGTACCGGTGCCGGCTCCGGCAGGGATCCTGGGCCGGCGAGGAGAGGGGGCTCGATGAGGAGACCAAGTTGGTTCGCCGTAGTAACCGTCCTCGGCGCGCTGTCGCTCGTGGCCGCGGGCTGCGCCAAGGAAGAGGGCGGCGGAGGCGGGGGAGGCGGCGGCGCGGTCGACTGCAACACGGTCGAGTTCGGCTGCGTGACGTATGCCGCCGGGGCACCGATCCGGGTCGGCACGCTGCTCGCCATCTCGGGCAGCGTCGCCACGCTCGGCCTGGACAGCCAGCACGGCGTCTCGCTGGCGATCGACTACCTCGACGGGAAGTTCGACGGGAAGCCCGGCCAGCTCGTCGGGCACCCGGTTCAGCTCGACAACGAGGACGATCTTTGCAGCAAGCAGGGTGGCCAGACTGGTGGGACCAAGCTCGCATCCGACCCGACGATCCTGTTCGTCGTGGGCACCAGCTGTTCCAGTTCCGCGCTTGGCGTGGCCGACAAACTCCTGGGGGACAAGGGGATCATCCTGATCTCCCCGTCGAACACGGCAGCTGGGCTGACCGCGCCGGATCAACACAACCCCTTCTACATGCGGACGGCCCAGAACGACGCGATCCAGGCCAAGGTGGTCTCGGACTTCGTCTACACCAAGCTCGGGTTCACGAAGGCCGCCACGATCCACGATGAGAGCCCGTACGCGGCCGGCCTCACCGGCGGGTTCAAGACCTTCTTCGAGCAGGCCGGCGGGACCGTCACCGATGAGGAGGCCTTCACCACGATCGCTGGGGGCGGGAGCAGCGACTTCAAACCCCTCCTCACCAGCATCGCGCAGACGAAGCCGCAACTCATCTATTTCCCGGACTTCAACCCGGAGTGCGCCCTGATCGCCAAGCAGGCGGCGGACATCCCGCAGTTGAAGGGCGTGAAGCTGATGGGGTCCGACGGATGCAACGCGTCGACGTTCTTCGATCAGGCGGGCGCCGCGGCCAACGGTGTGTACCTGTCCAGCCCGATCCCGAGCCCCGGGGCGTCGACGAGCGGGCTGCTCGACCAGTTCAACGCCGCCTACAAGGACCAGTTCGGCAAGCAGACGGCTCCCTTCAACGCGAACGCCTTCGACGCGTTCAACGTCGTCGCCGCGGCGGTCAAGAAGGTCGCGATCGAGAACTCGGATGGCTCCGTTTCCATCCCGAGGGTGGCACTGAAGGACGCCGTGTTCCAGACGAAGGACTACGCCGGGTTGACGGGAACCCTCACGTGCATCTCGACGGGCGACTGCCAGGCTCCACTGGCCGTGAACATCGGTGTCTACCTGTCGCCCGATGTGCCCACGAACAAGCCGGGCTCAGAGCCGATCTTCAACGAGACGATCACCCTCGAGGACGCGCTCGGCTCGGGGTAGTCCACCAAGGAGAAGAACCACGAGACCGCGGGCGGGCCGGAGGGCCCGCCCGCGCCTCCATCATGAGGGGGGCCGGTGGCGGACGGAACGACTGAGGTTGCGCCGAAGCCCACCGCGACCGTCGGACGCCTCGCCAGGTTCCCTCTTCGCAAGACCATCCAACTGGTCATCGGGATCGCCGTTGTAGCCGGGGCGGCGTGGGGCGCCTACCGGACGATCTCACTCGGCACGTTCACCGGCGCTGCCTGGCGCGACCTCGTCGTGTTCGGCGTCGCCCAGGGCGCCATCTACATGTTGATCGCGCTCGGGTACTCGATGGTCTACGGGGTCCTGCGGATGATCAACTTCGCCCACGGCGAGGTGTTCATGTTCGGCGCGTTCGGCTCGTACTTCGTGGCCAGGGTGCTGAACGACCATGGCTTGATCAACTCCAGCCCGGTGCTCTCCATCGCGATCCTGATGATCGCTGGCATGGTGTGCTCGGTGGCCGTAGCGGTGTTGCTGGAGCGGGTGGCGTATCGGCCGCTCCGCAACGCCCCTCGCCTGGTGCCGCTCATCACGGCGATCGGCGCCTCGCTGTTCCTCCAGAACACCGCACGCGGCTTCTTCGGCGACCAGGACCGAGGATATCCCACGCCCGACAGCCTGGGTGGCTCCTGGACGATCCTCGGCATCCCCATCCTTCGGAGCTCGGTCATCGTCATCGTCGTGGCGGTGACGATGGTGGCGGCACTGACCTGGTTCGTGGCGAGAACGAAGACCGGCAAGTCGATGCGCGCCGTGGCCGAGGACAAGGACATCGCCAGCCTCATGGGGATCAACGTTGACCGCGTCGTGGTGATGACCTTCGTGATCGGCGGGATGCTGGCCGGTGTGGCGGCGGTCCTCTTCGCTCTGGTGTTCGGGCTCGTCGGCCCATTCATGGGCTTCGTCCCCGGCATCAAGGCTTTTACGGCTGCGGTGCTGGGAGGGATCGGGAGCATCGCCGGCGCGGCGATCGGGGGCCTGATCCTCGGCGTCCTCGAGTCCGTCGGACCGGCCCTCTTCCTGACCGGGCTCAAGATCCCCGGCCCGAACCAGCTGAAGGACGTGTTCACCTTTACCATCCTCGTGCTGGTGCTGATCTTCCGGCCCGGGGGCATCATGGGCACCGGCGAGCCGGAGAAAGTATGACCATGGCCCGGTCCGAGCTGCGGCGTCGCGCCGTCCGGGCGGGCCTGCTCGCCGCCGTTGCGATCGTGTACCTGTGCCTCGTTGGGATGGTGCAAGCGTTCAGCACCCGCAACATCGTCGGTGGCAATCTTCCGCTCTCCCGTATCCTCCTCCTTCTCCCGTCGGCCGTCGCCGCATCCCTCGCCGTCCGTCCTCGCGTCCGAGGTGGGGTAACCATGGAACTGAACATGGGAGAGGCGGCAGGTGCGGGAGCGAGCATCGGACTCATCGCCGGCGCCGCCGTGGCGGTGGGCATCGGTATCGTGAACCTGATCGGCCAGGAAGCCGTGCGCGGCGTCTTCAATGCGGTGACGTCGGCGTTGATGCTGACCCTGACGCTCCAACGGTCCACCGTTGTGGGGACCGCGATCCTGGTCGCGCTCAGCACCGCGACCGGAGCCCTGTTCGCGCTGGCTGGGGTCCTCGCTCCGCGTCTTCGCCGGCCGATCGTCACGGGCCTGACGGTCGTCCTCCTGATGGGGATGTTGCAGAGTGTCGTGCGGGTGATGCTCGTCCAGCTCGGCCTGGCGACCCAGTGGCTGTACAGCGTCACGTTCGGGGGTCTCACGTATCTTGGCGCGGTCGCATCGTTCGCCGCCGGGATGGCCGCTGCCCGGCTTTGGGCCTTGCGACGCGAGGCCGCGGCCGCCGACGCTGCCGAGCGCGCCGAGGCCGGGGGGCGGCCGAGGATCCCTCGAGCGATGCTGCTCGTTCCGGTGGGATTCGTGCTCCTCGCGCTTCCCGCGCTCCTCGGGACGTTCCTGTCCGCAGTCCTGGGCCAGGTGGGGATCTTCGTCCTCATGGGCCTGGGGCTGAACATCGTCGTCGGCTACGCGGGCCTCCTCGACCTGGGCTACGTGGCGTTCTTTGCCGTGGGTGCGTACGCGACCGGCGTCCTGACGGCCGCCGTGAACTCGGGCTCCTCGCTTCACCCCGGGCTCCCGTTCTTGCTGGCGGTCCCCATCGTCGTGCTGATCGCCGTGGCGGCCGGCCTGCTGATCGGTGGTCCGGTCCTGCGGCTCCGCGGGGACTACCTCGCCATCGTCACCCTCGGTTTCGGCGAGATCGCCCGGGTGCTCGTAACGTCCGACTGGTTGAAGAGCTTCCTTGGCGGGGCGCAGGGCCTCATCGCGATCCCGGCGCCGACGATGAGCGTGGGTGGACTGCACATCGACTTTCGAAACCCCCAGCCTTTCTATTACCTGGCCCTGGGGTTCTGTCTCCTGGCGGCCTTCGTGTCATGGCGTCTTGCCAACTCGCGCGTCGGGCGGGCCTGGAACGCGATGCGAGAGGACGAGCAGGTCGCCGAGGCCATGGGCGTGAGCACCGTCCGATACAAGCTGCTCGCCTTCGCGTGCGGCGCGGCCATCGGGAGCCTGGGGGGGGCGCTGTTCGCGGTGCAGATCGGCTCGCTCGCCCCGAGCTCCTTCGTGTTCTTCATCTCGATCCAGTCCCTCGCCATCATCATCCTGGGCGGCATGGGGAGCATCCCGGGAGTCATCGTGGGAGCGCTCGTCCTGGTCGGGCTACCCGGGTTCCTGACCGAGTTCGCCGAATACCAGCCCCTGATCTACGGTGCGGTCCTCGTCGCGATCATGCTGTATCGACCGGAGGGATTGATCCCCAACGTCCGGCGAACGCGGGAGCTGCACGAGGAAGAGGTCGAGCAGGACGCCTGGCTCGAGGGTGTCCCGGAGCCGGCGCCGTCGATGACCTTGGGGGAGGCCGTGGAGTGACGCCGTTGCTCGAGATCGCCGGCCTCACGAAGCGGTTCGGCGGCCTGGCCGCCCTGGACGGCTTGGACCTCGCGGTCGCCGAGGGCGAGATCGTCAGCGTGATCGGCCCGAACGGGGCCGGCAAGACCACGCTGTTCAACACGATGACGGGCTTGTACGGCCCCGATCAAGGCGACGTCCGTTTCGAGGGGCAGAGCGTCGTCGGACTGAAACCGAACCAGATCACGCGGCTCGGAATCTCGCGGACGTTCCAAACCGTTCACCTGTTCCCCAACATGACCGTGTTGGAGAACGCGATGGTCGGGCAGCACTGCCGGGGTCGAGCCGGGCTGGTCTCCAGTGTGCTGCGGCTTCCGGCTCAGAGGAACGAGGAGGAGCGGATCCGGGATCGAGCGAGGGACTGCCTTTCGTTTTTCGGCGGGCGGCTGTCTGGGTACCGCCACGACCAGCCGGCCTTCACGCTTTCGTACGCGAACCGGCGACGGTTGGAGATCTCCCGAGCTCTGGCCACCGAGCCCAAGCTCCTGCTCCTGGACGAGCCCACCGCCGGGATGAACCCGAAGGAGACCCTGGAGTTGACGGATCAGATCTGGCGCCTGCGGAAGGATCGCGGCCTCACCATCCTGGTGATCGAACACGACATGCGCGTGGTGAAAGGCGTGTCCGACCGCGTCGTGGCGCTCGACTACGGGAAGAAGATCGCGGAGGGCACGTACGAGGAGGTCGCCCACAACGAACGGGTCATCGAGGCCTACCTGGGCAGGAAGGCGGCGGCCGGGTGAGCGACGGCGTGGGCGAACAGACGACGCCGACGGCGGGTACCCGGGGCGACGGGCAGGGCACGGGGGACCGCCGGGCAATCCTCGAGATGCGAGACGTCAGCACCCATTACGGGCTGATCTCCGTGCTCCGCCATGTGAACGTCGAGATCTTCCCGGGCGAGATCGCCTGCCTGCTCGGAGGCAACGCGAGCGGCAAGACCACCACGCTGAAGACCATCCTGGGCTACGTGAAGCCGAGCGAGGGCGAGGTCCTGCTGGAGGACGAGGTGGTCAGCGGCATGGACACCACCGAGGTGGTCCGCCGGGGGATCTCGATGGTCCCGGAGAACCGGAGACTGTTCTCCAACATGACCGTCAAGGAGAACCTGGAGCTCGGGGCGTACCAGCGACGCGACCGCAAGGCCATCGCCAAGGACATGGAGGAGATCCTGGAGACCTTCCCCCGCCTCCGCGAGCGCCTGTCGCAGAAGGCCGGCACCCTCTCGGGTGGAGAGCAGCAGATGGTGGCGATGGGCCGGGCCCTGATGGCCAAGCCCAAGGTCTTGCTGATGGACGAGCCATCCATGGGCCTGGCGCCGGTCCTCGTCGACCAGGTGTTCAAGATCATCAAGGACATCAACGAGCTCGGAACCACGATCTTCGTCGTGGAGCAGAACGCGAACATGGCGCTGTCGATCGCCGACCGCGGCTACGTGTTGCAGACGGGCCAGGTCGTGCTGGCCGACACCGCGCAGAGCCTGCTGAACAACCCCCAGATGCGGGAGGCGTACTTGGGGGAGCTGTGAGCGGGTTCCCCTTCATCGACGCCGATCGGCTCCGTAGCCTCCTCCCCATGGAGGCCACGGTCGATGCCCTCGAGGCGGCGTTCGGCTCGGGTGCGCTCCCGGCTGCGCCGCTCCGGACGCACCTGGACACTTCCGCGGGATCGCTCGTGTCGATGCCGGCGACCGGACCACAGGGCACCGGGGTCAAGCTGCTCACCGTCACCTCGGGGAATCCCGAGCTGGGCCTCCCGCTCATCCAGGGCCTGTACGTGCTGTTCTCGGCTCGGACCCAGAAGCCCGAGGCGGCCATCGACGGCGCCGCGCTGACGGCCCTTCGCACCGGTGCGGTCTCCGGCCTGGCCACCCGGTACCTGGCGCGCGAGGATGCGGCCCGCGTGGTGATCTTCGGTGCGGGAACGCAGGGGCGCGCACACCTTGAGGCCATGCTCGCCGTTCGACCCGTGGATCGGGTGACGTTCGTGTCGAGGACGGCAAACCGGGCCGAGGCGCTGGCCGGCTGGGCACGGGAGATGGGCGTGACCGGGGACGTCGCCGGGCCGAACGCCGTCGGAGCTGCCGACATCGTGTGCACCTGCACGACGAGCCCCACCCCGGTGTTCGATGGATCGCTCTTGTCCGCTGGCGCCCACGTGAACGCGGTCGGTGCCTACACGCCGCAGACCCGCGAGCTCGACGAGGACACGATCCGGCGCGCCCGGGTGGTGGTGGAGACCAGAGAGGTGGCCCTGGCCGAAGCGGGCGATCTGCTGATCCCCATCGGCGCGGGGTCCATCGGCGCAGACCATGTGGTCGCCGACCTCTCGGAGGTCGTCGGCGGCGCGAAGGTTCGCCGAGGCCCCGAGGACATCACGGTGTTCAAGTCCGTGGGCGTGGCGTTCGAGGACCTCGTGGTGGCCCGGGCCGCCGCGGACCGGCTGGGCGCATGACCGAGACCGCCGATGTGGTGGTGGTGGGCGGGGGCGTCGTGGGAACCAGCGCCGCCTACCACCTGGCTGCCGCCGGCGCCGGCCGCGTCCTGTTGTTGGAGCGGGAGGACGCCCTTGGAACGGGCTCAACCGGCTCCTGCGCAGGCGGATTCCGCCATCAGTTCTCGAGCGAGATCAACATCCGGCTGTCACTGGCGAGCGTCCCGATGATCCTTTCGTTCCAGGAGATGCACGGCATCCCCCTTGACGTCCACCAGGACGGCTACCTGTTCCTCGTGCGGAGCGAGGCGTCGTGGCGATCGTTCGTGGCCGCGGCCGAGCTTCAACGGGGCCTCGGCGTCGACGCCCGGCTGCTCGAGCCGGAGGAGGCGGGGGCGCTCGCACCGGGCGTCAGCCTGGACGGGATGATCGGCGCGACATTCTGTTCCGACGACGGCATCGCCGATCCGTCGGGGCTGACGGCCGGATACGCCACGATCGCGCGAGGGGCCGGCGCCGAGCTACGGACGGGCGTCGAGGTGCGCGCCATCCTCATGGACGGAGCGCGGGTCACCGGGGTCGAGACCACCGGGGGACCGGTCTCGACCGGCGTCGTCGTGAACGCGGCGGGGCCATGGGCCGGCCTTGTGGCGAAGACCTGTGGGATCGTGCTGCCGCTGGAGCCGGTGCCCCGCAACGTCGTGGTCACCGGGCCGTTCCCGGGAGCCCCCGACCGCAAGACGCTGGTGGTCGACGCCGACACGAGCTTCTACTTCCATCGTGAGGGGCCCGGTGTCCTGATGGGGATGGGAAGCCCCAGCGAACGAGCGTCCTTCGACACGACGGTCGACGAGGCGCTGGTGGCGAACGAGCTGGTCCCAACCGCCGTCCGGGTCTTCCCGCCGCTCGAGCGAGCGGGGATCGCCCGCATGTGGGCGGGGCTCTACGAGATGACCCCGGACCGTCACCCGATCATCGGGCCGGTACCGGATCCCGCGGGATTGTATCTGGCATGTGGGTTCAGCGGCCACGGGTTCCAGCACGCGCCGATCGTCGGGAAGCTCCTCGCGGAGATGATCGTGGAAGGCCAAGCGAGGACGGTTGACGTCTCCGGACTCTCACTCGAGAGATTCGCTCGGGGCGATCTCGCCCGAGAGGGACACGTGGTCTGATCGTGCCGGGAGAGGGACTCGAACCCTCATGGGCTTTCGCCCACGGGTTTTTGAAACCCGCGCGTAAACCAGTTCCGCCATCCCGGCGGGTGCGGCGGTCAGCACACCTAGACTACAAGCCCCCTTCCCTCTGCTGGCGGAGGCTCGGTGCCCATGCTTCGACCTACTGTTCTCGGCGCAGCATTCTGCGCGCTCGCTACGGCTGCCTGCACGGCAGTCGCGCCGACACCCGGCCCCTCATCCACCAGTCGCCGCCCCGTAGTGCAGCTGAAGGTGGCGTTCCTCGAGGACCTGTCATCCGATGAGGCGGCAACGCGCTCGGCGCCGGCGTTCCAGGGGGCGAAGCTCGCGTTCGACACGGCGGCGCTCGGAGGTGGCTTCCCCGTCTCGGTCGAGCTGATCGGCCTGGACACCGGCGGGGATGCCGCGACGGCCGCGGCCGCGGCTCGGGAGATCGTGGAGGACCCGTCCTTCGTGGGCACGATCGCGGCCCCTTCCCTCACCGAGCGGGAGCAGGCGGCAGCCGGGAACGTCCTCGACCCCGCGGGCGTGCCCACCCTCACGCTGTCACCCCTGGGCCCGAACCTGTCCAAGCGGGGATGGACGGCCTGGCGGCGAACCGTGGCGGAGGTGACGTTGGAAGGTCGTGCCATCGCGGCGTTCGTCGACTCCGTCCCGTCGCCGCGACAGGGCGCCTGCGTGCTCGGAGACGGGAGCCCGGGGTCGCGGGCCCTCCTCGGAGCCGTCGTCGCCTCCATCACTACCGCGGTGGTGCTTCGTTGGCACACGGCGGCGGCGGAACCGGCCTCGGTCCGTGTCGCCGGTGCCGTGTCGAACGCCCGATGCGGCGTCATGGTGTGGGGCGGGTCCTCGACCGCGGGAGCGCTCGTTCGCCTGGGCCTCTACGAAGCGGATCGGCGAAGGATCGCCTTCGTCGGCGGCGACGCGATCAAGGACCCGGCGTACCTGTCCGTCTCCGGCCGGGCCGGCCTGGGGACCGTGGCGGCGTGTCCCTGTACCGACCTGTCTACCTCCACCGACCTCGCGTCCCAGCGGTTCATCCAGGATTACCAGGCCGACTACGGGCTGCCTCCCGCGGCCTTCTCCGCCGAAGCCTGGGACGCAGCCGGGATGATCGTCCGGGCCCTCCGGCCGGGGGGGACGTCCAGGGCGGAGGTCCTGGCTGCCCTGTCGGAGATGGACAGGTACCGGGGCCTGGCAGGGACCTACATGTTCCAGCCCGACGGCGAGCTGGCCCGAGGATCGGCGCGAGTCCATCTCTACCGCGACGAGGGAGGCCGGTGGATCCCCCTCCGGTCGCCGGCCGCCACGCACGCCGGCTGAAGCCTGGCCCCCACTTCGTGCGTGCCCCGGACGAGCGGAACGATGGCCTCTTCCACCATAATGAGCCGTCTGGCCCGGGCTGGACCCGGGAACGCGCCTCTTGCGAGCAAGGAGGGGGACCGTGAAAAGTCGCCTGATTGGGATCGTGGCCGCATTGGCCGTCTTCGGGCTCATCGTCGCCGCGTGCGCGAAGGAAGAGACGCCCGGCGGGGGCGGGACCTCGGCCGGGCCAGCGTTCGAGAGCGAGCTCATCACGTCCGGCGTCCTCACCGTCGGATCCTGTCTCGACTACAAGCCCTTCGAGTGGGTCGCGCAAGGGGACCAGAAAGGGTTTGACGTCGATCTGACCGAGGAGATCGCCCGGCGGCTCGGGCTCAAGGTGGACTGGATCACCGCGAACTTCAACACGATCTTCACCGCAGTGGCCGGGCACAAGTTCGATATGGTCGCTGCCGCGGTGACGGCCACCGGGAAGACCGGTCAGGAGCGAGCCCAGACGGTCAACTTCTCAAGTTTCTACTACAACTCCCGGCAGTCCATGGCCGTGAACCCCGACGCGCGACCGGACCTCACCTCGACGGACCAACTCGGTAAGGGTGACTCGGTCGGCGTGCAGAAGGGCACGACGGGGAAGGTCTGGGCGGAGGAGAACCTGCAGCCCAAAGGCGTACAGATCAGGACCTACACGGCTGCGCCGGACGCCTTCAGGGACCTCCAAGCAGGGAGGGTCGACGCGGTGATCAACGACGAGCCGGCGTCGGCCGTCATCGTGACAGACTTCCCGCCCACCAAGGTGGTCCAGGCCATCGACACGAACGAGAAGTACGCGCTCGCGTTCGCGAAGGACACGCCGAATCTCCTGGCGGCCGTCAACCAGGCGCTTCTGGACATCATCAACGACGGCACGTACGAGAAGATCTACGCCAAGTACTTCCCCGGTGCATCGGTGCCGGAAGAGTTCCAGCCGTCGACATAAGGGAGCAGAAGGCATCGTCAAGGGCCCGCGTCCCGGTGGACGCGGGCCCTTGCATTCGTACCCTGAAGGAGAGGACCGATGGCAGAAACGGTACGAGGGAGTGCGGCAGGTCCTGAGGCTGTGGTGGCGAGGACTGGACCGCCCGACGTCCGGGGAACAGCCTCGCCTTGGGCGTTGAGCATCTTCGGTGCCGGTATCTCGGCCCTGGTCCTCGTGATCGGGGGAGTCGCCCTCGTCCAGGTCGTGTACGCCCTGGAGGGCGGGAGGATCACCTCGGGGTGCCGGGCCGTCGGACTTGTTCCGTTCACGCCTCAAACACCGACGTCCCCAGCGGCGGGCATCAAAGGTGCTGAGGGTGTGTGCAACATCGTCGAGGCTGCCCGGGCCACGCCGACCACGTTGCTCCTGTGGCTCGGAGTGGTGGTCGGCGTCGCTGCTCTCGCCGCGGGCTTCGGTACGTACAGGCGTATGGAAACGCGCCGCCGACGCGAGCTTTGCATCACCGGCGCCGTGCTCGGCATTCAGGCCGTGGTCATCGGCGCCTTCCTCCTGTGGTTCCGGGAGGGGCGGGTCGATCGGTTCGCCTCGCAGTTCCTGAACTTCGAGCGGCTTCAGGGCTATTGGGTGGGTTTCATCGGTGCGGCGAAGAACACCCTTCTTCTTGCCTTCGGTGGCGAGATCGGCGGCATCGTCGCGGGTCTCGTCTTGGCAATGCTAGCCATCTCGTCCCGCCGTGCTGTTCGTGCTCCAGCTCGAGCGTACATCAACTTCTTTCGAGGAACCCCGCTGCTCTGGCAGCTGTCGTTCTTCTACTTCGGCATCGTGCTTGGTCTCAACCTGCCATTGGGTGTGTTCGCGGCGGCGATCATCGTATTCATTCTGAACACGGGCGCGTATGCCGCTGAGGTGTTTCGCGCCGGCATCCAATCGATCGAGCGCGGACAGATGGAGGCCGCCCGTTCGCTCGGCATGACATACCTACAGGCGATGCGCTTCGCGATCGTCCCGCAGGCTGTTCGTCGGGTCATCCCGCCTCTGATGAATGAATTCGTCATCCTCATCAAGGACACCGCGCTCGTGCTCGTGCTGGGCCTGGCAAGGGACCAGCTCGAGATCTTCAACTACGCCCAAGAAGGCTACAGCTCGACGTTCAACGCCACGTTCTTCGTGGTCGCGGCGATCGCATACCTCGCGGTTACCCTGCCGCTGATCCGGCTGGTCAACATCGCCGAGCGGCGACTCCGCGGTGGGCTGCTGGGTCTCAACATCGGGCAGCAGGGGCTATGAACAACGATAGCTCACTGGTTCGTCTCGAGAACGTTCACAAGTGGTTCGGAAGCCTCCACGTCCTGAAAGGGATCGACCTTTCTCTCGCACCTCAGGAAGTTCTCGTGATCATCGGACCATCTGGTTCGGGGAAGTCGACCCTCCTTCGCTGTGTGAATCTGCTGGAGCTGCCGACGCAGGGCCGTGTGTGGTTCGACGGCAGGAACATCACCGATGTCCGCACGGACGTCGACGAGGTTCGGACCCACATCGGGATCGTGTTCCAGGCCTACAACCTCTTCCCCCACAAGACGGCGTTGCAGAACATCACCGTGGCCTTGGAGAGGGTCCTAAGGCTCGGCCACAATGAAGCTCGGGACCGGGCCTTGCAGCAGCTGACCAGGGTTGGAATGGCGCAGAAAGCCGAGGGGTACCCGGGGCAGCTCTCCGGGGGCCAACAGCAACGTGTGGCCATCGCTCGGGCTCTGGCTATGCAGCCCAAGGTGATGCTCTTCGATGAGGTCACGTCTGCCCTCGACCCCGAGCTCGTGGGCGAGGTGCTCGAGGTCATGTTGCGATTGGCCGGCGAGGGGATGACCATGATGGTGGTCACCCACGAGATGGGTTTCGCGCGAGAAGTTGGCACCCGCATGCTCTTCATGGATGACGGGGTGATCGTCGAGGAGGGTGAACCCCGGGAGCTCTTTTACCACCCTCAGACCGATCGGCTCCGCCAGTTCCTGGCCAAGGTCCTATGAGGCCCCGGTGAACTCAGCCAGGGCCCGGGGGATCCTGGCCGTTGCCGCGCTGGCCGTGGTGGTCCTCGCCCCGGTGGTGTGGAGGCAGACCGTCCGTCCCGCCTACGTGGTCACGGCCATCGACTACCACTTCCACGACGCACACCCCACGACCCCCATCGGACCGGGCCGGGATCTGGTGGTACAGAACGACGGGCGGAACCTCCACAACGTCACGATCCCCGGGACCACCTATTCGCAGGATGTGGCGCCCGGTCACCGGTTAGTGATCCGCGACATCGCGGCGTTCCTGGGGGGACCGGGGGAGTATCCGTTCCATTGCCGGTTCCACCAGTCCCTAGGGATGACCGGGGTCATCGTCATCGCTCGATGAACGCCGCGTCCCTTCGATGCACACGCGAAGCGCGGATGATCAAGGACCGAGTAGAAAACAAAGACGGGCCGAGGAACCTTTGGAGCCGCTCACGCCTTCCCCATACGCGAGCGTTGTCTACTCGGTTCCTCGGCCCGTCAAATGCTGGCCCCGAGCAACCCGGGCTCCCGGTTGACCGGCCGCCACCCGGGGAAGGTCGTCCTCGGGAACTCTCGCCCCCTCGGAAAGCTCTCTCCCGGAGGCGCTTCCGGCCTCCCGGTCCCAGCGGCCGCTCGGGACCGGAGCGAAATCTAGCGAGGCGTCCTTGACCTGTCAACGCGAAACACCTACTTGCACTGCAACGGATTCGGAACAACCACGCAGGTAGCGAGGCGGTTCGTTCCGCAGAAGAAAGAGTGACAACGATCAACGATTGGTCGTCGATCCGATCGACGCAGCTCAGGCTCCCGCCGCGATCAGGACGAGCTCGGTGCCGAGTCCCAACACGAATCCGGCGAACACGCCCCACAACGTGATCTCCCACGACAACCGACGACCCGCGCCGAACAGCTCGCCGACGACGTAGAGGATCGCTCCCGCGGCCAACGCGAGGAACGCCACGAACACGAGGTCCGAGTGGAACATGGTCCCCACGACCGTCCCCAGGAACGTCGGCCCGCCTCCGACCACGCCGGCCAGGAGCAGCCAGCCCCACGACGCGCGCTCGCCGGCGGCGGCCAGCGGCCCCACGATCCCGAACCCCTCCGTCCCGTTGTGCAGGGCGAACCCGATCACCAACAGGAGAGCCAGCGACACCTCGCCCGCCGTCGCGGCCTGTCCGATGGCCAGACCCTCCGAGAAGTTGTGGAGCCCGATCCCGATGGCGATCGACATGCCGACGCGAAGGGCCTCGGTCCGGACGTCCGCCTCGGCCAACGCCATGGCGCCGGGCCCGACGCTCGCGCCGGGGCGCCGTCGCCAGGCCCGCCCGACGTGGAGGAGGCCGAGGAGTCCCACCCCGAATCCGGCCCCGTACAGGAGCCCGACGGCCACGAGATGGGTCCAGGCGTCCCGGCGGACGGCATCCTCCAAGGGTTGGGTGGCGTGCTCGAGGATGTCGAACAGCAGGAAGATCAGGATTCCCGCCGAGACCCCGTTGAGGAACGTCTTCAGCGCCTTGCTCTGGTGCCGCACTCGCCCCATCGGGAGTCCGACGAAGATGGTGAATCCGGCCACCGCCCCCAGGATGACCGTCTGCAGCGTGCTCACGTCCTCGAGATCTCCTCGCTCCTCGGCCCGATGAAACCGGGCGAATCCTACTGGCCGAGTCGGATTCTACCGAGTCTGATCGGCGCCGAAGGAGCGCGCTTCCATCGGCCCGGGGACCGTCGGAGGCCGCGTCTACAATCCCCTCGGTGGCCACCGGCGTGAGCGATCCCCCCAAGCGACTGTTCCTCCTGGACGGGCACAGCCTGTCGTACCGAGCGTTCTTCGCCCTGCCGCAGTCCCTGGCCACCAGCACCGGGCAGGTGACGAACGCCGTCTACGGCTTCACGTCGATGCTCATCAAGCTCCTGGCGGAGGAGCGCCCCGACCTGATCGCGGTGGCCTTCGACATCGGGGCGCCGACGGTGCGGCTGGAGAAGTACGCCGAGTACAAGGCCGGCCGGCCCGAGGCTCCCGACGAGTTCCGCCAGCAGCTCGGCCTGATCGTCGAGGTCCTGGAGACCCTCCGGGTGCCGGTGATCGGCGTGGAGCGGCACGAGGCGGACGACGTCATCGCCACCCTCGCGGTCCAAGCGGCGGACGCGGGGATCGAGGTGGTCATCGTCACCGCCGACCGCGACTTCTTCCAGTTGGTCCGGCCGGGGATCAAGGTCATGTTCAACCGCCGGGGCATCTCCGACATCGCCCTGTACGACGAGCAGGCGGTCCGGGACCGGTTCGGCCTGTCGCCGGAGCAGTACCTGGACTACGTGGCCCTCAAGGGCGACACATCCGACAACATCCCCGGCGTCCCCGGGGTGGGGGAGAAGACCGCGGCGAAGCTGGTCCAGGACTTCGGCTCGGTGGAGGAGCTCCTGGCTCGTTCCTCGGAGCTGAAGGGCAAGCTCCGGACCTCCATCGAGGAGGCCGGGGATCAGCTCCTGCTGAACAAGGACCTGGCCCGGCTCAATACCGAGCTGGAGCTGGACCTCAGCCCGGACGAAAGCGTGATGGGCGAGTGGGACATGGATGCGGTGCATCGGCTGTTCACCTCGCTCGAGTTCCGCACACTGCTCGAACGGCTCGAGGACGTCGGCCGCGGCCCCAAGCCCGCGGCCGACCTGGCGGAGCTCGATCTGCGAGAGACCTCGGCCGCCGAGGTCGGGTCCCTCATCGCAGGTCCGGGGCCCAAGGCCGTTCGCCTGGATCTCGACGGACGGTCGATCCGGGGGATCGCGGCGTCGCTCGGCGGCGGACAGGCCGCGTACGCGCCCCTTGAGACGCTCGACCCGGCCGCCGACGGTCTGTCGGACGGCTCGGCGCTGAAGTGGACGCACGATGCCAAGGACACCGAGGCGGCCGTCATCGCCTCAGGGCGCACGCTCGCCGGCGTGGCGTTCGACACCATGCTCGCGGCGTATCTGCTCGATCCGGCGGGCACCAACTTCCAGCTGGGCACCCTGGCCCAGCAGTACCTGGGATCGGACGTCTTGGCGGGGGTGCAGGGGGAAGCCGAGGGGGAGCTGTTCGGCCAGTCCTGGAGGGTCGTCGCGGCCGAGGCCGCCGCGGTGGCCTTGCTGGCCCCGGCCCTGGCGGAGCGGATCGATCGCGCGGGGCTGGGCCGGCTGCTCGACGAGGTGGAGATGCCACTCTCCTCCATCCTCGCCCGGATGCAGGCCCGAGGTGTGGCCCTCGACGTCGAGTACCTGAATGCCATGGCGAACGACGTTCGAGACCGGATGGCCACGTTGCAGGCCGAGATCTACCGGCAGGCGGGGGAGGAGTTCAACCTCAACTCGCCGCCCCAGCTCCGAGCCATCCTGTACGACAAGCTCGGTCTGTCACCGGGCAAGCGAACGCCGAAGGGGCAGCTCTCCACCGACGCCTCGGTCCTGGAGAAGCTTCGCGACCAGCACCCCATCGTGGACGCGCTCCTCTCATGGAGGGAGCTCGACAAGCTGAACTCGACGTACCTGGAGGCCCTGCCCCGGCAGGTGGATCCGGCCGACGGACGCGTGCACACCACGTTCAATCAGACCGGCGCGACGACCGGACGGCTCTCCTCCTCGAACCCCAACCTCCAGAACATCCCGGTCCGAGGGGAGCTGGGGCGGCAGATCCGCAGGGCGTTCATCCCCGGCTCGGAGGATCAGCTCCTGCTGGTGGCCGACTACTCGCAGATCGAGCTCCGGATCCTGGCCCACCTGTCCGGCGACGAGGGCCTGAGGTCGGCGTTCGCCGAGGGACGCGACATCCATGCCGCGACGGCGGCCCGCGTGTTCGGGCTTCCCGAGGACAAGGTCGACGCCTCGCTCCGCAACCGGGCCAAGATGGTGAACTACGGGCTGGCCTACGGGATGAACGCCTTCGGCTTGGCCCAGCGCCTGGACATCGCCCCCGACGAGGCCCAGGAGATCCTGGACGCGTACTTCCAGACCTTCCCCCAGATCCGCGACTACCTCGACCGGCAGGTGGCCAGGGCGGCCGCGGAGGGCTTCACCGAGACCATGTTGGGGCGGCGGCGATACATCCCCGAGCTCCAGGCGTCCAACCCGCGTGTACGAGACCTTGGCCGCCGGATGGCCTTGAACGCGCCGATCCAGGGGAGCGCGGCCGACGTGTTCAAGCTCGGGATGATCAGGGTGGACCGGGCCATCCGGTCCTCGACCCTCCAGATCCACATGCTGCTCACCGTCCACGACGAGCTGGTCTTCGAGGTCGAAGCGGCGCAGGTCGAGGAGGCCGCGGCGCTGGTGAAGAAGGAGATGGAACAGGCCCACGAGCTGTCGGTGCCCCTCCGGGCGGACATCGGATGGGGCCGGAACTGGGCCGAGGCGGCGCCGGCCGGCCACTGACGCCGCGTCGCGCCGGCCGATGACGGTGCACCCCGTTGACGGGCGTTTGCCCAGGTAGCTACCATTCCCGGGCCGCGAGGAGCGTCCGCTTCACCGCGATCCACCCCGCAGCACAATGGGCGCGCCGCGCGCACGAAGGAGGAGATGGTTCACATCGAGACGAGCGAAGCCAAGGCCGCGCCCGAGCGCGACCTGACACCCGAGGAGCTGGTCGACGCGGTCGAGGCCAGCCTCCGCGACTTCAAAGACGGCGACATCGTCGAGGGGACGGTCGTGAAGATCGACCGGGACGAGGTCCTCCTCGACATCGGCTACAAGTCCGAAGGGGTCATCCCGGCCAAGGAGCTCTCGATCCGCCACGACATCGACCCGAACGAGGTCGTGCACGTGGGGGACAAGATCGAGGCCCTGGTCCTCCAGAAGGAAGACAAGGAGGGCCGCCTCATCCTGTCGAAGAAGCGCGCCCAGTACGAGCGGGCGTGGGGCCGGATCGAGGAGGTCATGCAGTCCGGCGGCACCATCAAGGGCCCCGTGATCGAGGTGGTGAAGGGCGGCCTCATCGTGGACATCGGCCTGCGCGGCTTCCTGCCGGCCTCCTTGGTCGACCTTCGTCGGGTCCGGGACCTGCATCCGTACGTGGGCCAGGAGATCGAGGCCAAGATCATCGAGCTCGACCGGAACCGCAACAACGTCGTGCTCTCGCGCCGGGCGTTCCTGGAGGAATCCCAGAGCGAGGGGCGCAAGAAGTTCCTGGAGTCTCTCCAGAAGGGGGAGCGGCGCAAGGGCACGGTGTCCTCCATCGTGAACTTCGGGGCTTTCGTGGACCTTGGCGGGGTGGACGGCCTGGTGCACGTCTCCGAGCTGTCGTGGAAGCACGTGGATCACCCGAGCGAGGTCGTCCAGGTGGGCCAGGAGGTCGAGGTCGAGATCCTCGACGTGGACCTGGAGCGGGAGCGCGTGTCGCTGTCGCTGAAGGCCACCCAGGAAGACCCGTGGAAGGAGTTCGAGCGCAAGTACCAGGCCGGCGAGATCATCGAGGGGCAGGTCACCAAGCTCGTTCCCTTCGGGGCCTTCGTCCGCGTCGCTGCCGGCATCGAGGGGCTCGTGCACATCTCCGAGCTCTCGGAGCAGCACGTCGATTCCCCCGAGTCCGTCCTCTCCGTCGGTGACCAGGTCCGGGTGAAGGTCATCGAGGTCGATGTGGCCCGCCGCCGCATCAGCCTGTCGATGCGCCAGGTGGGCGGGGCCCTGCCCGCCGTGGCGGAGCAGGAGATCGAGGCGGAAGAGGAAGAGGTCCGCCCCGAAGGCGCCCCGACGCCCGGGGCGGAGGCGGCGGTGGTGAGCGAGGAGACGGCCGAGAAGGCTCCAGAACCGTCGCCACCGGCCGCCGATACCACCGAGGTCGAGGTGGCCGAAGCCCCGAGCGAAGCCCCGAGCGAAGCCCCGAGCGAAGCCCCGAGCGAAGCCCCGAGCGAAGCCCCGAGCCAGAGCCCGGCCGATGCGCCCGAGGCACCGGAGGAGGCCGCCCCGGCAGAGGAAGCGGCGCCGGCGGCCGACGAGGACGTCTCCCTCGAATCCATCCTGGAGGACCTTCGCCGGCGCGAGGGCCGCGCCGAGTAGCACCTCCCATGCTGCTCGTCGGCCTCACCGGCGGGATCGGCTCAGGCAAGTCCACGGTGGCCCGGATGCTCGAGAAGCGCGGTGCCGTCGTCTTCGACGCCGACGTCCTGGCCCGACAGGCGGTTGCGCCCGGGACGCCGGGGTTCGAGAAGGTCGTCGAGCGGTTCGGCCCCAACGTGCTTGCCCCCGGCGGCGGGCTGGACCGGGAGGCGCTGGCCAGCATCGTCTTCTCGGACCCGGCCGCCCGTCGCGATCTCGAGGGCATCGTTCATCCAGAGGTGCGGCGGATGTTCGCCGAAGGATGTGAGGAGTACCGGGACTCCGATCGGGTGGTGGTGTTCAGCGCGCCGCTGCTCGTCGAGACGGGCATGCACACGGCCTTCGACCTCCTCATCGTGGTGTCGGCGCCCGTGGCCACCCAGATCGAGCGGCTGATGCGAGATCGGGGCATGGCGGAACGAGACGTCCAGGCTCGGATCGACGCGCAGCTGCCGTTGGAAGCCAAGGCGGAGGCGGCCGACGTCCTGGTTGACAACGAGGGGACGCTCGAGGACCTCGAGGCCCAGGTCGAGCGGGTGTGGCGGAACCTGGTCACCCGAGCCGGATCCGGCGCGAGCTGAGCCGGGGCCGGTCGCTATCATCGGGCCCGTGAGGTTCGAGGCGGTCTTCTTCGACGCCGGGGAAACGTTGGTCCATCCCCATCCCACGTTCGCGGACCTGTTCTCGCGGATCCTGAAGCGTGAGGGCTTCGACGTGGGACCCGAGATCATCAAGGACCGGATCCACGTCGTGTTCGACCGGTTCCGGGAGGCGGCAAGGACCAAGGAGCTGTGGACGACGACCCCCGAGAAGTCCCGCCTCTTCTGGCACGACGTCTACGCCATCTTCTTCCGTGAGACCGGTATCCCCGACTCGGACGGGCTGATCGACACGGTGTATCGCGAGTTCACCGACCTGGCCAACTACTCGCTCTTCGACGACGTCGTCCCGGTGTTGGGCAAGCTCCGCGACGCCGGTTTGAAGCTGGGCGTGGTGTCGAACTTCGAGGAATGGCTGGAGCGCCTGCTCGACCAGCTCGGCGTGAGCGCGTTCTTCGACGTGCGGGTGATCTCCGGCGTCGAGGGCCTGGAGAAGCCGGACCCTCGGATCTTCGAGCTGGCGATGGACCGCGCCCACGTCACCCCCGAGCGCTCGGTCTACGTGGGGGACAACCCCGAGTTCGACGTCGACCCGGCCGCCGCGGCCGGCATGTTCCCCGTCCTGCTCGACCGGCGGGAACGGTTCTCCGACGCGAGCGCGACCCGTATCACGACGCTCGACGAGCTCCCCGGGGTCCTGGGGTTGTGATGGACGCCGAACGGACCTACACGGTCGAGGAGGCCGACGCCTCGCTCCCCGAGCTCCGCGTGATGCTGGAGCGCGTGCGAACGAACCGGCAGGTCATCCTGCGAGCCGCCGAGCGGATCCGTGGGCAGGTGGCCGCCGATGGAGGCGGCACCGAAGGGACGGACTACTGGGAGGCCACGGCGTCGCTGAAGGCCGACATCGAGGCCCTGGCCGGCCGGGACATCCTGCTGCGCGACCCCGAGACGGGCCTGGTGGACTTCCCCGGCCGGCGCGATGGACGTCGGATCTTCCTGTGTTGGCGGCTCGGAGAGGACCACGTGTCGCACTGGCACGACCTCGAGTCGGGCTTCGCCGGGAGGAAGCCCCTGTGAGCGAGGGGCGCCGTCGGAGGCCCAAGGTCGTGGTGATGGGCGCGACCGCGGAGGAGCCACCGCCGGACATCGAAGCGGCGTCGGCGATGGCCGACCTGTCGTACGCGGCGACCGCGCCGGCGCTGGCCGAGGCCATCGCCGACGCGGACGCCCTGTTCGCCTGGCGATCGGTTCGCGAGCTGCTCCCCGAGGTTTGGCCGAAGGCGGCGCACCTCCGGTGGATCCAATCGGCCTCCGACGGCGTGGACTGGCTGCTGTTCCCGGAGCTGATCGAGAGCGACGTGGTGGTGACGAACGCCCGTGGGATCTTCGACCAGGCCATCGCGGAGTACGTCGTGGGGCTGATGCTGGCCTTCGCCAAGGGCCTCCTCGGCGTGATCGAGGGCCAGCGTCACCGGGAGTGGCGGCACCGACCGACCGAGCTGCTGTCCGGCAAGCGGCTGCTGGTCGCCGGAGTGGGACCGATCGGCCGGGCGATCGGCCGCGCCGGCAGGGATCTTCGGATGGAGGTTCGCGGGGTGGGGCGACGGGCCAGGTCCGGCGACGGCATCTTCGAGTCGATCGCCGGGACGGACGGCCTGGCGGGCGCGGCCGCGTGGGCCGACTACGTGGTGGATGCACTTCCCGCCACCCCGGCCACCCGGCACCTCTTCGATGCCTCGGTGTTCGGATCGATGCGACCGAGCGCCAGGTTCATCAACGTGGGCCGGGGCGCCACGGTCGATGAGGAGTCGTTGATCGAGGCCCTTCGGGAGCGGCGGATCGGCGGCGCCGCCCTCGACGTCTTCGAGCGGGAGCCGCTTCCATCGGACAGCACGTTCTGGGAGCTGCCGAACACGATCGTGTCGCCCCACGTGTCGGGCGACTTCGAGGGATGGCTGGAGGCGGTGGTTCGGCTGTTCGTCGACAACCTCCGGAGATTCGTCGCGGGGCAGCCGCTCGTGAACGTGGTGGACAAGCGCGAAGGGTACGTGGTCGAGCCCTCGCCTTGATAGGCTCCGCCCATGGCGGAGCCGGTCATCCAGGTCCGCGGCCTCCGGAAGTCGTACGGGGACGTCGAGGCCGTTCGGGGCATCGACGTGACGGTGGAGCGCGGAGAGGTTTTCGCGCTGCTCGGTCCGAACGGCGCGGGCAAGACGACCACCGTGGAGATCCTCGAGGGGTACCGCCAGCGCACCGGAGGCGAGGCCTCCGTGCTGGAACGTGACCCGGCGAAGCTGGACCGGCCGACGAAGGCGCGCATCGGCATCGTCCTCCAGTCGAGCGGCGTGGACCCGTTCCTCACGGTCCGAGAGACCATCGACATGTACCGCGGGTACTACCCACACCCCCGGCCCGTCGACGAGGTCATCGACGTCGTGGGCCTCTCGGAGAAGCGGGACACCAGGGTGAACAAGCTGTCCGGAGGTCAGCAGCGCCGCCTCGACGTGGCCATCGCCCTAGCCGGGGACCCCGAGCTGCTCTTCCTGGACGAGCCGACGACGGGCTTCGACCCCAGTGCCCGGCGGAACGCCTGGCAGATCGTCCGCAACCTCATCGCGCTGGGGAAGACGGTTTTCCTGACCACCCACTACATGGATGAGGCCCAGTACCTGGCGAAGCGCGTCGCGGTCATCGCGCAGGGCCTGATCGTGGCCGAGGGACCGCCGGCGACGATCGGAGGCCGCGACACGGCCCAGACGGTGATCCGGTTCCGGGTGGAGGACGGGGAGGGGCTCCCGTCGCTGGGCCAGGTCCCGCTCGGCGACGGCACGCTGGAGCTTCGGACCGAGCATCCCACGAAGGTGCTGCACGAGCTCACCGCTTGGGCCCTCGATCGTGGCGCGGAGCTCGAGGGAATGGAGGTCTACCGTCCGACCCTCGAGGACATCTACCTCGAACTGACCGGCGGGGAGGCGGGTGCGGAGTGAGCGACGTCGCCCTGGCCCTCCGCCAGGTCCGCTACACGAACAAGGCCTTCTGGCGCAATCCCGGCTCCGCCTTCTTCACGTTCGCCTTCCCCCTGATGTTCCTGGTGATCTTCACCTCGCTTCTCGGAAGCGGGACCATCGAGGTCGCGCCGGGAGTCTTCATCAAGCAGTCCACCTACTACGTCGCCGCCATGTCGGCGTTCGCCGTCATCACCGCCTCGTACACGAACATCGCCATCAGCGTGGTGTTCCAGCGGGACGCCGGGATCCTGAAGCGGACCAAGGGGACGCCGTTGCCGGGCTGGGCCTACATGGGCGGCCGGGTGCTCCACGTGCTGATCGTCGCCATCCTCCTCGTTATCATCACGTCCGCGTTCGGCGTCGCCTTCTACGGCGCCGACGTGCCCAGCGGGGTCCTGCTCCTGAAGTTCGCCGCCGTGGTCGTCGTCGGTGCCATGAGCTTCGCCGCGCTGGGCCTGGCCACCACCTCGATCGTCCCCAACCCCGACGCCGCGCCTCCGGTGGTGAACGCGATCATCCTGCCGCTCCTGTTCCTGTCCGGCATCTTCATCCCGTTCGGGGTGGACACCCCGGAGTGGATCAGGACGGTGGCCCGGATCTTCCCCGTGAAGCACTTCGCTGACGCCATGCGGGCGGGGTTCTACGGCGCGCCGTTCGAGTTCCTGTGGCGCGACGTCCTGATCGTGGCCATCTGGGGTCTGGCCGGGCTCATCCTGGCGGCCCGGTTCTTCACGTGGGAACCGAGGAAATGAGGGGGTCGACGGTGCGGAAGGTCCTCGTTGGGTTGGCCGTCCTTGGGTTGCTCGCAGCAGCGTGCGCCTCCGAGAACCCCGTCCTGTCGACCGGCAGCCCCTCGATCGCAGGGACCGCGGCGGACTGCGCGAAGGGCGTCACCACGTACGTGAGCCCTGGGGCGCTCATCGTCGGTACGGACAACCCGGCGTACCCACCGTACTTCCAGGGCGGGGCGGCCAAGGGATCGCAATGGAAGTTGAACGACCCCGCGACGGGCAAGGGTTTCGAGAGCGCCGTCGCATACGCGGTCGCCGGCGCGATGGGCTTCTCCGCGGACGAGGTCCGGTGGGCGGTTGCGCCGTTCAACCAGACGTACGCCCCGGGAGCCAAGAGCTGGGACTTCGCCATCGAACAGATCTCGTACTCCGCCAAGCGGGCCCGGGCCGTCGACTTCAGCGACAGCTATTACGACGTGAACCAGGCGCTGGTCGCGGTGAAGGGCTCGCCGATCACGAATGCAGCGAGCCTCGCCGACCTGAAGGGCTACACGCTCGCCGCGCCACTCGGGACGACCAGTTACGACTACATCGTCGACGTGATCAAGCCGACCAAGGAGCCGGGCGCCTTCAGCTCGCTCTCGGACACCGTGGCCGCCATCAACGCCCACCAGGTCGACGGCATCGTGGTGGATCTGCCGACCGCGCTGTTCATCGCCGATCCGTTCGTCCAGGAGGTGAAGAACAGCGTCGTGGTGGGCCAGTTCCCCACCGTCGGCACGCCCGAGCACTTCGGGATGACCTTCGTGAAGGGCAATCCCCTCGTGGGCTGCGTGAATCAGGCGTTGGCCGAGCTGAAGTCCGAGGGCACGCTCCAGGCCATCACGACGAAGTGGCTGTCGGAGAAGACCAACGTGGGCGCGGTGCCCGTCTTCAGCACCTCGTAGCCGGCCTCCATGGGCGCTGGGGGAGGCGGTGCTCCGGAGCTCTACGAGCTCCCTCCCGGTGAACCGGACCCCGGACGAGGCCCGGGCATCCTGAGCGGGCTTCGGCAGGAGGGGGCCCGGGGCGTCCTGATCGCCGTGGTCAGCACGTTCGTCGTGGCGGCGGCCATCGCGTTTGCCGTCTCCCGCTCCCCGAACTGGCCTGCGGTGAAGGAGGCCTTCTTCAACGGGGAGGAGTTCCGGAGCTCGTTCCCCGACATCGCGGCCAAGTTCATCAGGAACGTCGAGTACTTCGTGGTGGCGGAGGTCTTCATCCTGGCCTTCGCCCTCCTGCTGGCCGTGATGCGGAGCCTCTCCGGGCCGGTGTTCTTTCCCATCCGTGCCTTGTCCATCCTCTACACCGACCTGTTCCGGGGCATCCCCACCATCCTGGTCGTCTATCTCCTGGGATTCGGCGTGCCCAGCCTGTCGCTCACCGGCGTCCCCAGCTCGGCCACCTTCTGGGCCGTCGTGGCGCTGATCCTGTCCTACTCGGCCTACGTCGCGGAGGTCTACCGTGCCGGGATCGAGTCGGTGCATCCCAGCCAGGCCGCCGCCGCCCGCTCGCTCGGCCTCTCGCGGTGGAAGACATTTCGCTTCGTGGTCATCCCACAGGCCGTGCGGCGTGTCGTCCCGCCGCTGCTGAACGACTTCGTCGGGCTCCAGAAGGACACGGCACTGGTGGCCTTCGTGGTGGTCGTTCCCGAGGCATTCAAGGAGGCGCAGATCATCCAGAACGCCGACTTCAACTTCACCCCGCTCCTGGCCGCGGCCCTCCTGTTCCTGCTGGTGACCATCCCCATGACCCGGCTGGTGGACTGGCTCGTGTCCCGGCAGCGGCGCCGGCGGCAGGTGGCAACCGCGCTGTGAACGGACCGAGGGCCGACGGCGAGGCTCTCCGCCTCGAGGCGATCCACAAGTCGTTCGGCAAGCTCGAGGTCCTGAAGGGCATCGACCTGTCCGTCGCGGACCACGAGGTGATCTGCCTGATCGGGTCGTCCGGGTCGGGGAAGTCAACCATGCTCCGGTGCATCAACCTCCTCGAGCCCGTGGATGCCGGGCGGATCACGGTCCGGGGCGAGGAGATCACGGCCACGGGCGTCGACGTGAACCGCATCCGGCGGCACATCGGCATCGTCTTCCAGGCTTTCAACCTGTTCCCTCATATGACCGTGATCCGGAACGTCACGCTGGCCCCCATGGAGGCACTGGGTATGTCGAAGGCGGAGGCGCGGGCCAGGGCGCTCGAGCTGCTGGAGCGGTTCGGCCTGGCCGACAAGCGGGAGGAATACCCCGACCGGCTGTCCGGCGGCCAACAGCAACGCGTGGCCATCGTCCGGGCCCTGGCCATGAAGCCCGACATCATGCTGCTCGACGAGGTCACGAGCGCCCTGGACCCCGAGCTGGTGGCCGAGGTCCTGAACGTGATCCGAGAGCTGGCCGCGGGTGGCATGACCATGGTCATCGCCACCCACGAGATGGGGTTCGCCCGCGACATCGCCGGCCGGGTGTGCTTCCTGGACGCCGGGCGGATCCTGGAGGAGGGCCCGCCGGAGCGGATCTTCTCGGCCCCCCGGGAGGAACGGACGCGGCGGTTCCTCCAGAGCATCATCGAGGCCGGCCGGATGTAGGCGCCGAGCAGGGGTATCGGCGAAGGCACCTACAATCCACGCATGCCCCCGTTCAAGGTCCATGCGGAGTTCGAACCCGCGGGCGACCAACCGGCCGCCGTCGAGGACCTGGCCCAGGGCGTCTTGGCCGGTGAGGACTACCTGACGCTGCTCGGGGCCACCGGGACGGGGAAGACCTTCACCATCGCCCAGGTGATCGAGCGGGTCCAGAAGCCCACCCTGGTGATCGCGCCGAACAAGTCGCTGGGGGCGCAGCTGGCCAACGAGTTCCGGGAGTTCTTCCCGGAGAACGCCGTCGAGTACTTCGTCAGCTATTACGACTACTACCAACCCGAGGCCTACGTTCCCCAGACCGACACCTACATCGAGAAGGACTCGTCGGTCAACGACGAGATCGATCGGCTGCGCCACTCGGCAACGAGCGCGCTGCTCACCCGGAAGGACGTCCTGATCGTGGCCTCGGTGTCCTGCATCTACGGCCTGGGCACGCCCGAGGAGTACATGGGCCAGGTCCTGCGGCTGCACAAGGGCGTGGCCATCGACCGGGACTTCGCCATCACGCGCCTGGTCAAGATCATGTACGAGCGGAACCAGGTGAACTTCGTGCGGGGCAAGTTCCGGGTCCAGGGCGACACGCTCGAGGTCTTCCCCGCCTACGAGGAGACCGCCATCCGCGTGGAGTTCTGGGGCGACGACGTGGAGCGGATCACCCGGTTCGACCCGCTGACCGGCGAGGTCCTGGGCGAGCTGTCCGAGGTGTGGATCTACCCGGCCACCCACTACGTGGCGTCGGACCAGCGGATGCAGCGGGCCATCGCCGGGATCGAGGAGGAGCTGAAGGATCGGCTGGGCCAGCTGGAGTCCCAGGGCAAGCTCCTGGAGGCGGAACGCCTGCGGATGCGGTCGAACTACGACCTGGAGATGCTGCGGGAGGTGGGGTTCTGCTCGGGGATCGAGAACTACTCGAGGCACATCGACGGCCGCCAGCCCGGGGAGGCCCCGTACACCTTGCTCGACTACTTCCCCCAGGACTGGCTGTGCGTCATCGACGAGTCGCACGTGACGGTGCCCCAGATCCACGGGATGTACGAGGGTGACAAGACCCGCAAGGAGACCCTGGTGGAGTTCGGGTTCCGGCTGCCGTCCGCCCTGGACAACCGGCCGCTCCGGTTCGAGGAGTTCGTCCAGAGGGTCGGGCAGACCGTGTTCATGTCGGCCACACCCAGTGCCTACGAGCTCCGGACGTCCAAGCGGATCGTGCAGCAGATCGTCCGGCCCACCGGGCTGATCGACCCGAACGTCGAGATCCGGCCCACGCGGGGGCAGGTGGACGACCTCATCGAGGAGATCAGGAAGCGCGCCGAGGCGGGCCAGCGCGTCCTGGTGACCACCCTGACCAAGAAGATGGCCGAGGACCTCACCGACTACCTGATGGAGATGGGCATCCGGGTCCGGTACCTGCACTCGGAGATCGACACCCTGCACCGGATCGAGATCCTCCGCGACCTCCGACTGGGGGAGTTCGACGTCCTGGTGGGGATCAACCTTCTTCGGGAGGGACTGGACCTCCCCGAGGTCTCGCTGGTGGCCATCCTCGACGCGGACAAGGAGGGGTTCCTCCGGTCGGACACCTCGCTCATCCAGACCATCGGCCGGGCCGCCCGCAACGTGGACGGCACGGTCCTGATGTACGCGGACGAGGTCACCGACTCGATGAAGGCCGCCATCTCCGAGACCCAGCGGCGGCGCAAGATCCAGATGGCGTTCAACCGCGAGCACGGCATCGACCCTCAGTCGATCCGCAAGAAGGTGTCGGACATCCTGCTGTCGATGGCGGTCGACGGGGGGAAGGCGCCGACGCCCGAACGGGGGCGACGGCGCCGCGAGCGGGTGGAGATGCCGACCGAGGAGCTCGAGCGCCTCATCCAGAGCCTGGAGGAGGAGATGCACCAGGCCGCCAAGGAGCTGCGGTTCGAGTACGCGGCGCGCCTCCGGGACGAGGTCGTCGACCTCCGCAAGGAGCTGAAGGCCCTTCGCCAAGCGGGAGTCGGGACCTGAGCCCGACGCTCGCCGTCCGCGCCCCGCTCGCGTGGCTGGGGCCGGGCAAGCTCATCGACCGGGTCAGCGTGGTCTGCGACGGTGGCCGGATCCAGTGGGTTGGGTCGGCCCGGCTGGCCCCCCAGGCAGACGACGAGCTCGAGGTGGAGGGGTTCCTCATGCCGGGGGTGGCTGATCGCCACGTCCACATCGGCCTGGCGGACCCCGGCGCTGTGCTCCTCGGCGGGGTGACGGCCGTTCGGGATCTGGCGTGGCCCCCGGACGTCATCTTCCCGCTCGCCGATGCGTCGGAGCTGCCCGCGTTCAACGGGCCGCTGATCCGGGCGGCCGGCCCCATGCTCACCGCACCCGGCGGCTACCCCACCACCGATCGCTGGGCGCCGGCCGGGACCGGGCTGGAGATCAAGGGCGCGGAGCAGGCGGCCAAGGCCGTCGTGGCCATGGCGGACCGGGGCGCCGCTGCCATCAAGGTGTCCCTGAACGCAGAGGCCGGGCCCACACCGACGGACCGAGAGCTCGCAGCCATCGTCCAGGCCGCGGGGGAGCGAGGTCTGCCGGTGACGGCCCACGTGCAGGGCGCCGGACAGGCGGAGCGGGCCCTGGGCGCGGGGGTGAACGAGTTCGCGCACTGTCCGTGGACGGAGCGGCTCTCCGAGTCGGTGCTCGAGGCGGCAGCCAAGGCCATGCGGATCGTCTCGACCCTCGACATCTGGAGCTACGGCGCGGTCACGGCGGAGCTTCGGATGGCCGCCGACAACATGGCTCGGTTCCGGGCCGCCGGCGGCACGGTCGTCTACGGCACCGACCTCGGCAACGGAGCCATCCCGCCGGGGATCGACGTCCGGGAGGTCCTGCTCCTCCGGGAGACCGTGGGCATGACCTCGGACGAGATCCTCGAAGCCCTGGTGGCCGGGCCGCTCGAGCCGGGCGCGCCCGCCGACCTCATCGCACTGGCCCGCGATCCCCGCGAGGACCTCACGGCGCTCGGCGATCTGAAGCTGGTGACTCGGGCCGGACGGGTGGTCACGGCGACCTGAGGGCTACAGGAGTGGACGGAGCTCCTCGAAGCACCGATCGACGTCGGCCTCGGTGTTGAAGAAATGGGGGGAGATCCGGAGCCCGTCGCCCCGGAAGTCCGTGCACACGTTCCGTTCCAGCAGGGCGTGGCAGATGGACCCGGCATCCGGCCCCACGCCGACGTTCACCACGCCGCCGCGCTCGCCTCGGGCGCGCGGCGTTCGCACGGGCAGGCCCGCCTCGTCCGCGCGGGCGATCACGTGATCGGTCAGCTCGCCCTGTCGGGCCCGGATCCGGTCGACGCCGGCCTCCGAGATGATCTCGAGTCCACCCAGGGCCACCGGATAGACCGGCGCGGGCGGCGTCCCGTGCTCAAGTCGTCGCGCCGTCGGGTGGAGCTCGAGGTGCTGGGTGTCGAAGGAGAACGGCTCGCGGGTGGCGAACCATCCCGTGACCGCGGGCTCGAGCTCAGGAAGCAGATCCCGCCGCGCGTACAGGAACACCAGGCCCGGACCCCCGCAGAGCCACTTCAGCACGCCGGCGGTGTACACGTCGCACCCCAGGTCGTGCAGGTCGAGCGGGACGATCCCGATCCCGTGGTAGTCGTCCACGATCGACAATGCGCCCGCCTCCCGGGCCATCCGGCAGACCTCCTTCGCGTCGACCAGCGCGCTCGAGCGGTACAGCACCCGGTTGACCATGACGATCGCCGTGTCCTCGTCGATGGCCTGCTCGTACTCCTCGAGCGGGATGGTCAGGCCGTCGGGTGACTTCAGGAACTCGACCTCGGCCCCCCTGGATCGTTGGGCAAGCCATACGTGGCCGTCGGTGGGAAAGTCCAGCTCCGACAGGATCACCTTGCGGCGCCGGGAGAAGTCCACGCACGAGGCGATCGTCGAGAGGGCGATCGAGATGTTCGTGGTGATGGCCAGCTCGTCGGGATGGCAGCCGGCCAGCGTCGCGAAGCGATCCTTCAGCGCGCGCATGGTGGGAAAGATGTCCTCGAACCACACGTGGTCGGGCGCGCCCTTGGATGCCCATGCGTCGACGTACGCGTCGAGGTAGCTGCGCGACCGCCGCGAGACCGGCCCGAGCGATGCGCTGATCAGATAGGCCTTCCGCTCCAGGACGGGGAACTCGTCGCGCCACGATGACAGGTCCACGCCCGGGGATCGCGCGTTCATCCCGGCCGATGGACGTATTCGAGCTTCAGCCGGTCGGGGTCCTCGAAGAACACCGCGTAGTTCGGCTGGTCGGGGTGGCCCATGTCCAGGGGGCTTCCGTACAGGACCGGAACGCCTCGCGCCATCAGCCATGCGTGGAAGTCGTCAACGGCGTTCACGCTCGGCGCCGGGAAGGCCAGGTGGTTCACGCCGATGCCCTTGCGATGGAACCCCCGGGCGGCGAACCGTTCCTCGATCTGAACGAGCGTGATGTAGAACGTCCCGTCCCCGAACGACATCCAGCCCGTGCCGCGCTCCACCTCGCGATAGCCCAACCGGCCCAGCACCTCCTCGTAGAACGCGACCGAGCGGGGGAGGTCGCTGACGTTCAGGTCGAGATGGTGCAGCCCTGCCTGGCCACGGGGGTCCGTCAGGTGTCTCCCTCGGAGCCGTCGTCGCGTCCCTCGTGCTCCTCCAGGTACTCGATGTACAGGGGACGGAGCGCATCGGCCAGCGTGCCGCGGTCGGCGTCCACCAGGTCGTTCAGGAGGGCCAGCGGCCGCATGATGTCGGTCTCGCTCCGCTCCTCGTCCCCCACGGCCGCCCGGGCCTCGGGGATGGTCTTCAGCAGGTCCCACAGGAAGCCCACGTCGAGTCGCCGCCACGCCAGGCGGGTGGCCCGATCGTGCAGCTCGGCCGAGGAGAGCTTCTCCAGCTTGGCCCGCTCGGTCACGGGCTCAGCCTACCGCGGGGCGACGTCGGGCCCGGCGGGGTGAGTGGCCGGGCACGGAGGGGCATTGTCGGGGCCGCCACTACAATCTCCCCGTGGGCACCGACACGCTCGTGATTCACGGGGCCCGTGAGCACAACCTCAAGAACGTCACGCTGGAGCTACCCCGCAACCAGCTCATCGTGTTCACGGGCCTGTCCGGCTCAGGGAAGAGCTCCCTGGCCTTCGACACCATCTACGCCGAGGGCCAGCGGCGCTACGTGGAGTCGCTCTCGGCCTACGCCCGGCAGTTCCTGGGCCAGATGGAGAAGCCGGACGTGGACTTCATCGAAGGGCTCTCCCCGGCCATCTCGATCGACCAGAAGTCCACGTCCAAGAACCCGAGGTCCACGGTGGGAACCATAACCGAGATCTACGACTACCTCCGGGTGCTGTACGCCCGGATCGGCCATCCGCACTGTCCCAAGTGCGGGCGGCCCATCGGCCGCCAGACCCCCGACCAGATCGTGGACCAGGTCATGCAGCTCCCCGAGGGCACGCGGTTCATGATCCTGGCCCCCGTGGTCCGGGGCCGCAAGGGCGAGTACGAGAAGCTCCTGGGGGACCTGGCTCGCCGGGGGTTCCCTCGAGCCCGGATCGACGGCGAGACCCGGGAGCTGTCGGAGCCCATCCGGCTGGACCGCTACTACAAGCACACGATCGAGGTCGTGGTGGACCGCCTGGTGGCAAGGCCCGACATCCGCCGCCGGGTCGCCGACTCGATCGAGACGGCGCTCCAGCTGGCGGAGGGGATCGCGGCAATCGCGGTGCAGACGCCGGACGGAAAGGAGGACGTGCAGCACTTCTCGCAGAAGCTCGCGTGCACGTACGACGGCATCTCGTTCGACGAGCTCCAGCCCAGGAACTTCTCGTTCAACTCGCCGTACGGGGCCTGCCCGACGTGCGACGGCCTGGGGACCCGCCTGGAGGTCGACCCCGAGCTCGTGGTGCCCGACCCCGAGCTCAGCATCGAAGAGGGAGGGATCGCGCCGTGGGCCGGGACCCGCCTCGAGTACTGGTACCGGGTGCTCGAGTCGGTGGCCGAGGCCCACGGCTTCTCCACCAAGACGCCCTGGAAGAAGCTGCCGAAGAAAGCCCGCGAGATCGTGCTGTACGGCTCGGATCAGGAGATCCACGTCCGGTACCGGAACCGCTACGGGCGGACCCGCTCGTACTGGACCACGTACGAGGGTGTCATCCCGGCGGTCGAACGCCGGTACGAGGAGACCGACTCCGACAGCCAGCGGGACCGGCTGGAACAGTACATGCGTGAGGTCCCGTGCCGAACGTGCCGCGGCGCGCGCCTTCGGCCGGAGAGCCTGGCGGTGACGGTGGGAGGTGTGAACATCGCCCAGCTCACGTCGCGCTCGATCCGCGACACGCTGGCGTTCTTCGACCAGGTCGACCTGTCCGAGCGGGAGCGGATGATCGCCGAGCGCCTGATCAAGGAGATCCGGTCCCGGCTGGGGTTCCTGGTGGACGTGGGCCTGGACTACTTGGCGCTGGCCCGGGCGTCGGCCACGCTGGCGGGGGGCGAGGCCCAGCGGATCCGCCTGGCCACCCAGATCGGGAGCGGGCTCGTTGGAGTCCTGTACATCCTGGACGAGCCGTCGATCGGCCTGCACCAGCGGGACAACCGCCGGCTGATCGACACGTTGGTCCGCCTCCGGGACCTGGGCAACACGCTGATCGTCGTGGAGCACGACGAGGCCACCATCCGGGCCTCGGACCACATCGTAGACGACGACGACTCCCTGACCGGCGCATTCCTCTCCGGCAAGCGAGTGATCCCCACTCCGCAGGTCCGCAGAAACCCGGACGACCGGTGGCTGAAGGTGCTGGGAGCCAGGGAGCACAACCTGAAGGACGTGAACTTCGCGTTGCCCCTCGGGCTGTTCGCGTGCGTCACGGGCGTGAGCGGCTCCGGCAAGTCCACGCTCGTGCAGGAGGTCCTCCTCCGAGCGCTCATGCAGAAGCTGTATCGGTCGCGGGTCCTCCCGGGCAAGCACCGCCGCCTCGTCGGGTGGGAACGCATCGACAAGGTCATCGACATCGACCAGTCGCCGATCGGCCGGACCCCGCGGTCCAACCCGGCGACGTACACGGGCATGTTCGACCACATCCGCGCGTTGTTCGCCCAGGTTCCGGAGGCCCGGGTCCGCGGGTACCGGCCCGGGCGGTTCTCGTTCAACGTCCGCGGTGGGCGGTGTGAGAACTGTGCGGGAGACGGGCAGATCAAGATCGAGATGCACTTCCTCCCGGACGTCTATGTCACGTGCGAGGCGTGCAAGGGGCATCGGTACAATCGCGAGACCCTGGAAGTCAGATACAAGAACCGGTCGATCGCCGACGTCCTGGAGATGAGCGTCGACGAGGCTCTGGAGTTCTTCCGCAACATCCCGGTCATCAGCCGGCACCTCCAGACGCTCTCGGACGTCGGCCTGGGGTACGTCAAGCTGGGACAGCCGGCGCCTACGCTTTCCGGTGGCGAGGCACAGCGGATCAAGCTGTCCTCCGAGCTCCAGAAGCGCGCCACCGGGAACACCCTGTACATCCTGGACGAGCCCACGACCGGACTGCACTTCGAGGACGTGCGGAAGCTCCTCGCGGTGCTCCAGCGGCTGGTGGGTGCGGGCAACACGGTGCTCGTGATCGAGCACAACCTGGATGTCATCAAGACCGCCGACTGGATCGTCGATCTCGGACCGGAGGGCGGCGACGCCGGCGGCAGGATCGTGGCAGAGGGTCCGCCGGAAGCCGTGGCCGCGAACGCCGGGTCCTACACCGGACAGTTCCTGGCCGAGGTCCTGGGGGCGCTCCCGCTGGAGCGAGAGCGGATCCCGCAGGACGCGTAGCGCGGCGCGAGCCTCAGCCGGGCTTGCTAGCATGGCCCGCGCTCATGTCCAGGAAGGTCCTTCCGGCCGTCTTCGTCCTCGGGATCATGGCGGCGGCGTGCGCCACGCCGACCCCCCCGAGCGTCACCTTCGGCTCCGGCAACCGGTTCATCCCCCAGGTCGCCGACTTCCTCGACGACGTGGGCCTGGACCCGTCGGTCGCCGTGGATCCCCAGGGCACGCCGTACGTCTCCTACTTCGGATTCCTTCCCCAGTTGAAGGAGGGAGAGATCGCGCCCACCCGTCCCATCGGTTCGCCGACGCTGCCCGCCGTCCTGTTGGCCAGCACGAAGGACGGCATCTGGACCCGGGGGGCGGTGGCCATCCAGGCCGCCATCCCCAACGTGGACGTGGCCTTCGACCCGGCCATCGTGCCCGAGGTGAAGTCGATCACGCCGCAGAACGTCAACGGGACGGCCCTGGCCATCGATCCCTCGGGCGGGTTCCACGTGGCCTGGGCCGCCGACACCGGCCTGTGGTATGCGGAGAGCTCGGGCGGGTCGTTCACCGCGACGCATCTCCAGTCGATGAGTCCTCGTTTGGAACGGGCCGGCCCGCTCGGCCCTCCCGCGGTCGCCGTGACGCCGTCGGGAACGCCCTGGGTGGCGTTCATCTTGTCCACGGCTCGAGGCCAAGAGGTCACCGTGAAGACGATGGCCGGAGGAGCATGGAAGACCGACGTGCTGGACACGATCCCGCGGAGGTCCGGTTCGTCGCAGCCGTATCGTGTCGCCGCCACCATCTCCGCCTCCGGCCAGCCCGTGGTGCTCTACTCGAACGGATCGAGCGTGCATGCGGCGGCCCTGGGTGGAGGGGAGGAGGGTGGCTGGGCGTTCTCGACCGTTGAGTCCGGCGCCGACGGGTACGGGCTGTCTGCGACGACCGGGAAGGACGGGACCACCCACGTCTCGTACTACGCGGGTGACCAGGTGCACGCGGCAACCTCCAGGGACGGCATCACCTGGCGGACGGTGACGGTGGCGACGGTGGGCAAGGGCGTCAACGAGGCCGGCCGCTCCACGGGGATCTCCGCGGACGACGCCGGAGCCGTGTACGTCACCTGGTACGACCCGGGCTCCGACGGCGTGCGCCTGGCCTCGGCCACCGCCGACACGTTCGATCCGATCGAGGTGAAGGGAACGACCGGCGGCATCCTGCCGGCCGTGGCCGCGACGCCCGACGGCTCGGCCGTCTACGTTGCCTGGTACGCCGAAACGCCCCAGGACCTGATGCTGGGGACATACGGGGACGTGAGCGGTCTGGGTCTCGCGGTCCCCAGTCCGACCCCTTCCGCCGTCCCGACCACCACCCCGCCAACGACCCAGTGCACGAAGGCGTCGAACGGGGTGGTGGACATCGTGGCCCAGGGCATCGCCTTCGACACCAACTGCATCGAGGCCCCCGCGAGCGCCCCCTTCACCATCGCCTTCGACAACAAGGACACCGGCGTCACGCACAACGTGTCGGTCTATCCCAGCGCGACCGACCTGACGCACCCCATCGAGCAGGGCCAGATCATCACCGGCCCGGCCACGGCGGACTACAAGGTCCCCGCGCTGAAGGCCGGCGAGTATTACTTCCACTGCGATGTGCACCCGACCCAGATGTACGGCACGCTCCGGGTGAGCGGGGGCGGCGGTGGCTCCACGGGCGGTGGAGGTGGAGGTGGAGGTACCACCACGGAGGTCACCGCCCAGGGGCTGGCCTTCGACACCGGAACCATCACCCTGACTGCGGGCAAGGAGTCCACCATCACGTTCAGCAACGACGACGCCGGGACCCAGCACAACATCGCCATCTTCCCCAGCTCGACCGAGCTGAGCACCCCGCTCTTCCGGGGGGACCTGGTGACGGGCCCCGACAAGGTCACCTACACGATCCCGCCGCTGAAGTCGGGGACGTACTACTTCCACTGCGACGTCCACCCCACGATGAGCGGGCAGGTGGTCGTGAAATAGGCGTGGAGGTGCGGCCGCGCTCCTCGGAGGCCGCAGGTCTCGCCCCTAGAATGTGTGCGTGAGCGTCGGCCGCCCCGACACCTCGACCATCCCCGACGCGCCCGGTGTCTACCTCTTCCGGGACGCGGACGGCCGCGTGACCTACGTGGGCAAGGCTACCTCGCTCCGAAAGCGCCTGGCGAGCTATTGGGGAAAGCCGCTCCATCCTCGGACCGAGGCCATGATGGCGTCCGCGGAGTCGGTGGAATGGATCGTGGCGTCGAACGAGGTCGACGCCCTGATGCTCGAGTACAACCTGATCAAGGAACACCTTCCGCGGTTCAACATCCGATACCGCGACGACAAGTCCTACCCGTACCTGGCGCTCACCGTGGGGGAGCGGTGGCCCAGGGCCCAGGTCGTGCGGGGGGCCAGGCGCAAGGGGGTCAAGTACTTCGGGCCATTCGCCCATGCCTACGCCATCCGCGAGACCCTCGACGCGCTGACCCGCGTGTTCCCCGTCCGGACCTGCTCCAACGCGTTCTTCGACCAGCGGGCCCGGGCCCGGCGGCCGTGCCTGTACTACGACATCGGGCGGTGCGCCGGCCCATGCGTGCCCGAGGTCACCGGCGTGACCGATGAGTCGTACCGCGCGCACGTCGACGCCCTGGCCGACTTCCTGTCCGGCAACGAGCGCCCCATCCTGCGGCGGTTGGAGCGGGAGATGACCGAGGCCTCCGAGCGGCGGGAGTACGAGCTTGCGGCGAAGCTGCGCGATCAGCTCGTTGCGGCTCGTCGCGCCCTCGAGAGCCAGGAGATGGTCCTCACCCAGGCGGAGAACCTCGACGTCATCGGCCTGGCCGAGGACGACCTGGAGGCGGCGTTCCAGGTGTTCTTCGTGCGCAAGGGACGGGCCATGGGACGCAAGGGGTGGATCGTGGACCGAGTGGAGGAGCTCGATCGCCCCGGCCTGCTGGCCTCCTTCGTCCGCGAGCTGTACATGGAGCGGGAGGAGGTCCCGCCCCGGATCCTCGTTCCCGAGGCGCCCGCCGACGCCGACGTCCTGGCCATGTGGCTCTCGGACCGGCGGGGTGGCCCCGTCACGTTCGCGGTCCCCCGCCGAGGCGCCAAGCGCAAGCTCCTGGAGGTGGTCACCCAGAACGCCAGGGAACACTTCCAGCGGCACAAGCTTCGACGGGCCTCGGACTTCGGCGCGCGGTCCCGGGCCCTGACCGAGCTGGCCACCGTCCTCGGCCTGCCCCAGGCGCCGCTTCGGATCGAGGCCTACGACATCTCCAATCTCGGGCCGACGGACACCGTGGGCTCCATGGTCGTGTTCGAGGACGGCCTCCCAAAGCGGTCCGACTACCGCCGGTTCGAGATCAAGGGAGTGCCCGGACAGGACGATTTCGCAAGCATGGATGAGATGCTCCGGCGGCGATTCGCCAGGTTGAAGGCCGGGCCCGATGGCGACCGGGAGCCCGGGCGGACCGGCGACGAAGGGACGCCGAGGCGTCGCCGATTCTCGTATCCACCCGCCCTGATCGTCGTGGACGGGGGGCGGGGGCAGCTCTCCGTGGGCACGAAGGTCCTGGCCGACCTGGACCTGCATATCCCGGCGATCGGCCTGGCCAAGCGTCTGGAGGAGGTGTACTTCCCCGACCGGCCGGACCCCCTCCGGATCCCGCGGGGATCCGAGGCCCTGTTCGTCCTCCAGCACATCCGGGACGAGGCTCACCGGTTCGCCGTCACCTACCACCGCGAGAAACGTTCCAAGAGGGTGATGGCCTCGCCGCTCGACGCTGTGCCGGGGATCGGGCCCGCTCGCAAGAAGTCCCTGCTGAAGCGGTTCGGTTCGCTCGCCCGCCTGTCTCAGGCCTCGCTGGAGGAGATCGCCGCGACGCCGGGCGTGGGACCGGAGATCGCCCGGGCCGTGTCCGAGCGGCTCCACGGATCCGCCCCCGCCTCGGAGCGGAGGGTGAGCGCCTGATGGGACAGGCGGCCAAGCGCGAGCCCGAGTCCAAGGGGAAGGTCCGCTCGATCCGGCGGCGTCCGCAGGGGCCGGGGTTCACCATCATCACCGGGCTGTCCGGGGCGGGACGCTCCGAAGCGGCGAAGTGCCTGGAGGATCTGGGGTTCTTCGTCGTCGACAACATCCCGCCGGCGCTGCTCCCCAAGATGGCCGAGCTGGCGGCCCGCCCCGGCGGGCCGGGGCGGGTCGCCACCGTGGTCGACGCCCGGGGCGGGGTCTTCTTCGGGGAGCTGTCGAAGGCCCTGGAGGAGCTCAAGGGACTCTCCATCCCCTACGCCATCCTGTATCTGGAGGCCTCCGACGAGGATCTGGTGAACCGATACGCCGCCACCCGCCACCGCCACCCGCTGGCGCCGGCCGACCGGGTCATCGAGGGCATCCGCAAGGAACGGTTGATGATGGAGAGTCTCCGGGGCGACGCCGACCTCATCGTCGACACGTCGGGCCTGACTCCCCATGAGCTCCGCGACCGCCTCCGGGACGCCTTCGCCGACGCGCCACCCGAGGCCGGCCTCCAGGTCTCGCTGATCTCGTTCGGGTACAAGTACGGCACGCCACGCGATGCCGACGTCGTGATCGACGTCCGGTTCCTCCCCAACCCGCACTGGGTGGACGAGCTCCGGCCGTTGCCGGGGACCGACGATCGGGTCCGGACCTACGTCAAGGGGCAGCAGACCTATCGCGAGTTCATGCGACGGCTCCGCGCCCTGCTCGGCTTCATGGTCCCCGGGTTCGTGGCCGAGGGGAAGGCCTACCTCACCGTGGCGGTCGGCTGCACCGGCGGCCAGCACCGCTCGGTGGTCGTGGCCGACGAGCTGGCTTCGTTCTTCCGGGACAAGGGTCTGCCCGTGTCGGTGGAGCATCGGGATCTGGACCGCGGCGAGAGCGCCTGATCCAACCGCAGCCGCGCGACCGACGTCGCAGGACACGGTCCCCGAAGGCAACCACCTCGGATTGGCTAGGATGGCGGTGAACCCCGCCCTTCCAGGAGGCACGCCATGAGCATCAAGGTCGGCATCAACGGGTTCGGTCGGATCGGCCGCAACTTCTTCCGGGCGGCGAAGCAACAGGGCCTCGACATCGACTTCGTCGCGGTCAACGACATCACCGACGCGAAGACCCTGGCCCACCTGCTGAAGTACGACTCGGTGCTGGGGACGTTCCCCGGCGAGGTCACGTCCACGGACACCAGCATCATCGCCGACGGCGACGAGCTCCGGGTGCTGGCGGAGAAGGATCCGGCGAACCTGCCGTGGAAGGAGCTGGGCGCGCGGATCGTGATCGAGTCCACCGGCCTGTTCACCAAACGGGAGGACGCGGACAAGCACATCGCGGCCGGCGCGGAGAAGGTCATCATCAGCGCCCCGGCCAAGGGCGAGGACATCACGATGGTGCTCGGGGTGAACGACGACGCCTACGACCCGAAGTCGCACAACGTGATCTCGAACGCGTCCTGCACCACCAACTGCGTGGTCCCCATGGCCAAGGTCCTCGACGACGCCTTCGGCATCGACCAGGGGTTCATGACCACGATCCACGCATACACCAACGACCAGCGGATCCTGGACCTGCCCCACCAGGACCTCCGGCGGGCCCGGGCCGCCGCCATCAACATCATTCCCACCTCCACCGGGGCGGCCAGGACGACCGGCGTGGTCATCCCGCACCTCAAGGGAAAGGTGGACGGCCTGGCCATGCGCGTGCCCATCCCCGACGGCTCGGTCACCGACCTCGTGGCCACGCTGAAGCGGGAGGCGAGCATCGAGGAGGTGAACGCGGCCTACCGGGCGGCCGCGGAGCGCGGTCCGCTGGCCGGCAAGCTCGTGTACACGGAGGATCCCATCGTGTCCTCGGACATCGTCGGCTCGTCCGCGTCGTGCACCTTCGATGCCCTGGCCACCATGGCCATCGGCAACATGGTCAAGGTGCTCGGCTGGTACGACAACGAATGGGGTTACTCGCACCGGCTGGTCGACCTGACCACCCTGGTCGCGAGCAAGCTGTGACCCTACGGACCCTGGATGACCTCGGCGACGTCGCCGACACGCGGGTCTTCGTTCGGGTCGACTACAACGTTCCGCTGGACGGCGGCAAGGTCGCCGACGACTCGCGGATCCAGGCGTCCCTTCCGACGCTGCGCGAGCTCCTCAGTGCCGGCGCGTCGCTCGTCCTCGCGTCCCACCTGGGCCGGCCCAAGGGCAAGGTCGACGAGGGGGCCCGGATGGCTCCCGTCGCCGAACGCCTTGCCGAGCTGATCGGCGGCGCCGTGGGTTACGAGCCGACGGACGTCGTGGTCGACGACTCGGTGGAACGCCGGTGCGCGGAGCTTCGCCCGGGCGAGATCGTGATGTTGGAGAACCTCCGGTTCGACCCGGGCGAGGAGGCCAACGACCGGGGGTTCGCGGAGCGGTTGGCCCGCCTGGGCGAGGCGTACGTGGACGACGCATTCGGCGCCGTCCACCGGACCCATGCGTCGGTCGCCGCGCTCCCGTCCCTGTTCCTGGAGCAGGGGAGGCCGGCGGCCGCCGGACGCCTGCTGCAGCGGGAGGTGGAAGCGCTGTCCAAGCTCCTCGGCGAGCCGGCCCGCCCGTACGTGGCGGTCCTCGGCGGGGCCAAGGTCTCGGACAAGCTCTCGACGGTCGAAGCCCTCGTCGGAAGGGTGGATGCCCTGTTGATCGGGGGAGCCATGGCGTTCACGTTCATCGCGGCCCAGGGCGGCGAGATCGGCAAGAGCGTGGTCGAGCCGGACCGGTTCGACGAGGTGCTTGCGGCGCGGAAGCGGGCGGACGAACGTGGCATCGTCATCCAACTACCTGAGGACGCCGTGGCGGCACCGGAGCCCACGCTCGACGCGCCGCGCACGACCGTTCCCGCCTCGCGGATCCCGAGGGAGTTGATGGGGCTGGACATCGGCCCACGCACCGTCGAGGAGTTCGCCATGACCATCGCCGAGGCCAAGACCATCCTGTGGAACGGCCCGATGGGCGTGTTCGAGCTGGAGCCGTTCTCCGCGGGGACCCGGGGGGTGGCCACGGCCATCGCCGGATCGAGCGCGTACTCGGTGGCCGGTGGAGGGGACAGCCTGCTGGCCGTGAAGCGATTCGGGCTGGGGGAAGGGTTCGACCACCTGTCCACCGGCGGGGGCGCCTCGCTCGAGTTCCTCGAGGGCCGGGAGCTCCCAGGGGTGAAGGTCCTGGAGGACGAGGGGTGACGAAGCGGCGGCCGATCATCGCGGCCAACTGGAAGATGCACAAGACCCACCTGGAAGCCATCAGGGACGTGCAGAAGCTGTCGTACCTGCTCGACAGGGCCGACGCCGACCGCGTGGAGGTGGTCATCTGCCCCGCGTTCACCGCGCTTCGCGCGGTCCAGACCCTCATCGACAGCGATCGGCTTCCGTACGGCCTGGGCGCCCAGAACGTGCACCAGGAGGAGAAGGGCGCGTTCACGGGGGAGGTCTCGCCGCTGATGCTGCAGGCGCTGAAGTGCGACTACGTGATCGTGGGCCACTCGGAGCGCCGTCAGCTGTTCGGCGAGACCGACGAGGTCGTGAACAAGAAGGTGCGGGCGGTCTTCTCCCACGCCATGGTGCCGATCCTCTGCGTGGGGGAGAGCCTTGGGGAACGGGAGGCCGGGGCCACAGAGGACAAGGTGGCCGGCCAGGTGCGGCGGGACCTCCAGGGCGTCGGGACCGAGGACGCCGCCCGAGTGGTGATCGCATACGAGCCCATCTGGGCCATCGGCACCGGGCGCAACGCCGAGCCCGCTGACGCCGGCCAGGTCGTCGGCCTGATCCGGGAGACGCTGTCGTCGGCCTACTCGAAAGAGGTGGCCGACGCGGTCCGGGTCCAGTACGGCGGGAGCGTGAAGGCCGGCAACATCCGAGATTTCATGGCGCACCCCGAGATCGACGGGGCATTGGTGGGCGGAGCGAGCCTGGACCCGGAGGAGTTCGCGCTCATCGTCAAGTACCGATAGGGGAGCGCGTGTATCGATTGCTCTACGTCTGCCTCGACGGGCTGGGAGACGATCCCGTCCCAGCCCTGGGAGACCGCACGCCGCTGGAGGCCGCCCGAACCCCGTTCATGGACGCGCTTGCGGCGCAAGGCCGGACCGGGACCGTCGTCACCGTCGGCCCGGGCATCGCTCCCGAGTCGGACATCGCCGTGTTCGCCATCCTGGGCTACGACCCTCGAGGCGAGCATCCTGGCCGCGGCGTCGTCGAGGCGGTGGGCGCCGGCATGGACTTCCGCGACGGCGACCTGGCCTACCGGGTGAACTTCGCCACCGCGGACTGGCCCCGGATCGTCGACCGCCGGGTGGGACGGGACCTGTCGTCCGACGAAGCCCGAGCCCTGGCCGCCGAGGTCAACGAGAAGCTCAAGCTTCCCGGCGTCACCTTCGAGCTCCGGTCCACGGTGGAGCACCGAGGCGTCCTGGTGATCCGGGCGGGCGAGGGACCCCTGTCCGCGCAGGTGACCAACACCGACCCCGCGTACCGGAAGGAGGGGTCGCTGGGAGTCGCGCTGGAGACGTTCGAGCTCGAGGTTGCCCGGTGCGAGCCGCTCGAGGACAGCGATGCGGCCAGGCGAGCCGCCGACCTGACCAACGCCTTCGTGGAAGGAGCGGCCAAGATCCTCGACGCGTCGGAGGTGAACGCCGAGCGGCGGAGGAGGGGCAAGCTCCCCGCCAATCTCGTCCTGACCCGTGACGGTGGAGACCACGTCCCCACGCTCCAGCCCATCAAGGAGCGGTTCGGTCCGGCCTGGGGCTGCTTCGTGGAGATGCCGGTCGAACGCGGCATCGCCATGCTCCTGGGGATGGCCCCGGTCGACGCCCCCCGCCTGGCCGCCGAGGCTGACTACGCTCGGTGGGCGTCGCTCGCGGCGGAGGCACTCGACGGCTTCGACGCCCTGTACGTGCACATCAAGGGTCCGGACGTCCCGGCTCACGACGGCCGGGCGGAGGACAAACGCGACATCATCGAGGTGATCGACCGGGCCTTCTTCGGCGAGGTCCTGCCCCTGATCGACGGCAGTCGAACGATCGTGGCGGTTACCGCGGACCACTCCACGTCGTGCGTTCGAAAGGCGCACACGGCGGAGCCGGTCCCCCTCCTCGTGAGCGGAGGATCGGTGCAACCGGACGGCTCGACCGCGTTCGGCGAACGGGAATGTGCGGCCGGGTCGCTCGGCCGGCTGCGAGGCGTGGACATCGTGCCCCGGCTGGCCGCCTTGATGCGCTCCTGAGCATCGCCCGGGCCCGGCCCAATCCGCTCGAGCCCGCACGCACGTATAACGCGATTGGGCCAGGTTGTTCGGGAAGTCGGGCTGCTATTAGACTTCGGCCCTGCCGGGGCCGGAAGGGAGCACGCCCACCGGGATGAGCCAGGTTACGGACACCGTCACCGAGCCTGAACTCGAGGCGGGGGTCGAGGTTTCGGCCGCCGTCATCGGCCGGTCCCCGTGGGAGCTGTTCTGGCGGCGGTTCCGGAGAGACAAGGTGGCCTTGCTCGGGGTGGCCTTCATCGCCATCCTGCTCCTGCTGGCGATCACGGCACCGCTCATCGCCAGGTTCGTCGTCCATCACGGGCCGAACGAGCTCAATCAAGACCTGACGAACGAGATCGGCCTTCCCGCCGTCGGTCCCAGCGGGAACTACTGGTTCGGCGTCGATACGCTCGGCCGCGACGTGTTCGTCCGAACGATCTACGGAGCCCGGACCTCGCTCACGGTGGCGTTCTTCGCGACTGGGCTCGCGGTGGGCATCGGGATCATCATGGGAACGTTGGCGGGGTTCTTCGGCGGATGGGTGGACACGGGCGTGTCCCGCGCCATCGACATCGTGCTGTCGCTCCCGATCCTGCTGCTGGCCATCGGCATCGCGGCGGCCTGCTCCATCACGGCGACGGGGTGCCTGGGCGGGCTGATCCAGCCGGGCGTGTCCCTGGTCGTCGCGATCATCGCCCTGTTCAGCTGGCCCTATATCGGCCGTATCGTCCGAGGGCAGGTCCTGTCGATCCGGGAGAAGGAGTTCATCGAGGCGTCCCGATCGCTCGGGTTCACCAACTCGGGGATCATGTTCCGGGAGATCCTGCCGAACCTCGCAGCTCCCGTCATCGTCTACACCACGCTGATCATCCCGAACAACATCCT
>VAYX01000193.1 GCA_005885325.1 Actinomycetota bacterium
GCCGTCAAGAGGGCCAAGGCGGCGGCGAGAGCCAGGAGCGTCTGAGTCCAAGCACGTCGAGTCATGTCGATCCTCCTCGTCATAGACCGATCGAGAAAGCGCGACGGAGACGGAATCGATCCGAAAAAGCTGCATCATTATGGACAGGTTGCGTCGCTTGTCAAGTCCGCTGCAAGTCGTCGACATTTGAGAGCTACACCTGACACGAATTCGAGACGACTACGCCGCCCGCGCGGGTCTCCAGACGATGCCGGCGCGGTGGGCGATCGCCACGAGCAGAGCGACGCCGAGCAGACCGATGACGCCGCCGGCGGCGCAGGCCGCCCGAACGCCCTGGTGCTCGGCGACCATGCCGACGACCAGCGAGCCGAACGGCGTCATGCCCGCGAAGGTCACCGTGTACAGCCCCATCACCCGCCCGCGTAGATTGTTGGGCGCGGCGAGCTGCAGGGTGGTGTTGCACCCAGTCGTGAAGAGGATCTGCGCGCAGCCCAGGAGCGCGAGAACCGCGAACGCGACTGCGAAGCGATCGACCAGCGCCAGCGCGACGAGTCCGGCGCAGAGCGTCGCCGCCGAGCCCACCAGAAATGAAAGCGGCGGCTGGCCGGTGCGAAACAGGGCGACGCTGAAGCCTCCGGCGACGGCGCCGGCGCCCAGGGCCGACATGAGGAGCCCGAATCCGTGCGCGTCCTGGTTCAGCACGTTCCGGGCAACCAGCGGGACGACCACGTTGAAGTTGAGGACCAGGAGGCTCACCACGACCATCAGCCCGAGCGTGAACGCCACCGGCGGCGTCTTCGCGGCATAGGCGACCGCGTCGAGAACTCCTTCCCGGATTCCGAGCCGCCCGGCCGGATCCGGCTGCCCGTCGGTCCGGATCGCCAGCAGCGCGACGAGCACGGCGACGAAGCTCACGCCGTTCAGGAAAAAGGCGAGCGCCACACCGAACGCGGCGATGAGCAGCCCCGCCACGGCGGGGCCAACGATGCGCGCGCCGTTCATGATGACCGAGTTGAGCGCTACCGCGTTGGGCAGATCGGAGCGCCCCACCAGATCCGTGATGTAGGCCTGGCGCGTGGGAATGTCGAGCGCCCGCCCCAGGCCATAGATCACGGCCATCACGGCCACATGCCAGTAGCGGATGTACCCGCTCCAGACGAGCGCGGCCAGCACCAGCGCTTGCAGCTGCATCACCGTCTGGCTCACGAGGAGAACCCGCCGCTTGGCGAAGCGATCGCTCAGCGCCCCACCGACCGGTGACAGGAGCAGGATCGGCGTGAACTGGAGCGCGCTGACGATCCCGAGCTGGAGCGGTGAGTGCGTCAGCTCGAGCACGAGCCACGCCTGCGCCACGCTCTGCATCCAGGTACCGACCTGCGAGATGAGCTGGCCGATCCAGAATAATCGGAAATCGCGGTGCCGGAGCGCGCCGAGGCGCACCGGCGAAGGCCCGGGCGCGCTCCGTCCGCCTCCCTCGGTGGCTTCGGATCCTCCGGGCATCGCCCCGACTGTACACGAGGCCCCTCGGGAATTTCACACTCCGGAAATCTGGATCCGCCCGGCGAGCAGTGCAGCGCGTGGTGTGCAGAAATAGCTCGCTTGCTGGTACGGGTCCGTCCGGCGGTAGACACGGCACAGGGGTGCCAGCGTGCATGGGCACATTTGATGAGCCGTGCCGAAATATCGGAAATGTGAAGCCGTTAAGTGCCTGAGTCGTTGGACGTCGCGCCCGGCACGCGCATGGCACCGAAGCTGCACCCCCACATTGGCAACGAACCTGCGTATAACCCAAGAGCGCTCAGACAGGGGGATTTCATGTATCGGTGGTGGACAGCGAAGCGGATTACGGTAGCGAACCAGCGAGGCTTCACGCTCATCGAGCTGATGATCGTCGTCGCGATCATCGGCATCCTGGCAGCCATCGCCATCCCGCTCTACGCCAACGTTCAGGCGCGCGCGCGGATCGCCAAGGCCCAGGCCGATGCCCGGGCTCTCGCGTCCTCGGCCTCCATCTACGGCGCCCACATGGGCGTGCTGCCGACGGCGCTGACGGACCTCACCGTGGTCGCCACGAACAGCCAGGGCCAGACCGCGGGCCCGTTCATGGCGAGGGTTCCTCCGCCTCCGGGTCGGGCACGTTCAACATCTCGGCCTCCGGCGACGGCACCACCGTCTCGCTTCCGTAAGCACAGAACGACCCACTTCGGATAGCGCACGGGAAGGGACGCTCCTTCCCGTGCGGGTGTTGGTCCGCGCCTCCCCTCCCCGCCATCCTCCTTGCGTATCTCGCCCGCCCGCGTAATGCTGCCGACCGGGCCCCTCGAGCTCCGCGGAAGCCGCGGACGCCGGACGGTGTAAGCAAACCTCGATTCGGGAGGAATGGTGCGATGAAGCGGGGACCGGCGGCGTTTCTGGTGGTGGGGTGGGTCGCGTGGCTATCGTCCGGCGTCGAGGCTCTGACGAAGATCCGCGATCCGCTGGCGAGCAAGCCCGCGGGCAGTCCGTTCAAGGTGACGGTGCTTCGAGCCGGCAAGATGCTCGACGTGACCGGCAAAGTCCAGTGAGTCGACCGCACCGGGCCCTCGGTACGGCCGTGCTCGCGTCGGTCGTCGCGCTCTTGCTTTCGAGCGGCTGCGCCGGCCTCTCGGGTCAGGGCGGCGCCGGCGGCGACCTGCCCGCGCCGGTTCGTCAGGTGTTGCCCAACGGCCTCCGGCTGATCGTCCAGGATCACCGCGCCGCCGACATCGTCGCCGTCTATCTCTACGTCGGCGTGGGCGTGCGGTACGAGCGACCGGAGCAGCTCGGCTATTCGCATTTCCAGGAGCACATGCTGTTCAAGGGCACGGACAAGTGGGGCCCGGGCTACATCGATCGCGCCGTGGAGGGCGTGGGCGGGCGCACCAACGCGACGACCTCGTTCGACTACACGGACTTCTACATCGTCGTTCCCACCGAGGCCACCGAGATGGCCTTGCAGACTCTCGCCGACATGGTCTTCCGCTCGAAGTTCGATCCGAACGAAGTCGCGCGCGAGCGCGAGGTGATCTTCGAGGAAGCGAACATCGAGACCGACAATCCCAAGGCCGCCATCATCCGGCAGCTCTACGGTCTCGTCTTCGCCGACAACCCTTACGGCTCTCCGGTGCTCGGCACGCGGCCCACGCTGAGCGCCGCCACCAGCGAAATCTTGAAAACGTACAACCGGCAGTACTACACGCCGGAGAACATGGCGCTCGTGGTCGCGGGGCCCGTCGAGGTGAAGGCGATCCGCGCCATGGTCGATCGCATCTGGGGTGTCGTCCCGGCCACCGGCTACCAGCCCGTGCCGGCGCCGGCGCCGCGCCCGCTCGCCGGCCCGGTCCATCGAACGGTCGAGCGTCCCGAGCAGCAGGCCCGGCTCGCCATGGGCTGGCAGGCGCCGCCCGCCAACGATCTCAGTGGCGACGCGGTCGATCTTCTGACGACCATCCTGGCGGGCGCGGAGAGCTCGCGGCTGGCGAAGCGGCTGCGCGACCAGGAGCGGCTGGTGTCCTCGATCACGATGAACTACGCGGCCCTGATGGGCGGCGGCATCGTGACACTACGGGCCGATCTGGAGGCCAAGGATCTCGAGCGGGTCGAGCAGATCGTCCTCGAGGAGATCGTGCGAATGCAGGAGTCGGGTCCGACCGAGGAGGAGCGGCAGCTGGCCGTCATCCAGTTCGAGTCGCAGCACGCCTTCGACACCGAGACGTCCGAGGGGCTCGCCAACGCCTACGCGCTCGCCGAGACCACCTGGACGCTCGAGGCGGAGCTCGGCTATATCGATCGGCTGGGCAAGATCACGCGCGAGCAGATCCGCGACGCGGCACGCCGCTACCTGTCGCGGACCAACTACGCCCAGCTCGCCTTCCGGCCCAAGCCATGAGCCGCCGCTCCCTCGCCGCCACGCTCGCCGCGGGGTTCGCGGCTCTCGGCCTCCTCGCGGCGGCGAGCCTCGCGGGCGCCGCCGACGGCGCGACCGGCGCTGTCGCGCGCACCCGGCTCGCCAACGGCATGACCGTGCTCGTGCGGGAGAACCCGACGGCGCCGGTCGTCGGAATGTCGCTGATGGTGCGGATGGGCACGCGCTATGAGACCCGCCAGACGGCCGGGCTCTCCAACTTTCTCCAGCTCATCGTGGTGCGCGGCACGACCACGCGCGACGGCACCGAGATCGTCAGCGCGGCCGATCGCATGGGCGGGAGCATCGACGCCTATGCCGACGCCGACTACGCCGAGATCACCGCCACCGCGCTGTCGCGCTTCTGGTCGGACATGCTCGACCTCGTGGCCGACGTCACACTGCGACCGTCGCTGAGCGACGGGACGGCCCAGGCCGTGCGCGATTTCCTCGTGCGGCAGATCCGGAACCGCGCCGACAAGCCGTACGATGCCGCCTTCGACGCGCTGCTGGCCCGGACCTTCGGCGACAACCCTTACGGGTGGGACGCCCTCGGGCTCAAGGAGAGCGTCGAGCGAATGGATCGCGCCGCGCTCCTCGCTCACTACCGGCGCCACTACGTGCCCGGGGGCATGGTCCTGGCGGTCAGCGGCAAGGTGAAGCGTCAGGACGTGATCGCCCGGGCCGAGCGACTCTTCGGTCCGCTTCCCGCGGCGCCGGCGCCGGCGCCCAACACGACGCCCCCGCCGGCGCCCGCCGCCGCGCGGGTGGTTCTGACCGTGCCGGGCGCCCAGTCCCAGATCCTCATGGGCGGGCTGGCTCCTTCCCTGACCGATCCCGACCTCGCGGCCATGAAGCTGGTGAGCACGGTGCTGGGCGGCGGACTGGCCAGCCGCTTCTTCTCGGAGCTCCGTGACCAGCAGGGACTCGCCTACACCACCGCCGCGCGGGAGCCGCTTCGCGTGAGCCCGGGCTACTTCCTGGCGCTCCTCGGCACGGCGCCGGCCAATCAGGAAAAGGCCGAGGCCGCGCTTCGCGAGCAGCTCGAGCGCATCCAGAAGCAGGCCGTGTCCGACGAGGAGCTGCGCGTCGCCAAGGCCTACCTGCTCGGCACCCTCGCCATGGACCGCCGTACGAACGCACGCCAGGCGTGGTATCTCGCCTCGCTCGAGACCGCGGGCGTCGGCTACGAATTCCTCGACCGTTATCAGGCCCAGGTGCGCGCGGTGACCGCCGCCGACGTTCAGCGCGCCGCCCAGAAATACCTCGCCACGCTTCGCACGGTCGTGGCGGAACCGCCGCCGAAATAGACCCGAGCCCACCCTCGAGGAGGAGCCACATGAAGCGGATCGGTCCTCTCCTGACGCTGACGGTGTTGCTGGTCGCCACACCTACCGTGGCGCTCGATTCCATCGTCGGCAAGTGGAAGACGGTCGACGAGAAGACCGGCAAGGTCGTGTCCGACGTGGAGATCTACCAGCAGGGCGGCAAGCTGTTCGGCAAGATCACCGGGCTCACCGAGCCGAACGACGCGCAGGGTAAGCCGAAGATCTGCACCAAGTGCACGGGGCCGGACAAGGACAAGCCGATCGTGGGCCTCGTGATCGTCAAGGATCTGAGCGCCAGCGACGACCGCTACAAGAACGGCACGATCACGGACCCCGAGGACGGCAAGATCTACAAGGCCGAGGTGTGGACCGAGGCCGCCAAGCTCAAGGTGCGTGGCTATCTCGGCCCATTCTACAAGACGCAGACCTGGGTCAAGGGCAACTGACGGGAGCGACGTCGGAGCAGCGATGCGGATCGGCGGGCGCGCCGTTGCCCTGGCTCAGGGCGCAGTATAATCGGCCGACCGCCGGGACGCTCCGGGCGGTGTGGAGGATGACATGCACGTCGGCCTGGTGATGGAATGCGACTATCGCGAGGGAAGAACGCAGGAGGAAGCGTTTGCCGAAGCGATGTCGATCGCCGAGATCGCGGAGACGCACGGGCTCAACGGCGTCTGGCTGGCCGAGCGCCACTTCGCGATGCACCGGCGACCGACCGACCCGATGGGCGCCGGCATCCCGTCGATCGCCTCGGTGCCCCTCGTGCTGGCCGCGGCGATCGCCGCCCGGACGAAGCGCCTGCGCATCGGCACTCCGCACCGCTGAGGAAGCCGCCACGGTCGATCAGATCAGCCAGGGTCGCCTCGACTTCGGCGTCGGGCGCAGCGGCTTTCCCCGCGCCTATTCGGGCTACGGCATCCGCTACGACGAGAGCCGCGAGCGCTTCCAGGAATCGCTCGACGTCATCCTGAAGGCGTGGACGCAGAACGGCTTCTCCCACTCCGGAAAATACTTCACGTTCGACAATCTCACGGTGGTGCCGCGGCCCTATCAGAAGCCGCACCCACCGATCTGGGTGGCGGCCACCACGCACGACACGTTCCCGATGGTCGGGCGCATGGGGTACTCGCTCGTCACCGGGCTGCGCGGCTTCGACGTCCCCGAGGCCATCGGCCACCTCCTGGCCTATCGCGCCGCGCGGCGCGAGGCCGGGCATACGGGCGACGGTAACGTCTACCTCCGCATTCCGGTCTACGTCGCGGCCACCGCGGCCCAGGCCCGCTCGGAGCCCGAGGAGAGCACCATGCGGGCCTATCGTCGCCTGGCCGAGAACATGGCTCAGTCGGTCGGCGCAACGGGAACGACCGTGTCGGAAGAGCGCGCCGAACGCGCCGAGCGCCTCTCCAACGTGAGCTACGAAGACCTGCTGCGCGATCGCGTGGCCTATGGCACCCCGGACATGGTCGTCGACCGGCTGCGCCAGCTACGGGACGCGCTGGGCCTGTCGGGGGTCATCATGGAGTCGAATGTCGGCGGCCGCATCCCGCTCGACCAGGTGCTCACCTCGATTCGCCTCTACGCGCAGGAAGTCGCTCCGCGTCTCCGGTAACGATTCCCGCCCTCGACGGCTCCCTACTCGGGGTCGCCGAAGGTCAGGTCGAGCGAGCCGTCCGGATTGCGTCGAGCGATGGTCATGCGCGGCTGCCCGTCGGCCATGCTGGTGCCCCCCAGAACGATCTTGCCGTCGGGCTGCGTGACCGACGGCAAGAGCACTGACGCCGCGGACCAGCTTGCCTCCGGGCCTCAACGCCCGGCGACTCTCCAGGCGTCGATGAGGGACCACGCCCAGACGGCCAGGAGCGCGAGGAGGGGCGCGAGGACGTCGGCGCCCGGTTGACCGAGCGCGAGCGGATCGGCCGGGGCGGCTCGGGCGGCAGCCCAGGTCAGCGCCACCCCGAGGGCGAGCCCGATCGCCCCCTTCACGGGCTGACGGTTGTAGAGCTGCCCGATCCCCGGGAATATCCCCGACAGCATCAACGCGATGACCTGGCGCCGGCGCGTGGCAGGTCACCCCTTCGGGAAATCGTAGAGCGTCGCCGGATTCTCGACCAGCACGCGGTGGCGAACCTTCTCGTCGGGCACCCAGTCGGTGAGCAGGTCGAAGAGCACGGCGTCGTCCGGCAGGTGCTTGGACTGCTCGCTCGGGTGCGGCCAGTCGCTGCCCCACACACATCGCTCCGGCATGGCCTTCGCGTACGCGCGCGCGACCGCGCTGGAGTCCGAATAGGTCGGCGGCCCCACCTTGGTGTCCGCGTAGGCACCGGACAGCTTGACCCACGTGCGGCCCTTGTCCATGAGCGCCCGCACCCTGGCGTAGAGCGGATGGTTGACGCCCTCGGGCTCCGGGATGTGCGCGAGGTGATCGAATACGATCTGCGAGGGAACGCGCTCGAGGATCGGCATGATCTCCATGATCTTGACGGCCGGCGCGTTGATCTGGATGTGCCAGCCGAGGTCGTTGATCCGCTTCGACAGGGGCTCGATCATCTCGGGCGTCGTGGCGCCCGCTTGCGCCAGATTGAAGCGAATGCCCCGCACCCCGAGCCCGTGCATGCGCTTGAGGTCCTCGGTCGACACGGTGTCGTTGACGACCGCGACCATGCGCGCCGTCGGGCCGAACTCGGCCAGCGCCTCGAGATGGCACCGGTTGTCGGTGCCGTAGGTCGAGGGCTGCACGAGGACGTTGCGCGTCGTCCCGATGCGCTTCTGGAAGGCGCGATAGTCCACCACCAGCGCGTCGCCCGGGCGCAGCGTGGCCTTCGGATCGACCGGGTACTTGGCGTTGTAGATGTGGTGGTGACAGTCGGTGGCGTTGGCCGGGGCCTTCAGCTTCGGCGGCTCGGTGCCCATCGACCACTTGACCGACTGGGCGGCTGCGGAGCGGGGAGCGACGGCGGCCAGCGCCGCGGCGGAGACAGCCTTCAACACGTCGCGCCGATTCCAGGACTGAGTGCGCATCGGTGTCCTCCCCACTTCTTCGCGGTTCATTCCTTCGCCGAGCCTTCGCTCGGCGCACTCGCCAGCCGCCCTCGCATGGTAGCAAGCTAAGCGCCCGAGAGTGCCCGGTCAACGGCAGAGTTGACTCCGCTGACCTCGAGTGTCCATTTCCCCGCTCGCATCGGGTAGAGTGCCCGAGCCGAGCGAACCGCACCGCGCCGACGCCTGCCAAGCACGCAAGAATATTGACGCGAGCCACGAGCCGCGCAGTGGCACGCCGCGTGCCTGCGGTTGTCCGGCTGTTTGAACATCACCGGCCTGAGCGCAACCGTGACCGAGATATACCCCAAGCGCGTCGAGCCGCTCAAAGAGCTCGTTCCGAAAGCCGCGCGTATCGCGGCCCTGTTCAACATGAGCAACCCGGCCATCCCTCGTCAGTGGACTGCCGTGGAGACGGCGGCGCGATCGCTCGGCGTCCAGCCTCTGCTGCTCGACGTGCGCAAGGCCGATGATCTGCGGCCGGCGTTCGAGACCGCCATGCGGGAGCGCGCGGACGCGCTCGTCGTCGGGCTCGAGACCCTCACGCTCGCGAACGCGCCGCTCATCGTCGATCTTGCGGCCAAGCATCGGCTGCCGGCGGTGTACGCGTCGACAGAGTTCATCGGAGGGCTCGCGAGCTACGGGGTCAACTACCCCGACCACTACCGGCGCGCCGCCACCTTCGTCGACAAGATCTTCAAGGGCGCAAAGCCTTCAGATCTGCCCGTCGAGCAGCCCACCAAGCTCGAGCTGGTCGTCAATCTCAGGACCGCGCGCGCGCTCGGACTGACGATCCCCCGGACGGTGATGCTGCAGGTGGATCAGATCGTCGAGTAGCGCGTAACCAGGATCTCGCGTCTCGCTCGACCTGGCGTTTCTCGTCGTCTTTGCGGTGGGGGCGATGGCGGCGGCGACCGTGCTGTTTCGCCGGACGCTCTGAATTCCCGTCACCGATCGGACGATTGTGCGCCTTGGTACGGGCGGTCTATGATAGCGAACGTCACCGAGCGCTCCCCTACCCTCCGGCCGATAGGAGACCACCATGCGAGTGAAGAACCGCAGAAAGACCGCGCGGAAACGCGCCGCCTTCAAGAAGAAGCAGAAGAAGCGCCGCCTTCGCGCCGCTGGCGGTTAGCCCACTCACACTTTCTCACTGACGTTCCTCGAAAGGAGGCCGGAAGTGTCCAGCGACCTCACCTGGTCTCGTCGGACGATTCTCCGCGGCGCGGCCTCGGTCGGCGCCGGAGTGCTCGCCGGCGGCCTGGGGTCGGGGCCCGATGCTGCACTTGGGCAGGCGGCGCCAGCGACCGCCGACGAAGCCCTGAAGCGCCTGCTGGACGGCAACCAGCGCTTCATCCAGGGCAAGAGCCGGCCGCGTTGGTCGCTCATGGGCCACTGGGAGGGCGGACGCCCTCCGGCTCGGGAAGCGGCGGCCCCATGCGGCCAGCTTCGGCGACGTCTTCGTGGTGCGGGTGGCGGGCAACGTGGCGGGCGCCGAAGAGACCGCCAGCCTCGAGTTTGGAGCGCTCGTGCTCGGGGCCAAGGTCCTGGTGGTGCTGGGGCACAGCGGTTGCGGCGCCGTGAAAGCGGCCCTGGAAGGGGGCGACGCGCCCGGTCAGATCAGCACGCTGTACCGCTTGATCGGGCCTGGAATCGATCGCCAGAACAAGAACCTGGACGTCGCTATCGCCAGCAACGTGCGCGCGCAGGCCGGAGTCCTTCGCAAAGGTTCAACCGTCATCGCGGGCCTCATAAGGGATGGGAAGCTAAAGCTCGCGGGCGGGGTCTACGACCTCACCTCGGGCAAGATGACGATGATGGAGGTGTGACGTCGACCGCGACGACCCTGCTCGGCGACCTCC
>VAYX01000051.1 GCA_005885325.1 Actinomycetota bacterium
TCGGTACGCCGGGCCGGCCACGTTCGAGCGGCCGGACGGTTGGAAGGCGGTGGCGGGCCACTGGCGCTCGCACAACCCGTGGTACTCGAACTTCCGGATCCTTCCTCGGCGCGGATCGCTCCGATTCCTGTGGGGATGGGGCGAGGAGGACTGGGAACTCGTCCCGCTGTCCGACGGGTGGTTCCGCGTGGGCGCCGAGGAGTGGTCGCCCCGGCGGATCCGGTTCGACACCGTCATCGACGGAACCGCGACTCGCGCGGTGCTCGACGCCGCTCCCTACTACCGGACCTTCACGCCCTGAGCGCGAACGGTCAGGACGGGCCGCGGATGACGAGGACGGCGTTCTGACCGCCGAACCCGAAGGAGTTGGAGATCGCAAGGCGAACGGCGGCCTGTCGCGCCTCGTTCGGCACGTAGTCCAGGTCGCAGTCTGGATCCGGCGTGCGGTAGTGGATGGTCGGTGGGATGACGCCATTCTGGATGGCCAACGCACACACCGCGGCCTCGACTGCTCCGGCCGCCCCCAGCATGTGCCCGGTCATCGACTTCGTGGAGGACACCGCCACCTCGTGGGCCACCTCGTCGCCGAGCGCAGCCTTGAGGGCGGCGGTCTCCGACGCATCGTTGAGGGGCGTCGACGTGCCGTGCGCGTTGACGTAGTCCACTGCGGAGGGCTCCTCGCGCGCGTCCTCCAGGGCCAGACGGATGGCGAGCGCCGCCCCGGATCCCTTGGGGTCGGGCGCCGTGATGTGGAAGGCATCGTCCGAGGCGCCATAGCCCACGACCTCCGCGTACACCCTCGCTCCCCGGGCCCGCGCGCCGTCCTCCGGTTCGAGGATGAGCGCGCATGCGCCCTCGGAGAGCACGAACCCGTTGCGATCGGCGTCGAACGGTCGGCTCGCGGTCTCGGGGTCCGGGTTCTTCGTCAGCGCCGTCATCTGGGCGAACGCGGCCACGGTGAGCGGCAAAGTGGCCGCCTCGGACCCTCCCACGATGGCGAGGTCGAGCAACCCGTCGCGGATCATCCGGTAACCCTCACCCACCGCGTGGGCGCCGGACGCGCATGCGGACACGATGCAGAAGTTCGGGCCCATCAAGCCGAATGCCATCGCGATGTGGCCGGCGGCGGCGTTGGCCATGAGCGCGGGGACCATGAACGGGCTCACCCGGCCCGGGCCCTTCTCCAGCAGGACCTTGTGCTGGTTCAACAGCCACTCGATCCCGCCGATCCCGGTGGCGAACACCACGCCGCCCCGGTCCGCCTTGATCTCCGGGTTCCCCGCGTCCTCCCAGGCCAGCTTGGCCGACGCGATGGAGAAGTGGACGAACCGGTCGGTCCGCCGGGCCTCCTTCACGTCCAGCCAGCTCGAGACGTCGAACCCGTCGACCTCTCCCGCCAGCTTCACCGGGAGATCGGACGCGTCGAACCGGGTGATCCCGTGGATCCCGCTCCGGCCCGAGGTGGCGCCGGCCCAGAAGTCATCGACGCCGATGCCGATCGGCGTGACCGGCCCGATGCCGGTGATCACGACCTTGCGTTCAGCTGACACCGAGCTTGGAGGCCACGAGCTGGACGGCCTGCCCGACGGTCTTCACGCCGTCCATCTCCTCCTCGGGGATCTCGATGTTCCACTCCTCCTCGAGGGCCAGGACGGCCTCCACGAGGTCGAGCGAGTCCGCGTTCAGGTCCTCCGCGAACCGGGCGTCGGGGGTCACCTGGCCCTCGTCCACGGCCAGCTGCTCCGACAGGACCTTGCGGACCCGGGCCTCGATCTCTCCCTTGTCCATCCTTCCTCCTTGGCTCTCTCCGGGCGCTCGACAAACTCTAGAGGGACCGGGCCTCGGGCGACTATGCCGTGAGCCCGCCGTCCACGGGGATGGCCACGCCGTTCACGTAGGCGGCGTCGTCCGACATCAGGAACCGGACCACCGCGGCCACTTCCTCGAGGTGGGCCGCGCGCCCAAGGGGGGTCTGGTCGACGTAGTAGGCCCGGGCCTGCTCGGTCAGGTGCGAGGTCATCTCGGTGTCGAGCAGGCCGGGACAGACGGCGTTCACGGTGACGCCCTTGCCACCCACCTCTCGGGCCAGCGACTTGGTGATCCCGACGAGCGCCGACTTCGACGCCGCGTACGCGGTCTGCCCGGCGTTGCCGTGGAGCGCCACGGCGGACGACATGTTCACGATGCGTCCCCATCGGGCGCGGAGCATGCTTCGAAGCGCTGCCTGCGTGCACAGGAACGCTCCGCGAACGTTCGTGTCCATGGTCCGTTCGAACTCTTCCATGGAGTACTTCAGCATCAGCCCGTCCCGCGAGTAGCCGGCGTTGTTGACCAAGCCCGTGACGGGACCGAGCGTCGCGCCAACCTCACGGAACGCCTCCATGACCGAGCCCTCGTCGAGGATGTCGAGCTTCACGATCCCGCCCACGCCGCCGGCGCCCTCGATCGCATGCAGCGTCTCTTTGGCGTCGGTGTCGCTGCTTCGATAGCCAACGGCCACCGTCCATCCCGATCCGGCCAGGGCCTCGGCGCAGGCTCGGCCGATGCCCCGGGATCCCCCGGTGACGACGGCGACCTTCACGACGCCGGCTCGGGCGCCGTCCACCGAAGGAGGTTCGCCCCCCAGGCGAGGCCGGCGCCGAACGAGGTCAGGAGGACCAACGCTTCCGGGCCGATCCGGCCGGCCCGCCACGCCCGGTCGAGGGCGATGGGGATCGATGCCGCCGACGTGTTGCCGATCTCCTCGACGTCGACGACGGCACGTTCCATCGCGATCCCCAGTCGCTCGGCCACCGCGACCATGATCCGCGAGTTGGCCTGGTGGGGGATGAGGAGGTCCACGTCACCGGGCTCGAAGCCGGACTTGTCGAGCAGCTCCCGGCAGGCGCCGGCCATCTCCGTGACGGCGCGCTTGAACACCTCTCGGCCCGACGGCATCCTGATCGAGTGCTCCCGGCCGGCCACGCTCTCCGCCGAGGCCGGCCGAGCGGAGCCGCCCGCCGGGATGATCAGGATCTCGGCGGCTTTGCCATCGGTGCCGAGGACCGAGCCGATCAGCCCGGGTGCGTCCGAGGGCCGAAGGACGACCGCGCCGGCGCCGTCCCCGAACAGCACGCACGTGCTCCGGTCGGTGAGGTCCAGGACCCGCGACAGCACCTCCGCGCCGATCACGGCGACGGTCTCGGCCGCGCCGGACTCGATGAAGGCCGCTCCGGTGGAAAGTGCGAACGAGAACCCGGCGCACGCCGCGTTCACGTCGAACGCGGGGCAGCCGATGCCGAGCTTTCGCTGCGTCCACACCGCGGCCGCGGGGATGGGCGTGTCGGGCGTGAGGGTGGCGCAGATGATCAGGTCGAGCTGATCGGGGGCGATGCCGGCAGCATCGAGCGCCGACCGGACCGCCGCGGTCGCCAGGTCGGACGTCGTCTGGCCGTCGGCGGCGAACCGCCGTTCGCCGATCCCGGTCCGCTGACGGATCCATTCGTCGCTCGTATCGAGGATCGACTCGAAGAACGAGTTCGGGACGACGCGGTCGGGGAGCGCGGACCCGACGCCGGCGATCGCGGCGTGGCGACGCCCGCTCACGAGGAGGGTTCCCCTCCCCGTTCGATCCAGGCGACCGGTTGACCGGCTTTCACGGGCTGCCCCTCGCGACCCAGCAGCCCTCCCATCCGACCGTGCATGGGAGCGAGGATATCGTCGGTCGACCCCCCATGCTCGACGCGGGCGACGGGCTGGCCCGCTTCCACCCACTCGCGCCCGCCACGGAACCGGACCGGGGGAAGCACGCGCAGCCTCCCGCTCGCCGGCGACACGATGAGCGTGATCGGCAGCCCTACGGACTCGCCCGAGCCTTCGTCGGGATCGTGTTCCGGTGGGCTCACGACACGACGCCTTGGGAGATGGACCGGGCGAAGTCCTCCGCCTCCCGCGGTGAGCCGACCACGGTCACGCGCACGCCCGGCAGCTCCCGCTTCGCCAGCTTGGAGAGCACCTGGCCGGGGCCGGCTTCGACGAACACGTCGAAGCCGGCCCGCCCGAGCGCATGCATCGAGCGCTCCCAGCGCACCGGGGAGACCACGTGCCGGGACAACCCGTCGCGCAGCGCAGCGGGATCGCCGACGAACCGTCCGGAGACGTTCGCAACGATGGGAAACCGGGGCTCCCGGAACTCGATGCCCGCGAGCGCGGCCCGGATCGGTTCCACTGCCGGTTGCATGAGCGGAGAGTGAAATGCCCCGGCGACCTTCAGCCGGATCGCTTTCACACCACGGCTCCTCGCCAACTCCTCGGCCCGATCGATGGCGGCCACCGATCCCGACAGCACGACCTGGTTCGCGGCGTTCTCGTTGGCGACGGCGAGGACGTCGCCTCGGCCGGCGACCTCACAGATCTCGGCGGCCTCGGTCGGTCCCACCCCGATCAGCGCGGACATCGTTCCGGGCCGCTGCTCCGCGGCCATCTGCATGGCCCGTCCCCGCGTGACCACGGCCTCCAATGCGGGGGCGAGGTCGAGGACGCCGGCGGCGACCAACGCGGCGAACTCGCCGAGCGAGTGGCCGGCGGCGGCTCCGAACGTGACCCCTTCGGCCTCGAGGACCCTGCCCGCCGCGACGTCGCAGGCGAGGAGGGCCGGCTGCACGAACTCGGTCGTGGCGAGGGCCTCATCGTCCCTGCAACCGCCGACCACGTCGCGGCCCATGGCCTCCGATGCTTCGTGGAGCACCGACTGGCCGGCCGGATGTTCGGTCCACGGGTCGGCCATGCCGGAGAACTGGGATCCCTGTCCGGGAAACACGATGGCTATCGCCATCGCGCCCCTTCCCCCGCGCGAGCGATGATCATCGGCACCTGTGACCCTACTCCCAGGTCGGGGGTTACGGCACCCCGCGTGGTGCTCGGGCGCGTGCCCGGGTTGCCACCTCTGGGTTCCTCCTGTAGAACAGGGCGCGAATCCCATGGCCGAGAGGGTTCAGCGCAGACTTCCCACGCCGGAGCGCCGGCGAGGCCTTGGCGCCGAAGGCGTTTTCGGGTTCCTGGGGCAGGACATGGCAGTCGACCTAGGGACCGCGAACACGCTCGTCTATGTTCGGCGAAACGGGATCGTGTTGAACGAGCCCTCCGTCGTCGCCATCAACACGCTCACGGGGGCCATCGTCGCGGTCGGCAACGAGGCCAAGCGGATGATCGGCCGAACGCCGAGTCACATCCAGGCCGTGCGCCCGCTGAAGGACGGAGTGATCGCCGACTTCGACGTCACGGAGAAGATGCTCCGGTACTTCATCCAGCGGGTCCACAAGCGCCGACTCCTGGCCAAGCCGCGGGTCGTCGTGTGCGTTCCCTCCGGATGTACCGGTGTCGAACAGCGCGCCGTCGAAGAGGCGACGATCGCGGCGGGCGCACGCCGCGCGTACATCATCGAGGAACCCATGGCCGCCGCCATCGGCGCGGGGCTCCCCATCCACGAGCCGAGCGGCAACATGATCGTGGACATCGGTGGCGGGACCACCGAGGTGGCGGTCATCTCGCTCGGCGGCGTCGTCACCAGCACCAGCCTTCGGATCGGCGGCGACGAGCTCGACGAGTCGATCATCAGCTATGTGAAGAAGGAGTACTCGCTCCTGCTGGGGGAGCGGACATCCGAAGCGATCAAGCTCGCCGTGGCGTCGGTGTATCCCATGCAGGAGGAGCTGATCGCCGAGATCCCCGGACGCGACCTGGTGAGCGGCCTGCCCAAGACCATCCAGATCTCCGACAGCGAGATCCGCCAGGCCATCGACGAGCCGGTGACCGCGATCATCGACGCCATCAAGGACACCCTGGACCGGACGCCGCCCGAGCTCGCGGGCGACATCATGCACAAGGGCATCGTGCTCACCGGCGGCGGCGCCCTGCTGAGGGGCCTGGACAAGCGACTCCGGCACGAGACGGGGATGCCCGTCCACATCGCCGAGAACCCACTGTCCTCCGTGGCCATCGGGTCCGGCCGGTGCCTGGAGGAGTTCGAGGTGCTCCAGCGGGTCCTGGTGAGCCCGTCCCGCGGGTAGCGGGATGGCCCTCCCCACCAGAGCGCGAAGCGCGAGGCTCGTGGTGGTGGCGCTCGTCTCCGTGTCACTCCTCACGATCACGGTCGACTACCGGGAGGGAAACAACGGTCCGCTCGCCAGCTTGGGGCGGGTCGCGCTCACGGTGATCAGCCCCCTACAGGAGGTCATGTCCAAGGTCACGCACCCGATCGGCAACTTCTTCTCCACGCTGGTCCGCCTTCCCGCCATCCGAGCCGAGAACGAGCGGTTGAAGAACCATGTCGCCGAACTGGAGTCGCAGGTGGCCACGGGAGCCACGGACGAGCAGCGTCTTCACGAGCTGGAAGGGCTGCTCGAGGTGACCCAGAGCCTCGGTCCGAACGTGCGCACCACGGCGGCACAGGTGATCGCGAGCGGGGTCTCGAACTTCGAGTGGACGATCACGATCAACAAGGGTTCGAACCAGGGGATCAAGCTCGACCTGCCGGTCGTCGCGAGCGGCAAGCGCTTGGTGGGCCACGTCATCCGCGTCGCGCCCGACTCCTCGATCGTGCAGCTCATCGTGGATCCTGATTCAGCGGTCGCGGGGCGGCTGGCGATCTCCAGGACCACCGGCCTGCTGACCGGCCAGGGCGACCGCGACATGAGGATGGGGCTGGTGGACACGAGCATCGAGGTCCAGGCGGGGGAGCAAGTCGTCACGGCCGGGTACCGGATCCCCGGCGGGGCGCAGAGCCTGTATCCGCCCGGCATCCTGATCGGCACGGTCTCGCATGTGGTCCCCGACGTCGCCGCCCTCGAGAAGTTCATCACGGTGGCGCCGGCGGTCGACTTCTCGAGCCTCGACATCGTCTTGGTGGTCCTTTCGGGTGGGCCGAGGTAGCCTGCCTCGTGCGCCGGTTCCTCACCCTTGCAGTGGTGATCGTCACGGCGTTGCTGCTCCAGACCACGGTGTTCGCCGATGTCCGCCTGCTCGGCGCCCGCCCCGAGCTCATGTATCTGCTGACGATCGTGTTCGCCATGCTGGAAGGACCGTCCTCCGGCGCGATCACCGGCTTCGCCGGCGGGATGGCTCAGGACTTCCTGCTCAACCAGCCCAAGGGCATCACCGCCCTCACCCTCACCCTGCTCGGCTACGCCGTGGGGCTGCTCCGCCAATACGTCGTCAGTCCCTCTCCGGTGCTTCCGGTCTTCGTCGTGGCGGGTGGGACCTTCTGCGGTGTCCTGTTCTACGGGCTGGTGTCCTTCCTGCTCGGACAGTTCAACAGCAACGCCCTGTACCTGTTCAGGGTGGCCGCGCTCTCGGCCGTGTACAACGCCATCCTGACCCCGCTCGTGTACCCGGTCCTTCGACGGGCGGCCGAGGCATCGCGGTCACAGCGCGTGGTGCGGTGGTGACGAGGCGGTGACCGAGGGCCGGACCGGGCTGCGACTGAAGGTGTTCGCCGCGCTCGTTGCGTTCATGTTCGCCGCGCTCACCACACGGCTGTGGTTCCTCCAGGTGCTGGCGGCGGGCCAGTTCCGTGATCAGGCGAAGCAGAACGCCGTGCGCCTCATGGATCTCCCGGCGCCGCGAGGCCGGATCCTCGACGACAACGGCAACCTCCTGGTGAAGAACCGGGTGAGCCTGGTGGTCACGGTGAACAAGCAAGCGGCCGGGTCGCGCCTGGAAGAGGAGCTCTACCGGCTGTCCAAGCTGCTCGACGTGCCGGCGGCGGAGCTCGCCGCGCGGGTCGAGGATCCGCGCTACTACGTGTTCCAGCCCGTCCCGGTCCAGGCCGACGTGGGCAAGCGCATGGACTTCTACATCAGCGAGCACGAGAAGGAGTTTCCCGGCGTGGCCGTCGTCGCGGAGCCCGTCCGCGTCTATCCGGAAGGGAGCCTCGCCGCCCACGTCCTGGGGTATCTGGGACAGATCAGCCCCGAGCAGCTGAAGGATCCTGCCTTAGCCGGCTACCGCGCGGGCGACGAGGTCGGCGTCACCGGTGTGGAGTCGCAATACGAGCGCTTCCTGCGAGGGACGGAAGGCGTCGTCAAGTACCGGGTCAACTCGGCCGGCCAGAACCTGGGCCAGATCGGCGAACAACCGCCCGTCCCGGGCCAGGACGTCGTCCTCACCATCGACACCGAGGCCCAGAAGATCGCCGAGGAGAGCCTGAATCTCGGCCTGCAATACGCCCACGGCATCTACGACTCGGGCACGGGGCGCGACTTCCAGGCGAACGGTGGTGCCGTCGTGGTCATGGATCCGGCCACCGGCGCGATCAAGGCACTGGCCTCCGCCCCGTCCTTCGATCCGTCGGTGTTCGTCCGGAGCATGAGCTCGGGCGAGTACGAGCGACGATTCGGGGCGGCCAAGGGCTATCCGCTCCTCGACCGGGCCATCCAGGGCCTGTACCCACCGGGATCCACGTACAAGCCGTTCGTCCTTCTGTCCGCGCTCCGACGGGGGATCGTGTCGACCACGGACTATTACCCCTGCCCCCCGTCCTGGGCCGTGCCCGAGGATCCCCTGCACGAGGTGTTCCATAACTGGACCACGGCGAACCTGGGGTCGATCACGCTGGCTCGGTCCCTGTACGACTCCTGCGACACCGTCTTCTACCCGATCGGGTACGAGTACTGGCGGCGGTACTACCCACCGACCGATCCGCCGGTCGAACAGATCCAGCGCGACCTCCAGGCGTTCGGGTTCGGCCGGCCCACCAGTGTCGACCTGCCGTTCGAGCAGGAGGGCCGGGTTCCGGATGCCGCATGGAAGGCGGCCATCCACAAGAAGTACCCGAAGTCGTTCCCCGACGGCCAGTGGTTCCCCGGCGACTTCATCAACATGTCGATCGGGCAGGGCGACACGCTCGTCACCCCGCTCCAGCTCGCCGCGGGGTACTCGGCGATCCAGAACGGCGGCCGGGCTTGCGTGCCCCACGTCTTCCTGCGGGCTCAGGAGGCGGACGGCCATGTCCTGCATTCGTGGCACCCCCGGTGCCACCGGATCCCGTTCCTCCAGGCGCAGATCGAGTACGTCCGCCAGGCCCTGACCCAGGTCCCGCTGCAAGGGACCGCCGCCTCGGCGTTCGTCGGGTTCCCCTTCTCGCAGGTCCAGGTGGCCGGCAAGACCGGCACGGCCCAGGTGTTCGGTCAGCAGGACTACTCGTGGTTCGCGGCCATGACCCAGGCCCAGGGCAAGCAGTACGTCGTGGTGGCCCTGGTCGAACAGGGAGGACACGGCTCGACCACCGCGGCGCCCATCGTGCGACGGATCATCGAGGGGCTCTACGGCCTGACGAACACGCAGTTCACGTACGGCGGGGTGACGGACTGATGGACGTCGTCGCGACCAAGCCGTACGTGTCGGAACGCCGGCCGCTCCGGCATCTCGACCCCATCTTGCTTCTCTCCGTGCTCGCCCTGGGGATCGTGGGCCTGGTCACGATCTACTCCGCCACCCACGCGTCGCTCGTGGCCCAGCGGATCGACCCGGGGTTCTACCTGAAGAAGCAGTTGACCTTCGTCACGCTCGGCGTCGTGGTCATCCTGGTCGCCGCGAGCTTCGACTACCGGTTCGTCAAAGTCTACGCGGGCATCATCTACGTGGCGAGCCTCGCCCTGCTGGTCCTGGTCCGAACGCCGCTCGGCACGACCGTCCGCGGGTCCCAGCGGTGGTTCCAGCTGTTCGGGTTCCAGCTCGCACCCTCCGAGCTGGCCAAGCTGGCACTGGTCGCCATGCTTGCTGCATTCCTGTCGCAGCTCCGGTCGAGCGACCTGTCCCTCCAGGCTTTGTACCGAGCGACCGCGATCGCCGCCGTCCCCGGGCTCCTGGTCTTCCTCCAGCCCGACCTCGGGACGTCGATCGTCCTCGTGGCCATCCTCGTGGGGATCCTGGTCGTGGCGGGGGCCAGGGCCCGGCACCTGGGAGTGCTTGCGCTCACTGCCATCGTGCTGATCTTCGGGGCGCTCCAGCTCGGCCTGGTGAAGGACTATCAGATCGCCCGGCTCACCGCGTTCTTCGATCCCCAGAACGACCCGCAGCGATCCGACTACAACCGGACCCAGGCGGAGATCGCGATCGGCTCGGGCGGGCTGCTCGGCCGAGGCTACCTGAAGGGCACGCAGACGAACCTGGACTTCGTGCCGGAGCAGCACACCGACTTCATCTTCACGGTGATCGGGGAGGAGTTCGGCTTCGTCGGGGCCATCTTCGTGCTGATGTTGTTCGCCCTCCTCATCTGGCGAGCGGTCAGGATCGCGCTGTTAGCCAAGGACCCCTTCGGAACGTATCTCGCGGCGGGCATCGCATCGATGCTCGCCATCCAGGTGTTCGTGAACGTGGGGATGACGCTCGGGATCATGCCGATCACCGGGATCCCCCTCCCGTTCGTGTCCTACGGCGGGAGCTCGTTCCTGACGAACTGCGCGGCCGTGGGGTTGCTCCTGAACGTCCACATGCGTCGCCTGGTGTAGCCGACGAGTGGGTTTCGAGGACCCGCCGCTTCACTCCTCGATGGCGATGGTCCACCGGAACGTGGATCCCTCCGGCCCCGAGGACTCGAGGACCACGTCGCCGCCCATCGAACGGGCGGCGCCGCGGGCGAGCGACAAGCCGAAGCCCAGACCCTGATGGACCCGCACGTTCAGATCCTCGACCTGCTCGAGGAAGCCGAAGATCCGCTCGCGGTCGTCGGCCTCGATCCCGGGTCCCGCATCCGTGACGCGAACCTCGGTCCCCCCCTGGCCCCGGGCCACCTGGACGGTCACCGCCGCGTCGGGTGGTGAGAACTCGAGCGCGTTGGCCACGAGCTCCCCGAGGATCCTCCGCCCGACGACCGGGCTGAGCGTCGCGGCGAACGGGCCACCCTTGGCCACGACCCGGACCCGGGGATACGGCGAGGCCACCTCCTGGGCCAGGGCCGCCACGTCCACCTTCTCCGCCATCCCGGCGTCGATCGTGAGCTCGAACCGTTCCACCAGCCGGGTGAGGGCCTCCGAGCGCTCGACGATCCGGTCCAGGAGCTCCTGGCGTTGGGGGAACGAGTCGTCGGCCTTGGCCAGGGTCTGGGCCATCCCCAAGATGACCGTGACCGGCGTGCGGAGCTCGTGGGAGAGCCGCGCCACCAGCTCGTGCCGTCGCGCGGCCCGCTCGACCAGCGCCGCTTGGGCCTCCTCGAGCTCTCTGGTCCGGCGGCGCTCCCGCTCGAGGGCCTCCGTGAGCTCCCCGATGACCCTGGGGGTGACCTCGGGAGAGAGGACGCCACCTCCCAGGGCGGCGTGCAGGACGGCGCTCAGGATCTCGTCGCCGTCGGAATCCTTCAGGACGTACCCCGAAGCGCCTGCCACGAGCATCTCTCGGACGATGTCCTGGTCCTCGTGTCCGGACAGCGCGACGATGCCGAGGGACGGATGCAGCTGTTTCAGCCGCCGGGTGGTCTGGATCCCGTCCATGTCCGGCATGCGGACGTCCATCAGGACGACGTCGGGATCGACCACCGGCACGAGCTCCAGGGCCTCGGGGCCGGAACGGGCCTCGCCCACCACGTCGAGGTCGCCGGCCTCGAGCAGGGCGAGCAGCGACTCCCGGAACCCGGCGTTGTCGTCCACCACGACGACCCTCACCCGACGGCCGGGGGTAGGCGTCGTCTGCGTGGAGGCGCCACCGCCGTGGTCGTGCGGGCCCATGAGGGAAGTGTCGGCCACCGGGGGCCGATAGGTATATCGGACGGCCTCCCCTTTCCTGGTCGACGTCGAGCCGACAGCGCGCTAGCCACATCGGCCTAGCCCCCGACCAGGGGATCTGCCGCCTACCCGGAACCGGCCGGTGGGTTGCTATCCTGTACCTAGGTTTTCCTCGCCGGGCCGGGGCCGCGGGCTTCGGGCCCCGAGCGAGACAGAGGTGGCGCGGGCCAGGCCCCGCCGGCTCCGGGCAATCGCCCGCAGGGCCGCGGCCGGGGCGGCCGGTGCCGGAACAGGGCGTACAGGTTGCAGGACGAGCGGCGCTTCGCTGCGCCGAGTGGCTCACAGCCATCCGAGCGCGGTCGCGCTCCAGGGACCACCCCAGTCATCACCCTCGAAGGAGGGCGGGCTCTCCGACGTTCTCGACCCGTGCTCATCCCTGACCTCCGGCACTCCCGCGCACGAGTGGGAAGGAGTCGGAACACATGACGGAGCACACAGAGTCGCTCCAGGCCGCCGAGGCGACGCAGGGATCGGAGGACGAGGTCGGTGCGACGCCCCGCCCACGTCGGCGGCGGCGAAGCAACCGTGGGCGGGGACAGGCCGGGACCACCGGTCGCGCCGGCGAAGCGACCTCGTCGGAGACCACCGGTGAGGTCGTGGAGGGGGCCACTGCCCCCGAGCCGATCGACGGCACCCCGTCGACGGATGGTCAGACGGGCACGGCGGCGGTCCGTCGGCGTCGACACCGCGGTGGGCGGGGTCGGCGGCGACCGGGGACCGCCGCGCCGAACGGGGACACGCAGTCGCAGTCTTCGCCGGCGGCTGAGGCGGAGGCCATCGCAGAGCCCGAAGGGACCGAGGAGTCGGACGTTGCGAGGACCGGCGAGAGCCCGTCGGCGAAGCGCCGGCGGCGCCGCCGCCGGCGCAAGACCGCGCTCTCCGGCTCGACCGAAGGCGCGCCGGCGACTGAAGGGTCCGACGTCGCCGAACC
>VAYX01000052.1 GCA_005885325.1 Actinomycetota bacterium
CAAGGCCCACGGCGTTCCCCGCGAGAACTCCTTCGTCATCACGGCGGCCTCGGAGATCATGGCCGTGCTCGCGCTGGCTTCTGGCCTCCAGGACCTTCGGACCCGGCTCGGTCGCATCGTGGTCGGGGACACCGTCGAGGGCAAGCCGGTCACCGCGGAGGACCTGAAGGTGGCCGGGGCCATGGCCGTGGTCATGAAGGACGCGATCAAGCCCAACCTGGTGCAGACGCTCGAGGGCCAGCCCGTCCTGATCCACGCCGGGCCGTTCGGCAACGTGGCCCACGCGAACAACTCGATCGTCGAGGATCGGATCGCCCTCAAGCTCGCCGACTACGTCGTCACCGAAGGAGGCTTCGCCAGCGACCTGGGATTCCAGAAGTTCGCCGACATCGTGTGCCGGTTCGGCGGGTTCGTTCCCAGCGCCGCCGTCCTCGTGGCCACCGTTCGGGCACTGAAGTTCCACGGAGGCACGGCCTTCGGGGAGCTCGGCACCGAGGACCTGGACGCCCTTCGCCGGGGCTCCGAGAACCTGGCGGCCCACATCGACATCGTGAAGGCATACGGACTGCCGTGCGTCGTTGCCATCAACCGGTTCCCGACGGACACCGACGGGGAGGTGGCCCTGGTCGACGAGCTGGCCACCCAGGTGGGCGCGGAGCGGGTCGTGGTGAACGACGGATTCGCCCGAGGAGGCGACGGAGCGGTCGACCTGGCCCGGGCCGTCGTCGAGGCGTGCGATCGGCCAAGCACCTTCTCCCACCTCACGCCGCCCGGCGCGCCGATCAAGCAGCAGGTCGAGGCCATCGCCACGCGGCTGTACGGCGCCGACGGGGTGGACTACCTCCCACAGGCCGAGAAGGACATCGCCCGGATGGAGTCGCTGGGCTTCGGGCAGTACCCCGTGTGCATGGCCAAGACCCAGCTGTCACTGTCGCACGACCCCACGCTCCTGAACCGCCCGAAGGGGTGGCGGCTGCCGGTCCGAGGTGTGGTCCCGTCGGCCGGTGCCGGGTTCGTGGTGGTGCTGTGCGGTGACATGCAGCGCATGCCCGGGTTGGGCCGGACCCCGGCCTTCATGAACATCGACATCGACCGGGACGGCCGCACCATCGGGCTGTACTAGCCGGCGAGCAGCGACCCTGCCTCGACACGGATCCACGCGGCCCGGCTGACCACGTCGCCCCGGTCGAAGTCGAAGATCCCGCTCCGCTCGGGGGCGGCCTCCCAGACCGCGCCGCACTGGGGGCAGGTCCACAGGCTCTGGGCCTTGGGCTCCGTCTGTACGGGCGGGGCGCACGTGTGCAACGGCATGATCCGACCTCCCGGCTCGAAATCACACGCCTGTGATTCCGGAGAGCTTACCGCATGGGATGGCCGATGTGGACGAACGAACCCGGGAGATCAGCTGCGAGGCCGGGCCTTCTGCGTGTCGTAGAGGGGAAGGACATCGACCGTGGCCGGGACCGTGCCCTCCCCCACCGCCACCTCCACGGCGTTCCCCACCTTGGCCTGGTCCGCCCGGAGCACCGCGATCCCGATCTTGCCGTACCGCGGGCTGTCCGTGGGGCTGGTGAGCACCCCCACGTCCTCGCCGCCCTTGGTCACCGCGGCACCGTACTCGGGAAGCTCGCCGGCCTCGTATCGCAGGGTCACGAGCCGGTTCGGCGGCCGCGTCGCCACCTCGCGGAGCTTGTCCCGGCCGAGAGGCTCCCCCGGCGCGTCGAGCTTGACGAACGGATCGAAGTTGAAGTCGTACGGGGACCGCTGGTGCGCCTCGTAGTCGTAGTCGGTGACGATCAGGCCCGCCTCGATGCGAAGGATCTCGATGGCGTCCGCCCCGAACGGCGTGATCCCGGCCTTGTTCACCACGACGTCCCACAGCTCCTCCGCGTTCGCCGGGTCCGTGAGGAACAGCTCGTAGCCGAGCTCCCCCCCGAAGCCGGTGCGCGAGAGGTACACCGGGACGCCACTCACCTCGACCGGCTGCGGGATGAAGCGGAAATACCTGAGATCGCTGATGTCGGCCTCGGTCAGCTCCTGCACCACGTCCCGCGACCGGGGCCCGAGGACGCCGAGATGGGGCATCCGGGGAGCGATCCATTCGAACTCGACCCGCAGTCCCTTCAGCGCCTCCCCGAAGTAGTCGTTGTGATCCTTCCCGTTCGTCATGACCCAGGCGTGGTCCTCCGCCAGCTTGAACACCGTCCCGTCGTCGACCATCAGGCCGTCCCGGTCCAGGAACGCGCCGTACCGAACCTGTCCCACCTCGAGGCCCAGGATGTCGTTCGAATGGACCCGGCGGGCGGCCTCCAGCGCGTCCGACCCGCGGAAGTCCCATTTGTTCAGCGGCGAGACGTCCCACACGGCGACGTCGTCGCGCACCGCGTCGTATTCATCCCGGACGTTGCCGAAGTTCTCCGTCCACATCCACCCGCCGTCGGCGACGTGGGTTCCGCCTGCGGCCACGATGACGTCGTGGAACGCGGTCCTCAGGGCCTCTTCTTCCTCGGCCATCCGCTCGCCTCGTTTCCTCGGTGTCCGGGCCTATCGAATCACGGGCCTGACTCGCCGTTCAACCCCCTGCTCGGTCACCACCAGGTCGACCGGCCGGTCGCCTCGGCCATGCGGCACCTCCTCGACCAGCTGGACGGAGAAGCAGACGCCCGCCGAGAGCGCGTCGGGCCGCAGGAGGCCCATGAACCGGTCGTAGTACCCCCGGCCGTATCCGACCCGGTGGCCGGAGCGATCGAAGGCCAGGCCCGGCACGATGACCACGTCGATCTCCTCCGGGACAACCGGCTCGCCGTCCGCCGGCTCCAGTGCCCCGAACGAGGACGGCATCACGAGGTCGCCGGACCGGTACGAGACGGGCACGATGACCGGGCCCTCCACCCGAGGAAGCACCACGCGCCGTCCACCACCTTCCAGCCCGTCGATGATCGGGCCGGTGTCCACCTCCGAGCCGAACGAGGTGAACGCCATGACCGTCGTGGCTTCCTCGATCGCGGGAAGGGCCAAGACGTTTCGGGCGAGCTCGCCGCTCATCCGATCACGTTCCGCTTGGGACAGCCCATCGCGCCGGGCCCGGACCTCCCTGCGGAGCGCGCGCTTGCGCCGCTTGAGATCCTCCGAGCTCACGTCCGGGGCCGGGCGCTCGGGAGGGCGTGCTCGGCGATCAGCTCGACCCGGTCTCGAGGACCGGCCGCCACCAGGACGACCCATGAGGCACCCGCGCCCGCCAGCCCCTCGAGCCACCAGGCGAGGGATCGGACGCTTCCGGCCCATACGTTCGTCTCCAGCAGGCCTTTCCGGTCCCGCGCGTCGAGGAGCCGGCCGGCATCGTCCTCGTCCTGCCCGACGAGGACGATGCCCGCCCACGTGGCCTCGACCTCCCGGCCCTCGGCGGCCTCGCGCAGCAGGGTCGCCTTCCGGGCGAACTCCGGGATCGACATCCCCCAGCCGTTCCATGCGTCGGCCTCCCGCGCGGCGATCCGGACCACCTCGTCGGCGAAGCCGCCGATCCAGACGGGAGGCCCTCCGGGCGTCCGGGGCGGCGGAAGGAGCGGCCCACGCATCTCGGGGATGCGAGCGCCGCCGGGCCACGCGCTTCCGGCGAAGAGCGCCTTGACCGCGCGGACCGTCTCGACCAGGTGCTCGCGCCGTTCTCCTTTGTCCAGGTACGGCAGGCCGTACGCCTGGTGCTCCGGCTTGTCGATCGGATCACCGGTCCCGATGCCGAGGACCATCCGCCCGCCGCTGATGTCGTCCACGCCGGCCGCCATCTTGGCCAGGAGGCCGGCGGGGCGGATGGAGGCCCTGGTCACCAGGGTGCCGACGGTGACCCGCTCGGTCGCCGCCGCCACCGCGGACAGCGACGCGAAGGCCTCGAGCGACGGTCGGTCGCTTGCCGCGCCCGGGGGGAAGAAGTGGTCGAAGGCGAAGACCCCGTCGTAGCCGAGCGCTTCCGCCCGCCGGGCGAACGAGACGACCCGTTCCGGATCCCCGGAGAACAGCGGGAGGATGAGCCCCACGTTCACCGGAGCCCCTCTCCCCTCCGCCGTCCGCTCATGACCCCAACTCCTCCAGCGCGAGCGCCGCCGCGCCGACGGCACCGGCGTCGTTGCCCAGCTGCGCGGCGACGAGGGGGACGGCGGGCCGGTGCTCGTACCCCTCGACGGCCTGGATGAACGCGGCCTCCGCGGGCCGGATCAGCAGGTCTCCCGCCTCGACCACCCCGCCGCCGATCACCACGATCTGGGGGTCGATCACGTTCACCAGGCCGGCGATCCCCTCCCCCAATCGCCCGCCGACCTGGGACAGGATCCGGATGGCGACGTCATCGCCCGCCTTGGCCGCCCTGGTCACGGTCTCGCCGGTCACGTGCATGGGATCGTGATCCGCGAGCTCGGCGATGAGCGACTGGGGACGGTCGGCGGCCGCCTCCCGTCCCAGGCGCCCGATGGCCTGTCCCGAGGCCACCTGCTCGAGACACCCGCGGTTCCCGCAGCCGCACAATGGCCCGTCGGGTTCGACGATGATGTGGCCGATCTCCGCGGCGAACCCATGAGCTCCCCGGAACAGGCGCCGGCCCGCCACGATCCCTCCCCCGATCCCGGTCCCCACCGTCACGAGCAGCATGTGCCGGTAGCCGCGGCCGGCACCGAATCGATACTCGCCCCACGCGGCGACGTTCGCGTCGTTGTCCACCTGGCACGGCAGCCCGAGCGCGTCGCTCATGCGCGCGGCGATCGGAAGCTCGCGCCATGCCAGGTTCGGCGCGAACCGCAGGACCCCGCTGTTCGCGTCCACCAGGCCGGCGGCGCCCACGCCGATCGCCACCACCTGGGGTTCGAGCAACCCCTTGGCTCCCTCGATCATCGCCGCGATCGTCGCCTCCGGGTCATCGGCCGGCGTGACCGAGCGCGAGCGAGACAGGATGGACCCGTCCCTGGCCACGCGGAGGGACTCGATCTTCGTGCCGCCGACGTCGATGCCGAGCGCCTGGGCCGCCTCCGACACGTCTCGCACTCCCTAGAAGCGGAGCAACGCGCCGATCCCGCCGTAGCGGGCCAGCCCGTCGGGGTGAACGATCGTCTCCACCCGGCAGCCCTGCCGCACGGCCCGGGCCACCACCTCCTCGACCACGTCGGGCACGGGCTCCATCGTCGAACCACACGCCGGGCACCTCGTTCCCCGATCCGAGAGCCGCCCGCAGGAGGGGCAGGAGAACCCGGGAGCGGACAGATCGAGGGTGACCAGGACCTCCGCAGCGCGTCCCTCGGCGACGGCGGCGAGCGTCCCGGCGAGGCCGGTCACGGCCTTGCCCCCGGACTCGGCTGCGGCCTGCAGCGCCTTCACCTTGGCTTCCTCCTTGTTTCGTTCTTGCTCCTCCTCGAGCTCCAGGCATCGCGCGGCAACCTCGTCCAGCGTCGCCGTCAGAGCCAAGGTCAGGCCCGCCCTGATCCGCTCCCGCAGGTACGGATGCAGGTTGTGCTCGAGATCCTGACGAGCCTCCGCGGGGCCGGCCAGCACGAGGGAGTCGAAGGGGTTCGTCTTGAGGAGATGGAACAGCGCGTCGGCCACTCGCTTCAGGTGTCGTTGACGGTGATCGTCCACGTGACGCTGCATGCGCATCTGGGACCAGCCACCCTGGTCGTGCCGGCCGGGCACGTCGTCGATCACGTCGGTGACCTCCTCCACCCGTCCGAGCTCCGAGATGTACACCCGGGCCTTCCCGTAATCGACGAGGGCGATGCACATCGGGCGATAGGTCTCCAGGACCTGCTCCAGCGGGAGCACGTCGGCTGCCGACGCCACCGTGGCGCGATCGCGCACCGGCCGGGGGAGGCGGACCTCCTCCCACAATCCGGCGGCCTTGGCCGAGAACAACGCTAGACCTCGCGTGTCCCCCCGTTCGAACTCGTCGCGGACGAAGGAGCCGATCGCTTCGAGGTCGCCCAGGACCGAGCGCAACGCGTCCTTGGACAGACCCTCGGCTTCGGCCTGGGCCCGAGCCCGGCGCAGGAGGTTGTCCAAACGCACCTCGTAATCGGACTTGCGGGGGTATCGGCGCCCGTCCACCGTGAGGTAGACCGACGTGATGGGGATGCCATCGGGGTTCCATTCCGCCAGCTTGCGCACCACGGAATGGTCGACGTTGGTCATGCTCATGCGATCTCGATCCTCTCGAGCTTCGTCTGCGCGCCGCCCGTCTCGGCGACCCGCGTTTCGATCAGCGTCTTCGCCGCGAGGAGGAACTCGCGTGCCGCGACCAGGAGGTGATCCACCACCTCCGGACTGGACCGGTCCACCGTCGAAAGGGCCAGGCCGATGGGGCAGAACGCCACGGGGCACACGTGCTGGCCTCGCTCATCCTTGTCCTTCGGCGAGGGTGCCGCGCTCCCGCTTCTTCGGGGCCGTCCATCAGACATTCGCTCTCCCCCTCCGAGAGTTCCGGGCGTCCTGCGAGGAGCCCGGCTCGGGCCCCTTGGAGAACGCGATCTCGAGATGGTCGCCGACGAAGTTCGCCCCTCGGACCTCCAATCTCTTGAGTGTCTGGGGCAGGATCAGGTTTCGCTTGTACGAGCCCACCCGGACGAACAGCTCGTCTCCTCGGCGGTGAACGTCCATGTCGTCTCGCGAGACGAACGGCAGCCGCATGGTGAGGGAGTAGCCGTTCCCCCGGCGGCGAACCCTGATCGGTTCGTCCTGGTACAGGATCTCGGTGACGTCGTGGTCCGCATAGACCTCTCGCCCCATGTCCTCCAGCAACTCGACGCCGACCATCTCCCGGTCGAACAGTCGGGCGGTGAGGATGGGGACGGGTTCGAAGGATTCGCGCACCGTCTGAAGGTGCTCCGCCTGGATGTCCTTCCACTTGCCGAAATATGGGTCGGTGACGTCGTCGGGGATGATGCGATTCACGATCACCGCGTCGACGCGATACCCGAACAGCCCGAGATACGTGTAGGTCCGCCTGGCCTCGGCGATGACCATCTTCTCCGGATTGACCACCAGCCGGACGGTGGACGTGCGCTCGTCGGTGAGGATCCGCCGCACCGCCTCCAGGTTGTGGTGCAGCCGCTCCACGGCGCCGAAGAACTGGTCCCCGGCGATGGGGAGCGTGGTGATCCTCGTGACGAGCGGGCGGACCGCCTTCACCACGCGACGCTCCACCGGGAAGATCCGCTCGATGTACCAGTTCATCACCTCGGGGAGCGAGAGGAGACGGAGCGTCTCGGCCGTCGGCGCGCAGTCGACCACCAGGAGGTCGTACCTGCCCTCGTCCACGTGGCGCTTGACGTCGATCAGGCTGAAGATCTCGTCCAATCCAGGGATGACGGAGAGCTCCTCGGCCTGGATGGTCTCGACGCCCGCCCAGTTCATCAGCTGGATGAAGTACTCCTGGATCTCCCGCCAGTTGGACTCCAATCGGGCCTGGGCGTCGATCTGCTCGGCCCACAGGCTCTCGGCGATCGGGGTGGCCTGGTCCCCCACCTCGCGGTCGAAGGAGTCGGCGAGCGAATGCGCGGGGTCGGTACTCATGATCAACGTCCGAGCGCCGGCCCGAGCCGCCTTCACGGCGGTCGCGGCGGCAACGGTGGTCTTGCCCACGCCGCCCTTTCCCGTGAAGAGCAGGACTCGCATCTCCGACTAGCTTAGCGAGTCCCGGAAACCTGTTGCCTAGCCCAGCTCGACCCGCCGCTTCAGGCCCTCGAGCGCGTTCTCGATCACGCGCTTGGCCCCCTGGGTCCTGACGAATCCCGGGAGCAGGACCCCGAGCTCGACGCTGAGCCGGTAGGTGACCTCGGTCTCCCGGTCGCCCAGCTCGTTCAGCAGGTATTCCCCGCTGATGTTGCTGACGGCCCCTCGCGCCTCCTTCGTCACCCAGGAGACGCCGGCGTCGCCGGGCGCGTACCGGTACGCGAGCGTGTAGGACGCCCGTCCCAAGATCGGCACGTCGACCTCGAAGGCGACCTCCGTCCCCACCCCGCCGGCCCCCCGTTGGAGGACCCGAGCCGTCTTCACGTCGGCCCAGTCCGGGTAGGCCTCGTAGTCGGTGATCACGTCCATGACCTCGGCTCCGGACGCCTCGATGACGATGGTCCCTTCGGCGTGCTCTCCCATACCGCAGGGAATGGTAACGGCCGCTACCGGCTGCGGACCGCAGGTAGAGCGACCGCAGTGGCCAGGGCCACCGCCACCAGGATCAGACCGACCAGGCCCCACAGGAGCGTTCGGGGGCCGATGAGCGGGTCGACCCCCGAGGCCACGCGATAGGCGTCGATGGCGGAGGTGGACCAGGCGACGAACGAAGCCACGAGGAACAGCGAGAACAGCAACGCGGTCGAGCCCAGGCCGCCACGTCCCAGCCTCGAGACCACGAGGAGCAACATCGTGCCGAACGGGACGAGGAACGCCACCATCCGAGCGAGCCCGTCCAGCGAGCGTCCGCACTTCCACTGTCCGAGGCCCGGGAAGAGGAGCGACCACAGAGCCGCCCTCGTGGGGTCGATCTCGAGATGCCGCTCGGCTTCCTGGAACAGTCTGGCGAACGGCGTGCCGCAGGAAAGGCAGAGGTTCATCGCGATGGGATTCAGGTTGCCACACACCGGACACGGCCAAGCCGGCTCGCCGTCGGGGCGCAGCGGTCGAGCCTCGGCCTTCGTCCGCGAGGGCGCCCGGGGCGCTTCCAGCGAGGCGTAGCACTGCCCGCACCAGTCCGCGTCGGCCGAGGCTAGGGCACCGCAGCTCGGACACCGGCGTTCCACGCTCATCGCGCTCATCACACGACCTATTTCGGCTCGGAATTCCACCCGGTGAAGCCCAGGCCGTGCCTCGGGGAGGGGCCTCGCCTCAGGCGGCGGCGTCCCGGAGCCACCGGCCGAGCTGGGCCGCGGCCCGGGGCCACGTGTAGAAGCGCTCGACCCGCTGCCGGCCGGCCTTGCCCATGCGCTCGGCCAGGGCGGGGTCCTCGAGCAACCTCGAAACGGCGTCCGCGACCTGCTCGACGTTCCGTCCCTCCACCAGGGTCCCGGTCTCGCCGTCGACCAACGATTCCCGCGCTCCCCCGGAGTCGCCCACGACCACCGGGCGCCCACATGCGGCGGCCTCGATGAAGACGTTGCCCCACCCCTCCACCTCCAGGCCGCCGAGGCGAGTGCGGCAGGGCATGGCGAACACGTCGCCCGCTGCGTAGTAGGTCGGCAACTCCGCTTCGGACACTTGCCCGGCGAACACTACGGAGCCCGAGGGGGCGAGCGCGGCCATCCGTTCCAGCGTCGAGCGATACGGGCCGTCGCCCACGACGAGCAGCGCGGCGTCGGGCACGCGCCTTCGGACGAGCGGCATCGCCCGGATCAGCACGTCCTGGCCCTTCCGGGCCACGAGCCGGCTCACGCATGCGACCACAGGCCGGCCGGCCAGGCCGTGGCGTTCCAGGACCCGATCGGTCGGGAGGCCGGGACGGAACGCCTCGACGTCGGCGCCCGGATACATCACCGAGACCGGAACGTCCTCGGGGACCGCGGTCCGCACCACGCGCGCGATGAACGCGCTGCACATCACGGGGACACGGGCGGCCCTCGCCGTCATGTGCACGAGCGAGGCGTGGGCTCCGGGCAGGAGCGACAGCCAGTAGTCGAACCCGTGCGCCGCCACGAGGTACGGGATGCCCCGACGAGCCAGGCCCGGCCCCATGGCGGCCAGGGGCGCGGCGTCACCGAACAGCACGACCTGCACGCCGGATCCATAAACGAGCCCCGACAGCAGCCGGCGCGTGGCCGGCGTCGGCCACAGGGAGCGACGAGGCACTCGAACGATGCGGTAGGGCTCGCCGGCGTCGAACGCATCGGCCCCCTCCCAGGAAGGGGCGAGAACGGTGATCCGGTCGGACGGGAGCTCACGGACCAACGCGTGGAGGGTCCGCTGGATCCCACCAACGCGCGGGGGGAAGTCGTTCGTGACCAGCAGCGTCCGCGGGATCTCCACGGCCGCCTATCCTCTCAGAAGGTGGATACGCACAGGCTCGAAGAACAGGTCGATGCGCTCGACGAGGGTCGGGCGTACGTCGACGGCGTTCGGCTTCGCGCGGTCGAGGTGACGGGAGCCGACGCCGGCGGGTGGTTGAACGATCTGGTGACCGCGGCCGTTGAGGCCGTTCCCTCAGGCGGCGCGGCGCGCTCGCTCCTGCTCACCCCCACCGGCCGGGTGCGAGCCGATTTCCACGTCGTCCGGCTCGATGGCGGGTTCCTCCTCTTCCAAGAGCCGGACCAGCCCGCAGCCATCGACGACCTACTCCGGCCGTACGTGCTGTCATCCGACGTGGCCCTGCGGCCCGCGGGAGGGGTTCACGTCGTCCTGTTGCCCTCGGAGCGAGGATGGACGGCGGCACGGGCCCCCGGTGACGGAGCAGTCGAGGCCAGCGCGGAAGCCGGTGAGGTGTGGCGGATCCGGCGAGGGGTGCCGCGGTTCCCGACGGATCTCGACGAGGAATCGCTTCCCGCGGAAGCCGGCCTGGAATCCCTCATCGACTTCACCAAAGGGTGCTTCCTCGGCCAGGAGGCGGTGGCCAAGGTCCGAAACCTCGGTCACCCACCTCGAGCGATTCTGGCCCTCCGGTCGGCCGTTCCCGTCACGTCGGGTGAACCGGTCTTCGCGGATGGCCGCGAGGTGGGCGCGGTCACGAGCGCGGCAGCGTCGCGCGAGGGATTCGCCCTGCTGGCGCGGGTCCGGTGGGACGCGAGGACGCGCGCGCTGATCACGGCCTCGGGTGGCGAGCTCGCGCTCGCGTGAAGTCGCTCGGCCCGCCCGTTACTACGGCGGTCGCGACTTTTCAAGACTTCATTTGGCCTCGGACCCCGGACGAGAATGGGCTACGTGCCCGAACGGCTGCCCGGCCGCTGGTCAGACTCGATATGGACCTCGGGGGGGATCGACTGGTGAGCAAGGAGCGCGTGAGCGGCATCGACCTCAAGACACTCCCGCGCAACCCATCACCGCCAGACATGTGGCAGGACAAGGCGGCCTGCCATGGCCTCGACCCCGACGTGTTCTTCCCCACCTCCGAGGAGGAGGCGGGACCGGCCCTGGCCTACTGCTCGGCCTGCGGCATCCGCGAGATGTGCCTGGCCTGGGCGCTCAAGAACGGCGAGCGCTACGGAGTATGGGGGGGCCTGACGGAGCAGCAGCGCCGGCGGCTGGTCCGGTTCGTGGCCTGACCCTCCCGGCTGGTCACCCCGGGGCCGGGCCGCCCATACTGGCTGGCCGATGAGCGACGTCACGGTCAAGGCGGCGGCGCCGCTTCGGATCAGCTTCGTGGGGGGCGGGACCGACTTCCCCCACTGGTATGACCTGCACGGCGGTGCCGTCCTCTGCGCGACGATCGACCATCACGCCGAGGCGACGCTGCGGCCCCGGGACGACGATCGCATCCGGATCCGATCGCTCGACCTGCACCAGATCGTCCAGTACCGCCTGCACGAGTCGCCCGAATACGACGGTGTGATGGACTTGCCGAAGGCGGCCATCGACCGGGTAGGCGTCCACCGAGGGGTCGACGTCGAGGTCCGCTGCGACGCGCCGCCGGGAAGCGGGCTGGGCGGCTCCTCCGCCGTGGTGACCGCGGTGGTCGGTGCCCTCGCCGCGTTCGCGGGCCGTTCGCTGACCGCGGGAGAGCTCGCTCGGACGAGCTACGCGATCGAACGTGAGGACCTGGGCATCGCCGGAGGCTGGCAGGACCAGTACGCGGCGGCTTACGGGGGCTTCAACCTCCTCGAGTTCTCCCCGGAGCGAGTCGACGTGAAACCGGTCCGCGTGGGGCCCGAAGTGCTCCGGCGCCTGCGGGCGAACCTCCTGCTCTGCTACACGGGACAGGTTCGGGCGAACCTCGGGCTGATCGATACGCAGATCCGGCTATTCCGGGAGGGGCGCGAGGAAACGATGCAGGGCATGAAGCAGCTCCAGGCGATGGCCTACGAGATGCGGGATGCCCTGGAGTCCGGCGACGTGGACGGCCTGGGCGAGATGCTGCACGAGGCGTACGAGAGCAAGAAGCGGATGAATCCGCACATCGCCGAAGGCACGAGGATCGAGCGGCTGTTCGACGCGGCGAGGAGGGCCGGGGCCACCGGCGGGAAGATCTGCGGGGCCGGCGGCGGCGGTTACCTCCTCGTGTATTGCCGAGAGGAGCGCCAGACCGAGGTTCGGGCGGCGCTCGAGCGCCTCGGAGGCACGTTTGCCTCGTTCGCGTTCGCTCCGAGCGGGGTCGAGGCGCAGGTGGGGGACGCGGTGTGGAGACCCTCGCGCCGATGACCGGACGGTTCGTGCTGCTCGACCGGGACGGGACGATCAACCAGGAGGTCGACCACCTCGACCACCCCGACCAGGTGGCCCTCATCCCCGGCGCCGCGGCGGCGCTGCGCGATCTGCGTTCTGCCGGCCTGGGGCTCATCGTGCTCACGAATCAGGCGAACGTGGGGCGTGGACTCCTCCCGCCGGACCGGCTGGAGGAGATCAATGACCGGCTCGCGGCACTGCTCTCCGACGAGGACGTGCGGCTCGACGGCCTCTACGTCTGCCCCCATGCACCGGAGGAGGCGTGCGAATGCCGGAAGCCGCGTCCCGGACTGGCCGTCCGGGCGGCGGCAGACCACGGGTTTCTGCCGTATGAGGCATTCGTCGTCGGTGACCACGCCGCCGACATGGGGCTGGGGCGAGGCATCGGGGCCGTCACGATCCTGGTCCGCACGGGGCACGGGGAGGACGAGCTCGCGACCGGGGCGGGCGCACAGGCCGACCACGTCGTGGCCGACCTCTCCGAGGCGGCCGGTGTCATCCTCGACATCGTCCTCTCGGAGGCCAGGCGGTGAACGTCGCCGACCGCATCGCCGCGTACCTGCGTCAGACGTTGGACACCGTGTCGGCGACCGCGGAGAACTGCACCGAGGAGATCGCCCGGGCCGCCGCCACCATCGCCGAGTGCGTTCGCGGTGGGGGCAAGGTCTTGATCTGCGGGAACGGCGGGAGCGCCGCCGACAGCCAGCACCTTGCCGCGGAGCTGGTCAGCACCCTGACCCTGGACCGCCGGCGGCCGGCCATCCCGGCCGTGGCCCTCACGACCGACACGTCGATCCTCACCGCGGTGTCGAACGACTTCGGCTTCGCGGGCGTGTTCGCGCGGCAGGTGGAAGCCCTGGGAGCGGCCGGCGACGTGCTGATCGGCATCTCGACGAGCGGCAACTCCGAGGACGTCGTCCTGGCCATGGAGCAGGCGACGCGGCAGGGGATGCGGACCGTCGCACTGACCGGGGAGTCCGGCGGGAAGCTCGCACCGCTCGCCGACGTGGCCATCCTGGTCCCGAGCTCGGAGACCTCGCACGTCCAGGAGGCCCATCTGGCGGTGGAACAGCTCATCGCCTTCCTGGTGGAGGACGAGCTCTACCCCCAACGCTAGCGGTCGGGGACGCCACCGGCCCAGGTCTACATCAGGGCTTGACCTTCGAACACGTGTTCGATATCGTCGGATGCCCGCGGCCCCGGCGGAGGCCGTCGCATGCTGGCCCAACCGGTCCAGACCACCTTGGAGGAGGGACTCCCCCTCCAAGAGGTGACGTTCTGCATCGTCGACCTGGAGACCACCGGGGGGTCCCCGACCGACTCGCGGATCACCGAGATCGGTGCGGTGAAGTACCGGGGCCGTGAGCGGGTCGGGGTGTTCGAGACACTCGTGGACCCCGGAACATCGATCCCCAGGTTCATCACCCACCTCACCGGCATCGATGACGCGACCGTCCGCGACGCACCGGCCCTGGAATGGGCGCTCCCGGCCTTCGTCGAGTTCGCGCGGGGGTGCGTGTTCGTGGCACACAACGCACGGTTCGATTTCACGTTCCTGAATGCGAGCCTGGTTCGCCTGGACTACGAGCCGTTTCCACCGCCGCCCGTGTGCACGGCTCGGCTGGCTCGCCGCGTCGTATGGCCCGAGGTGCGGAACGTGCGGCTCCAGACGCTCGCCGAGTACTTCCGGACGGGGGCGCGGCCCACGCACCGGGCCCTCCCAGACGCGGCGGCATGCGCCGAGGTCTTCCACGGCCTCCTCGACCTCGG
>VAYX01000198.1:0-4489 GCA_005885325.1 Actinomycetota bacterium
CGGGCCCTTGGCGAAGGTGAGCTCGATCGACCGGGGCTTCCACTGGACGTCGGGGTCCTGCCAGGCGATGGGGTGCGCCGCGGTGTCCCGTGCGGCCAGGCCGTCGACCCCCATGAGCTCCTCGACCGGCCGGCGCATCTTCGCCGCCAGGAAGGGGTCGGGGCGGAGCGCGAACTCGGGGTAGATGGTCAGGCGCTCCCGGAGGTCCAGGCCTCGGCGGGCCGTCCGGGCCGCCAGGACCTCGATGGCCGGCCACGGCTTCTCCGGATTCACGTGGTCGGGCGTCACGGGGGACACCCCGCCCCAGTCGTTGATCCCGGAATCGAGCAGACGGAGCTGCATCCCTTCGTCCGAGAGGTTCGGCGGCGCCTGCACGTTCATCCGGGGTCCGAGCAGGACCCGGGCGGTGGCCACGACAGCCAGGAACTCCTCCTCCTCGGGCTCCGGCGCCCGATGCATCGCCGTTCCCGGCTTGGCCCGGAAGTTCTGGACGATGACCTCCTGCACATGCCGGTACCGGCGATGGAGTTCCCGGATGGCCAGCAGCGACTCGGCTCGCTCTCGAAGCGTCTCCCCGATGCCCACCAGGACGCCGGTGGTGAACGGGATGGCCAGCCGGCCTGCATCCTCGATCGTCCGCATCCGTACGGCCGGCACCTTGTCCGGTGAGCCGAAGTGGGCCCCACCCCTCTCCAACAGGCGCTCGGACGAGGTCTCAAGCATGAGCCCCATCGACGCGCTCACGTGCTTGAGCCGGGCCATCTCCTCCCAGCTCATCACGCCGGGGTTCAGATGCGGCAACAGTCCGGTCTCCTCGATGACCCGGAGTACCCCCGCTCTGCCAGCCACTCCCGCGCCACCGGGTACCGTTCCTCGGGCCGGTCCCCCAGGGTGAACAGCGCCTCCTTGCAGCCGAGCGCCCGGCCGGCCTCGGCGATGGCCACGACCTCCTCGAGCGAGAGGAACGGTCGCTCGAGCTTCGCGGGCGGCTTGGCGAAGGTGCAGTAGTGGCAGTGATCCCGGCAGAGCATCGTGAGCGGGATGAACACCTTGCGGGAGTACGTGATGGTGGACCCGTGGCCGAGCTCGCGGAGTCCCGACGCCACCAGCATCAGCCGATCCAGGTCCTGTCCCCTCGCCGCGATCAGGCCCTCGGCCTCGTCCACCGACAGGGCCTTACCGGCTTCCGCCCGTGACAGAGCTCGGCGAGTGAGCGCTCGGGGCGGGAGGGACGAAGGGTCGGACCGGGTCCGCTGGGGGGTCGCCTCCGCCATCGCGAGCGAGCCTACTACGCTATCCGCGATGCGAGTGACGGCGCTGGCGGGAGGGATCGGGGCGGGGAAGTTCCTCCGGGGACTCGTCCGCGTCATCCAGCCCGAGGACGTCACCGTCCTCGTCAACACCGGAGATGACATCGAGATGCACGGCCTCCACGTGTCGCCGGATCTCGATTCGGTGACCTACTGGCTGGCCGGAACCATGGACCGCGAGCGCGGATGGGGTCGTCGCGACGAGACGTTCCGGGCGACCGGGGAGCTCGGCCGGTTCGATCCCTCCCAGGCCTGGTTCAACCTGGGCGACCTCGACCTGGCCACCCACCTGTACCGGACGAACCTGCTGCGGGCCGGCGCCACATTGTCGGATGCCTCGGCGCTCATTGCCCGCCGATTCGGCGTCGGCTCCCGCATCATGCCGATGAGCGACGACCCGGTGGCCACGCGCGTGACGGTGGTGGCGGACGGGGAGCAGCTGGACCTGCACTTCCAGGAGTACTGGGTGAAGCGGCGGGCCCGGGACGAGGTCAAGGCGATCCGATACCAGGGCGTCGAGGCCGCCCGGCCCGCGCCGGGGGTGCTCGAGGCCATCGAGGCCGCCGACGTCGTGGTGCTCTGCCCGTCGAACCCCATCGCGTCGCTGCGGCCCATCCTGTCAGTGCCGGGGATCGGGAAGGCGGTGGCCGGCCGTCGCGACGCCACCGTCGGCATCTCGCCGATCGTCGGCGGCGCGCCGCTCGCCGGCATGGCCGACAGGCTGATGCCGGTGGCTGGATATGCGGTGACGGCGCTCGGCGCCGCGGAGTGCTATCGCGGGCTGCTCGGAGGGTGGGTGGTGGACAACGCCGACCGCGACCTTGCGCCCACGATCGAACGCGAGCTCGGCGCTCGGGTCGCGGTCACCGACACGGTCATGGCCGACGACCCGAAGGCGGAGAACGTGGCCCGCGTGGCCCTCGACCTGGTTCGATGAGCGTGGGCGTCGAGATCATCCCCGTCGAGGGCTTGCCGGAGGTCCGTCCAGGCGACGACGTCGCGGCGCTCCTCGCCCCGAAGCTCGCCCAACTGGGCGCGCGGGGCGGCGACGTCGTCGCGGTCACCCAGAAGATCGTGTCGAAGGCCGAGGGCCGGGTCGTGCCGGAGGGCGAGGGGCGGACGGCGTGGGCCGAACGGGAGTCCCGCCGCATCGTGGCCCGTCGGGGAGACCTGGTGATCGCGGAGACTCGGCACGGGTTCGTGTGCGCCAACGCGGGCGTCGATGCGTCGAACATCGCACCGGGGTTCCTCACCCTGCTCCCGGAGGATCCCGACGGGTCCGCGGAGTCGATCCGCAAAGGCATAGAGCAGTCGCTGGGGGTCTCCGTCGGGGTGGTGGTCACCGACACGTTCGGCCGCACGTGGCGGAGAGGCGTGGTGAACGTGGCCATCGGATGCGCGGGTCTCCCCGCCGTGCTCGACCTTCGGGGGACTCGGGACCACGAGGGCAAGGACCTCGAGGCGACCATCGTGGCCCTTGCCGACGAGGTGGCCGCGGCGAGCGGGCTGGTCATGGGGAAGGCCTCGCACGTCCCCGCGGCGATCGTCCGGGGCGTCCGGGCGGACGCCCCGCCCTCACCGGCCTCCGAGCTGGTGCGTCCTCCCGAGGAGGACCTGTTCCGCGAGTCGCCGCTCCTGTCGATCTCCGCGCGGCGCACCATCCGGGCGTTCGGCCCCGGAGGGGTGCCCCGCGAAGCCGTGGAGGAGGCGGTGCGGGCCGCGTGCACGGCGCCGGCACCGCATCACACACGGCCCTGGGCATTCACGGCGCTCGATGGCGAACCGGCGAAGCGGGCCTTGCTCGCGGCGATGGCGGCGGCCTGGAGGGAGGATCTGGAGCGAGACGGCGTCTCGGAGGACGTGATCGCCCGCCGGATCGACCGGAGCGATGCGGTGCTCGGCACGGCCCCGGTGCTCATCGTCCCCTGGATCCGGTTCCGGGGGGCGCACCGCTATGAGGACGAGGAGCGGGCCCACGCCGAGCAGGAGATGTTCCTGCTGTCGGGAGGTGCGGCCATCCAGAGCCTCCTGCTCGCCCTCCACGCCCAGGGGATCGCGTCCTGCTGGATCTCATCGACCCTGTTCTGCCAGGAGGAAACCCGGGCGGTCCTGTCGATGGACGACGAGTGGTCCGCCCTCGGCGCCGTGGCCGCCGGTCCCATGCCCGCCGGCACCCCGCCGCCCCGGCCCGCCCTGGACCTCGGCGAGCACCTCCGCTTCGGCTGAGCCAAGTGGGAACCCCGGACGTGGGCGGGCGCCCGGGAGCCGTGCTCCCGGGCGCCCACCCCAACCGCGCCTTAAGGCGGTCTCAGGCCAACAGGCCGCGCACGAAGTACCAGACGAAGATGGCCGAGACCAGGTACAGGAGCCAGTGGACCTTGTCCGCCCGTCCCCGGAGGGCCTGGATCACCACGTACGAGATGAAGCCGGCCCCCACACCGTTCGTGATGCTGAAGGTGAAGGGCATGACGATCATCGTGAGGAGCGCCGGGATGCCGATCGATGCGTCCGCCCAGTCGATGTCCCGCACCATCGTCATCATGAAGTAGCCCACGATGATGAGGACGGGTGCCGTCGCCTCCGGCGGGATGACCCCGGCGAGGGGCGAGAGGAAGATCGACAAGAGGAACAGCACCCCGACGACGACGGCCGTCAGGCCGGTGCGGCCACCCTCCGACACCCCGGCCGCGCTCTCGATGTAGGTCGTGTTCGACGAGGCGGATGCAGCTCCGCCGGCGGCCGCCGCGAGCGAGTCGATGAACAACACGCGGTTGATGCCGGGCAGCCTCCCTCGATCATCGAGCAACTTGGCCTCGCCGCCGATCCCGATAACCGTCCCCATCGTGTCGAAGAAGTCCGACAGCATGACCGAGAGGATGAGCGCCACGGCCGTCAGGAACGGCACGACGTCGAACACCCCGGTGATCGAGAAGTTCCCCAGCAGGTCGAAGTGCGGCGTCGATACGACCTTGTCGGGGATCTGCGCGACCCCCGGGCCGACCGAGGTCCAGATGGCCGAGTGGCCCCAGATCTCGTTGATCACGATGGCCAGGACCGTCGTGAAAAGGATCCCGATCAACAAGCCGCCTCGCATCCTCCTGGCGACGAGCCCCGCGGTGACCGCCAGGCCCACCGCGAACGTCAGGATCTTGAGGGTCGACAGGTCGGGGTTCAGCGTG
>VAYX01000198.1:4619-6152 GCA_005885325.1 Actinomycetota bacterium
CGATCACGATCACCCCCATGGCCTCCGGCCAGGTCAGGCCGAAGGTTCCGACGAGGGTGAACGCGACGAAGGCGTTCAGCCCCAGTCCCGCCGCGAGGGCGAATGGGTAGTTGGCGACCACGCCCATCAGGATGGTCATGACTCCGGCCACGAGCGCCGTCACGGTGAGGACCTGGTCGAAGGGGAGCGTCGTTCCGGCGTGATCCGGGATGCTGCCGAGGATGGCCGGGTTGACGAACAGGATGTAGGCCATCGTCAGCCAGGTCGCGAGCCCCGCGATGATCTCGGTGCGTACGGTCGATCCGCGTTCCGAGATCTTGAAGTACCGATCCAGCCCCGGCGTCGGGGCGATCGTCGTTGCCATGTGCGCCTCCCTTCGCACTGGCCCCGGCCTGCTCCGAGGCGTCCACTCGGGGAAGAACGGCCGAAGCATAGAGAGGTCGGGGACCCATGCGCAACGGCGCCGGGCCGGCCTCTCGATATCCTGAGGGGTCCCGGACTCGGGCATGGGGATCGAGCGAAGGAGGCGCGTGGCAGGACGACGGACCGGACGTACCACGGCAGGCCCAGCCAGCGAGCGGCCGACCAAGGCCCAGCGGAAGGAGGAGGCCAGGCGGGAGCGTCTGGAGATCCAGCGACGGATGGCCCGCTCCCGCCGAACCCGGTGGATCGCGATGGGGCTCGTCGTCGTCCTGGTGGCCGCGGGCGCCGCGTACTACGCGTTCCGCCCCCGGCCGAAGGTCCAGGATCCCCAGGAGCTGCTGGCCGCAGCGCCTCAGGCCGCGCAGGCGGCGGGGTGCACCGACGTGAAGGACGTCGGCCCGTACCAGCCTGAAGCCTTGGACCGGGCCCATATCGGGGTTCCGGGCGGCCCGCCGACGATGCCGCCCGTGTCGAGTTACCCCTCCGTGCCGCCCGCGTCTGGCCCGCACAACCCCACCCCGTGGAGCCGGGGGGTGTACTCGAGCCCGCCCCCGATCGACCAGGTGATCCACTCGCTCGAACACGGCGCGGCCGTCGTCTGGTATGCGCCCGATGTCTCGGGGGCCGAGCTGGCCAAGATCGAGGACTTCTACCGGGATTCGTCCCACGGGCTGAAGGTCATCGTGGCCCCCTACGACTATCCGGACCAGGGGGCTGCGGGAACGCTGCCGAATGGTTCGGCGATGGCCCTGGTGGCCTGGCACCACGTCGAGACGTGCTCGAGCGTCTCGCTCGCCGCGGCGTTCGGGTTCACCGCGCGGTACGGCATCCCTCCGTACGGGGGGCGGTCCTATCTCGGTGACGCCCCCGAGCCGGCGACCCCGATCTGATGGCGAAGAAGAAGCGCAAGCAGCGGCACCGCCCGGCAGCGGGCCATGAACCCGCTCGGGCGGCGACCATCGGCACGGCAGAGCGCACCCGCACGGTCAGGTCCGAGCGCAAGGACGAGGTCCGCCGCGCCAGGGAGACGGCGCTTCGCCGGATCCGCCGGCGCCGGGCCATCAAGCGCGCCGCGTGGATGGGCGGCCTGGGCGCGGTCACGTTCGTCGC
>VAYX01000053.1 GCA_005885325.1 Actinomycetota bacterium
AGGAACGGCGCCGCGTCTACATCGTGTCCTCCTCCCCCGAAGAGGTCGTCCGGCCCCTGGCCCGCCATTTCGGCGCCAACGGGGTCATCGCCACCCGGGCGAGGATCGTGGAGGGCCGGTACACCGGCGAGCTCGAGTTCTACTGTGCCGGTGAGGCCAAGGCCCTGGCCATCCAGGACCTCGCCGCGCGGGTGGGGATCGACCTCGAGGGGTCGTACGCGTACTCCGACTCCTCGTCGGATCTGCCGATGCTCGAGGCCGTGGGGCATCCGGTGGCGGTGAACCCGGACCGCGACCTTCGGAGGGAAGCCGAGGGCAGGGGGTGGGACATCCGCGAGTTTCGCCGGCCCGTCCGCCTGCGCTCGAAGATCGCGTCCGTGGCCACCCGCCCGCGGAACCAGGTGGCCGCGGGGGCCGTTGCCGCCCTCGCCGTGGCCCTGGTGTTCGGCTGGGTGGTGCTCCGGTCCCGGCTGGCCGGCCGGCGCCGTCGCGACTGACCCCCTTCTCCTGCCGGTTCGCGGGCGGAAGCGGCCCGCACTAGAATCGGGTGGTCACCTTCGGGTGACCGTGAGGGGAGCAGAAACCCACGCGCGTCTTGCCGCGGGAGGCATGCTCCGGGTTCGGCGGCAGTCGTCGCCGATTCCCGAGCAAGTGCGGACAGCGCATGCTACCTGCTCCCTTCGCGCTGTCCGGGGCCGTTTCGGCGCTCAGCCCTCAGCGGGTGGCCGGCGGTATTCGAAGTGCATCCCGTCGGGCGTGAGGAACGTCCCGCCCCAGATGAACCCCCACTTCTCGAAGGCCGCGACCAACCGCGGGTCCTCGTGGGGCGTCGCCCCGTACGGGTTCTCCGGGACGTTGAGGTCGAGCGCGATGCCCCAGGTGTGGTGGGAGATGGCCTGCGAGGGATCGCGGTTGGAGTACCGTCGCGCGTAGCAGCCCGAGTAGCTGTGGATGGTGTTCGCCAGGCCGTCGGCGATCAACTCGCGCATGACCCCCCGAACCTGCGGGAACAGCGCCACGTTGCAGGTGATCCGCCCGAGGATCGGGACCCATTCGGTGGCGATGTGGCTTCGTTCCCATGTCGGGTCGATCAGGAGGTAGCCGGGCCGGCTCGGGTCCGGCTTCGCCGCGAACTCACCGAACAGCAGCTTGATCTGGACGGGTGGGAGGACAGCGTCGCCCTGGCGGAAGTACGGCGTCTCGCCGGGGGCGCGGACCCGAACGGGGACCCCGCTCGGAAGGATGGTCTTGATCTGTTTCGTCAGCGACACGTCGGTGGCGTGGCCGGAGGGTTGGAGCAGCGCATAGCGATCGTGGGTTACCCCGATCTCTCGCCCGAGGGGTCGTGAGAGCATCAGCTCGTTCGCTCCGAGCAGCTCATCGGGGAGGACGGCGGCGACCTTCACGCGGACGGAACCGAACTGCAGGACGGCGCCGGGCCCGAGGTGCCGTAGGCGGGCGCTGCTCTCGCCCAGGATCCCCTGCCCGTCGGCGAGCGCCACGATCACGCCGCGGTCGGCCGGCGGCAGGAACGCGGCGTACTCGCGAGGATTCACCGCCGCCACCTCGAGCGGGATGCGATAGCCGTCCTGCGGATCGTCGACGACCTCTCCTTGTGGCGTGGTGGATCGGGTCATCCAGGTGTTGTCGCTGGCCACCACGACCGCTCGCTGCATCCCTGGGAGCTCGGCAACGCGCTGGCGGAACCCGGCGGGCAACCCACCGGGGGTCCAGGCCAGGAAGGTCCCAGGGGCCTCCGGCGTGGTCGCCGGGACCGGGACCGGCACCTGGCCCGGGCGCCCATGGCGGGGGAGCCCCGTGCCCTGGAGCGAGAGGGTCAGCACGGCCCCGGCGACGAACCCGGCCAGGCCGGCGGTGGAGGCGGAGGCTGCCCGTCTGAACCTCATGGCGCGTACGGCTCCAGCGAGGCCGACACGGCCAACAGGGTAGCGAGCGACATGCCTGCGGCATCGAGCGAGAAGTACACGCCCTGGTCCACCCACTCGAGCTGGTTGCGGTCGGGCGTCCACCTTCCGATCACACCGCGGACCTGGACCTCCGACTGTGCAGCCGACGATGCGGGTGGAAGCTTCTTCCCCACTTCCTCGTGCAGGCGGATCGGTCCGGTCCCAAGCACGCTGTCCTGCTGCTGGAAGTACACGTTCAGCGCCGTGTCCTTGTGCAGGCGAACGAGCTCGGCGCTGGCGACCGCGTACCCGGGCGGAAGCGTTTCAGAGGCCGGAAGGACGATCGTGAACGGCATCTCGGCGGCCGCCTGCGCCACGGTCACGCGCTCGGTCACGCCCTCCGGCGAGCTGCGAACCGCCCACGCGGCCGGGATGGGGATCCCGGTCACCGGCAGCGAGCCCGCCACGTGCAGGAGCTTGTCGCGCGACAGGTTGGTCTCGACGTACAGGTCCGTGCCGGCGGCATGGATGGACAGACGCCGTCCGTGGTCCGCGGTGGCCGGCTCGTAGTACGCGACGCTTCCGGTCGCCAGGGTGACCTCCTGAGCCTGGAGCCCGACCGGCCCGTACAGCGTGTCCGACGCCCAGGCCCTGGTCTCGCCGAGCTTCAGCCAGGCCAGGCCCTTGGAGTAGGTGATGAGCGTCTGCTGGGGCTCGCCCTTCGAGGTCAGAGTAGGGGGCAGCACCACCTGATACAGGCCCAGGCCGTCAACGTCCTTCGGCTCGACCGGCTGGAAGCCGGTCTCCTTCGAGGCCTGCGAGATCGAGACCGGCTTCGCTCCCTGGTCCCGCGCGCCCGTGATGTGAGGGATTCGGAAGGTGCCGGCGGCCGGCGGTTCGCGGTCCACCGACAGCGCCGCCATCTGGAAGATGCCCATTCGTCGCGTTCGCGGCCTGGGGCCGGATACACCGCGTAGCTGAGGGGGAACCAGCTCTTGGCGTCGAGCCACAGGTCCACCTGGTCGGCGCCGAAGAACGGCCGCCACGAGCCGCCGAGCGACAGGAAGGGGAACAGGGGCTCGGCGCGGTCGAACGGCAGACGCACCTCGATGGCCGGACGACCGAGCACGCTGCCCCGGCCCACCACCTGGAGCTGGTTGGCGTCGGCGAGGCTGGTGACCGGAAGGATGAGGTCGGTCGGGGCGGGCGTGGTCGAGGAGAACGGCACGCGGTTCTCCACGACGGTCTCGCTCGGCGGGCACACGTCGATGGGACATGCCGACGGGCCGACGGAGTACCAACTCGAGCCGTTCACGATCAGCTCGAGGTCGGTGGGAGTCACGTCCCTGTTCGGGTACTGCGTGTGGTCCACGACATCGAGGCGGAACCGCTCGGGCGCCTGGAACCAGACGTTCATGGAGAACTCGCGGACCGGCACGTCGGGGGCGAAGTGATATTCGGTGACGGCGAACCGGGCCTGATACGCGGAGAGGGTGGTCGCCGCGGCGGCCACGCCGCGCGTGACCTCCGCGGCGTCCACGCTCAGGCCCTCGGGCCGCTGCCACGGTCCCCCGACGGCCACGCTCCCGGCCACCAGGCCGACCGCGAGGGCCGCGGCCACCGGGGCCAGTCGGATCCTGCCGGGGAGGAGGGGCCGCCGGGTGCGGCCTCCGGGCAGGAGCCGGAGGCGCACCGGCCTCCGCTCCTGCGTCTCCCGCTCGACCGAGGCCATGATCGAATCGACGAGGTCGGGGACCGCGGGGGCCACCTCGAACCGGGCGGCCTCCCGGAGCTTCCACGCGCCGGCCTCGAACGCGGCGCACGCGGTGCAGCCGGCCACGTGGCGTTCCACCGCGGTGGTCAGTCGAGGCGACAGCCGCTCGCCGTCCATCCGTTCGGAGATGGCCCGGCGGGCCCGGTCACAGTCCACCGGCGTCCTCCTCCACGGCCAGCGCGCTCATCATGGCCTGCCGGGCCCGGTGCATCCGGCTCTTCACCGTGCCGACCCGAAGGTTCAAGACGTCGGCGGCTTCCTGATACGACAGGCCGAACACCTCGATCAGCAAGAACGGCTGGCGATGCTCGTCGGTCACCGCGGAGAGCGCCGCGGCGAGCTCCAGCCGGGCCTCGGGGTCGGGCGGGCCTACCGGCGGGGGAGGCTCCTTGGCCATGGTGCTCTTGCGGGACCGGAGCGCGTCCATGGCGCAGTTGCGGGCGATCCGGAACAGCCAGCTGGTGAACTTCGAGTCCCCCCGGAAGCTCCGAAGGAACCGGAACGCCCGAAGGAAGGCCTCCTGGGTCACGTCCTCGGCCAGGGACCGGTCCCTGGTGAAGTGGAAGGCGAAGCGCCATACATCGGCCTGGTACTGGCGCACGAGCTCTTCGAACGCGCCGAGGTCGCCCTCACGGGCGCGCGCGAGTGTGCGAGGGTCCGGGTCCTGCACGTATGCCCTCTCGGTCCGGCCGGCCAATCAAGCTTATCGACCGTGGCTGGGGGGGCTGGGTTCCGGGTCTCGCCGTGCGGGGGATCCTCCTGGCCGCCGGACGGCTTGCTCGTGCCTGTCTAGCGGGCGGCCCGGGAGGAGGGGTGCTCCAGGCGCTCGGCCAGGCGCTCGGCCCGGGTGGCAGCGTCCTCGACCCGGCCCGCGGTCACGGCGCCGGTGATGGCCAGGAGCTCGGTCTCCACCCGAGGCCCGATCCGGCCGGTGCCCCCGTTGACCAGGGGGTCGAGGCGGCCGATGGCCCGTTCCAGGCGGGCCAGAAGGGATGGGCGCCTGCCCCGGCCGTCGCGTACCAGGTCGAGCGGGGCGTCCGCGTGCGTCCGGGGGCGCCTGCGGCGCCAGGCATCGAGCTCGATGACCCGTCCCATGCTCCGAAGCGTAGAACGGGGGTCTGACAAATCCTCGGAAGCTCGGGGGAAGGCACCTGTGTGCACTCTCCGCGTTTGCGCCTTCTTGCGGCCCTCGGGTAGGTTCGAGCGCGAGGCAGGGTCCGCACCCCGGCGGGCCAACAGGGAGGAGGATCCATGAGACGGAGGTACTTGGGCGCCGCCATGGCGCTGGCGCTGGCGACGGCGCTCGGTGTGGTCGCGCTCGCTCCGACGGCCGGCGCCGGAACCACCAGGACGTACATCGTCCTGTACAGGCAGCTGGCGGTAGCCGGCGACGCCGCCGCGAGGATCCAGTCTGCCGGCGGAACGTTGGTAGCGAGCTACCCGCAGATCGGCGTGACCATCGCCCGGTCCTCGAATGACGGGTTCGCCACGACGATGAAGAAGGACCTGAAGGTCCAGGGCGTCTCGGCCACCAACAACTTCGGCATCCAAGCGCCGGACCTGGCACAGCAGGGGTCCGGGGGCACGGCCGACGTGCCGGCGGTGACCACGGTATGGGGTGACAGCCTTTCGAACCGGCAGTGGGACATGACCCAGATCCAGGTGCCCGAGGCTCATGCAATCAACACGGGCACCGGCGTGCTGGTTGGTGACATCGACACCGGGATCGACTTCACGAACCCCGATCTCCAAGCGAACATCGACGTGGCCAACAGCGCCAACTGCGTGAGCGGCTTGGCCGTCCAGGGCACCTCTGCGCAGGACGACAACGGTCACGGGACGCACACGGCCGGCATCATCGCCGCGGCCGCGAACGGCGTCGGGATCGTGGGGGTCGCCCCCGGCGCGAGTATCGCCGCGATCAAGGCCGGCAACTCGGCCGGGTTCTTCTTCCCCGAGGCGGTCATCTGCTCGTTCATGTGGGCTGGGACTCACGGGATCGATGTCACGAACAACAGCTACTTCGCCGACCCGTGGTACCTGAACTGCAAGAACGACCCCGAGCAGCGGGCCATCTGGATGGCCGAGCAGCGGGCCATCAAGTTCGCCCAGCAGAACGGCGTCCTGGTCATCGCGGCGGAGGGGAACTTCGCCGACGACCTGGCCCACCCGACGCTGGACCAACAGAGCCCGGACGACACGACTCCGATCCTCGACAGAGCGGTGACGAACGCCTGCATCGACATCCCGGCCGAGATCCCGGGGGTCGTGAGCGTGACGGCGAGCGGCAACCGGGTGCAGAAGTCCTTCTACTCGAGCTACGGCATCGGCGTGACCGATGTGATCGCTCCGGGTGGGGACACGATCCTGTTCGACCAATCGGCGGACGTGCCGAACGGACGGGTCCTGTCGACGTGGCCGCAGTTGCTGCCCCAAACCTGCGCTGCGACGCGTCAGGTCTTCGAGAACGGGACGCTGTACTGCTATCAGCAGGGGACGTCCATGGCCGCCCCGCACGCGGTCGGCGTCGCGGCCCTGATCATGAGCCGGTACCCGGGGATGTCGGCGAACGGGGTGACCGCGATGCTGCAGAACACGGCCGATCCCCTTGCCTGCCCGGATACGGCGCAGTACGCGTTCTTCCCGTCGGTCAACAACGATGCGCCACAGGTGTGCGCGGGAGGGCCGGGGTACAACTCGTTCAACGGCCACGGGCAGGTGAACGCACTCACCGCTGTCGGAGGATAGGACTACACCGCATCCATCACGTCTGCAGGGGCGGCCGCGAAGCGGCCGCCCCTGCCGCATGTTGAGAAACCGCGACGGACCCATCACGCCAAATATCCGGTCGAACCTTTGCATCGCAAAGCGCGCATGATGGGTAAGACAGAACCACCCCATGGCCCAACCGATACCCCGCCACCGGTCCCACCGGGGACTGTTCCTGGACCGGCTGCTGCATCCTGCGGCCGGGCGGCCCCTCCCGCACCTGCCTGAGGGATGGCGCGCGCGCCTGAACGCGCCGCTCCGACGGTCCCGTGCGGACGCGCTTGCCGAGCGAGCCATGGGGAAGTTCGACACGCTGGACAGGGAAAGCCGGTTCGGGCTCGTCCTGATCGTCGGGATCTTCGTGTTCGCCCTGGCCTTCCTGCCGCTGGCGATGGCCCTGGATGCCTCGCTCGGCGTGGTCAACCGCCACTACCTGGCCAAGGTGGGCGATCCCCTGAATCTCCCGCCCCTCCCTCAACGCTCGACCATCCTCGCCAGGGACGGCTCGGTCCTTCAGCACGTGTACTTCGGTGAGAACCGGGTGGTCGTGCCCATCAGCCGGTACCGGGAGAGCACGGTCCAGGCCGTGCTGGCCATCGAGGACGACGGCTTCTTCAAGCACGGACCCCTGGACTTCCCGGCCATAGTCCGGGCCGCGGTCACCAACATCCTCGCCGGGGGGATCGTGGAAGGCGGCTCGACCATCTCCCAGCAGCTGGTCAAGGACACCGTGACCGGCGATGCCCCCACGTTCGCTCGCAAGATCCGGGAGGCCGCCGACGCCGTCCGCCTGGAGAACACCTACTCCAAAGAGCACATCCTGGGGATGTACCTGAGCGAGGTGTACCTCGGCCACGGCGCGTACGGGATGGCCGCGGCAGCCGAGTACTACTTCGCCAAGCGGCCATCCGAGCTCACGGTGGCCCAGGCTGCCCTGCTCGCCGGGATGATCCGCTCACCGTCGTACTACGACCCCGTGACCAGGCCCAAGCACGCGCTGCACCGGCGGAACGACGTCCTGGCTCGGATGCTCCAGCTCGGCTGGATCTCGAGCGACCGTTACGCCCTGGCGTCGAAGGCCCCGGTCGTCCTCTCGGCTGCCGACCGGAACATGGCCCAGGCCGCGCCGAACTCGTACTGGACCCAGTACGTGGTGGACAGCTTCCTATCCAATCCCGCATTCGGTCCCACCGTGAAGGCCCGGATCAAAGCCCTGTACCAGGGGGGCCTCCGGATCTACACGACGCTCGATCCCAAGTCCGAACGCCAGGCCCAGCAGGTGCTGGCCGACCGCATGACCGGCGCCGGGCTTCCCCAATCCGCCCTGGTCAGCATCGTCCCCCAGACCGGCGCGATCAGGGCCATGGCCGTGGGGAACGCCCCGTACGGGCCGAACCAGTACAACCTGGCCGTCGACCCCGGCGGCGGCCGGACCGCGGGGAGCGCCTTCAAGGTCTTCACCCTTGCCGCGGCGCTCGAGGCCGGGATCTCGCCGAACGCCGTGTACAGCGGGTACTCGCCGAGGACCATCCCCAACTGCGGTGGAGGGGAGACCTGGACCGTGCACAACGCCGAGCCCGTGGGAGGCGGCAGCTACCCGCTGTGGATGGCCACCGCGGACTCGGTGAACGTCGTGTTCGCCCAGGTGATCGACCAGGTGGGTCCGGAACGGGTGGCAGAGGTGGCGCACAAGATGGGGATCACCACCGACCTCACGCCGGTGTGCCCGCTGACGCTCGGCACCTCGCCGGTGTCGCCGCTCGACATGACCTCGGGCTTCGCCACCCTGGCCAACGAGGGCGTGCACTGCCAGCCCTACGCCATCGCCCGCGTCGTCTCCAGCACCGGAAAGAGCGTCTACCGGCAGAAGCCGGAGTGCAGCCGAGCCATCCCGGCCTGGGTGGCCCAGGAGGAGACGGCCATGCTTGAGGGCGTGGTGAGCTTCGGCACGGGCACCGCGGCCAACATCGGGCGGCCCCAGGCCGGCAAGACCGGGACCGGCCAGGACTACCAGGACGCCTGGTTCCTGGGCTACGTGCCACAGCTCGCCACCGGGGTGTGGGTGGGCTACGCCAGGGCCGAGATCCCCATGCCGTACGTCCCGGGCTACGGGACGGGGTTCGGGGGAGTGCTCGCCGCACCCATCTGGCACGACTACATGCTGATGGCCACCGAGGGCATGCCCGTCCAGGACTTCGCCTCGGGCTCGATCGGGTTCTACGCTCCGGCACCCCCGCCGCCTCCCTCGCCGAGCCCGACGGGATCCCCGTCGAACCAGGGCAACGGCAACGGGCACGGCAAGCCCGGCCACTGAACCCCGGTCCCCTCCATCCCGTCGTCTGTGATGACGGACGACCGGGAGGGACAGCCATGCGACGGTTCGGGACGCTTCTCGTCTTCGTGATGGCCGGAGGATTGATGGGTGTGCTCGCGCCCTCGGCCTTCGCCGGAGGCTGGGACTCGCTGGAACCGCAGCGTGACCACTACCTGCCCGGGCAGACCGCGGTGCTCCGCGGCGCCTTCGCCGTCAACCGGTTGAAGGACACCGGAAGGATCGAGGATGGCCCCTACTACGCCTACCTGCTCGTCGGCACCCGCTACGGCATGATCGACCCACCCACGATCCCCAAGGGCGCCATGCGCCTGGGGGTCGTTCGGTTCGGCCCGGTCACGGACGGGGAGGACGGGTACCGCTACGCCACCGGGTCGGTCACATTCACCGTCCCCGACATCGCGTCGGCCAACTACGCCGTCAGCTACTGCAACGACCCCTGCCGCTCGAGCACGATCGGCTGGCTTGGGTTCGGACGCATCACGATCGTCCGCACAGCGCTCGAGGCCAAGCTCCTCGACACGCGAGACTCACTGAAGGGCAAGCTGCGAGCGGCGCGGTTCCACCTGCGGCGTAACGAGACGCGGATCGCGGTGATGGAAACGGCGGCGAGGGAGGCGGCCGCCGATCAGCGTTCCTTGCAGGAGCAGGTGAGGAGCCTGACGGACCGACTCGCCGCGACCCGGCAGAAGCCGGATGACTCCGCGATCCCGGCCTGGATGCTGATCGTGGCCATCGCGGCGGTGCTCGCGCTGGCGCTCGGGGTCGTGCTCGCGATCAGACGGCGACGGTCCCGGGCAAGTGTGGCGCACGTCACCATGGAGACCATCGACCCGTCGTTCCCGTTCCTCCGGGAGAAGGAGGACGCCCTTCCTCGGAGCTGACTATGCTCCGACCTCGATCGGGCGCGGGTCACGTCGTCCATGACCACGCGCCTTGGCAACGGGTACGGGGTGTTCATTTCGAGGTCGGGTGAGCGGTGACGGGCTGGCGTGAGGGGGCGGAAGTTGCCGCTCACCTCGGCGTCGATCGCGTGACATCGGAGAACCTCCTGACGCGAATGAAAGTGTGACCAACATCACCCGCGCGTCCCCCGACAAGATCCGGGAATCCACCGGGTTGGTGATTGCTGGCGCTGAACGCGGCGTCTAGTGTTCGCGTGCCGGGCGGTTCCGCCGAGCATCCCCCGCAAGGCTCTCCCTCGCTTCCCCGCGATGGTGTGGTCTCCCCTCCGACGCGATGGAGCGTGCATGGAAGAGGTTGCGCGGGTTGTCCTCGCGCTCGAGGAGCACGACGTAGCCGAGGAGGTGTTGCACTTCCTCGACCGAACGGGTCGGGCCCGCGTGGTCGCGACCGCCTCCGATGAGCACCAACTGTCCGAAGCCGTTCGTCAGCTCGAACCGGACGCCGTCGTGGCATCGCCCCGACTGGCCACCTCGGCACAGCTGAACGGAAGCGCGCTGCTTGCCGTGGACACCTCCGAGTCGGTGCAGACCCTCCGAAGGGCCTTAAAGGCCGGAGCGAAGGGGTTCTTCCTGTGGCCGGCCGATCGCGGCGAGCTGGCACGGGCGGCCGCTCGCGTCTTCGCCCCCGGCGCCCGTGAACGGGAGACGCTGGGGCGGGTCGTCGCCGTGTACGGGCCACGCGGAGGCGCGGGGGCGACGTTCCTTGCCACCCACCTCGCGGCGAGCTTCGCAAGGCGAGAGCGTCGCTGCGTCCTCGTAGACCTCGATCTCGCCGTCGCCGACATCGGACCAGCGGTGGGGGCTCCGATGGATGGATCGCCCAGGACCATCGCCGACGCTGTGCCCATGGGCGACGAGCTCGCGGCGCGGCACCTCGACGAACTCCTGTGGCAGCACCCCGACGGCTTCCGGGTGCTGTTCGGCCCCAACGACGTCCAGCAGAGCGAACGGCTCACGGCCAAAGACGTCGGTCCGGTCCTCGAGGCGGTCCGGTCGGCCGCTGACCTCGTGGTGTTGCACGTCCCTCGCGGGATGGACGACACGGTGAGGCTGGGGCTGGGTCTCGCGGACGTGGTGGTCATGGTGCTCGCGCTCGACGTGCTTTCGTTCCGTGCCGCCAGGCGGGCCGTCGAGGCCGCGGGTATGGACGATCGCTGTTCGTTCGTCGTCAACCGCGCAACCAGGCGGCAGATCTCGCCGCGCGACGTGGAGCGGGTCTTCGGGCGCCCGCCGGTCGCCGTGATCCCCGTGGACCGAAGGGTGCCCGCCGCCCAGGACCAAGGTCGCCTGCTGCCGAAGCGAAGTCGGGCCGGCCGCTCGGTTGATCGGTTGGCCGCGAAGCTGCTCGAGCAGCTGGAAGAAGGATCCTGATGCGGGCGGATGCGCTCGTGGAGGTTCGGCGCGGCCTGCATGAGCGGCTGCTTCGCCGGGTCGACGCTCGAGCGCTGGAGGAGGTCTCGCGAACCGAGCGGCGTCTGCGGGTCCGCGAGGAAGCACTCGCCATCCTCCGCGAGGAGCGTCACATCCTGCCACGGGGTGTGCTGACGAATGTCATCAACGAGGTTTCGGATGCGGTCGTCGGGCTGGGGCCCATCGAGTTCCTGCTCAAGGACCCCGACGTCACCGAGGTCATGGTGAACGGGCCTGACGACGTCTACGTGGAGCGGAAGGGGCGGCTCGAGAAGGTGACGGACGGTCTGTTTGAGGGGGAGGAGGCCGTCCTGCACGTGATCGAGAGGATCGTGGCCCCGCTCGGCCTTCGGGTCGATGAGTCATCACCTTGGGTGGATGCGCGACTGTCGGACGGCAGTCGGGTGCACGCGATCATTCCGCCCCTTTCGCTCTGCGGTCCTACCTTGAACATCCGTAAGTTCTCTCCGGTCCCCTTCACGCCGGATGATTTGCTCGCGGGAAAGACGCTTGGACGACGCATGCTGGAGTTCCTGGCGGCGTGCGTGCGGGGCAGAGCCAACGTCGTGGTTTCGGGCGGCACGAGCTCCGGCAAGACGACCCTGCTCGGTGTCCTGTCGACGTTCGTTCCGGACGAGGAACGATTGGTGACCATCGAGGATGCCGCCGAGCTCCGCTTGGGCAAACCACATGTCGTTTCGTTGGAAGCGCGTCCGGCCAACGTGGAAGGCAAGGGAGAGGTGACCGTCCGCGACCTGGTGAGGAACGCGCTTCGGATGCGGCCGGACCGGATCATCGTGGGCGAGGTTCGAGGGGGCGAGGCCCTCGACATGCTCCAGGCCATGAACACCGGTCACGATGGATCACTTTCGACCGCCCACGCGAACTCTCCTCGCCATCTGCTCTGGCGACTGGAGACGATGGCGATGATGTCGGACGTCGGGCTGCCGGTCGGTCATGTGCGCGCGCAGGTGGCATCGGCCATCGACGTCATCGCGCACATGGCCCGATTACCCAGCGGACGGCGAGTCGTTCTCGAAGTGGCGACGGTCGATGGGATCCACGACGGGGAACCGGTCCTCTCGCCGTTGTTCCGGTTCCGGCCACGGCTGGGAACCCATGGCCTCTTCGAGTCGACCGGCATCGTCCCCGATCTGGCGCTCGAGCTCGCGGACGTCGGGGAGGAGGTCTCGGCTGATGTGTTCGCTCTGGGTCCTGATGAGGGCAGGTTGGGGGTCGAGACCAGTGAGGGCGTATGAGGCCCGAGGTCGCCGCCATGGCCCTCGCCTCGCTGCCGGGTCTGTTCGCTGCAGCGGCCGCCGATCTGGTGGAGCGAGAGCGCGTCCGAGCCCGTGCCGGCGTCCAAAGACGGGAACGGGGCTCAGGTGGCGCGCGGTGTCGGCTTCGTGCGCCGATCCTTCGATCGATCGGCGCGGTCGGAGGCATCGCCGTCGGTGCCTCGGTTGCCGGCGTCCCCGGTGCCGCGATGGGCGGGATCGCGGCCGTCTTGATCCCGATCGCACGGGCTCGCCGTGAGAAGGCGCTTCGGGTCTCGCAGATGCAGGAGCAGCTCGCCGAGGCCGTGTCGGTGACCGCCGCGGGTCTGCGGACCGGCCTGTCGTTGCTCCAGGCCATCTCGCTCGCCGCGGATGACGTCGGGGATCCGCTCGGGCCCACCCTCCGCGAGCTCGGCGACCGCGTGTCGCTCGGCATTCCGTTCCCTCGATCGTTGGATCGATGGGTGAACGAGGTGCGTGGGCAGGAAGCCAGGCTCATCGCGGGAGTGCTTCGCTTGCAACGCCGGACGGGTGGCGAGCTGCCGGTGGTGCTCGACCGGCTTGCTCGCACCCTCCGCGATCGACATGCCGCCGCGCGCGAGATCCGATCTCTCACGGCGCAGGCCCGACTGTCGGGCGCGATCCTGGGCTTCCTCCCGATCGGCTTCTTCCTGTTCCTCTCGGTCACGTCGCGTCGGGATATCGCCGCGGCCTACCACTCGTCGGTCGGGGCGACGGCCATCGTCGCCGGCCTTCTCATGCAGGCCGCGGCGTTCCTGTGGATCCGCCGGCTGCTTCGAGTCGAGGCGTGATGGAGGCGTACCTGGGTCCCGTGGTGGCCGGGGCGGCCGCGCTCCTGGCCGGGGCGGCCGTCACAACGGCTGTTGATGAAGCGCTCCTCTTCCGCCTGGGAGCTCCGTCCCCGACCGGTTCGGGCGCGACGGTTCGGCGGGCGGTCGGACGTCTCGGCGCCGCTCGGCTGGTCCGTCGGCTCCCGGGAAAGGCGGCGACTGTCCGCCGCATCGCCCGTGCCCGCGTGAACGTCACGGAGGATGAGATGGCGGGGACGAAGGTCCTTTCCGCCGGCCTGCTGGCCGCTGCGGCGTTCTCCGCGCCCTGGCCCGCCCCGTTGCTCGCTCCCGTGCTCACGGGGTGCGGTTTCCTGCTTCCAGACGTCCTGCTCGGTCGGCTCGCTCGCCGCCGGCTCGAGCGAGCCGACCGGGAGATGCCGCTGCTGCTCGATCTGCTCGCGGCAGCTTCCTCGGCCGGGCTCTCGGGTCAGCTCGCTCTGCGCCGTGCGATCGAGTCGACCGAGGGTCCCCTCTCAGAGGAGCTCTCCGTTGTGATCCATTCCGTGGACCTCGGCGCCCGGTGGCGCGACGAGCTTCGGGCCACTGCCGAGCGACTGGCACTCCCGGATCTTCGGAGAGCGGTCGCCACGATGACGCGCGCCGAGTCCCTGGGATCATCCCTCTCCGATGCGCTCTCGGAGTTGGCGACCGAGGTTCGCGATGTCCGGCGATCGGCCGCCACCGAGCGGGCCCGGAAGGCGCCGGTGAAGATGCTGTTCCCGCTGGTGTTCCTGGTGCTTCCAGCTTTCCTCCTCCTCACGGTGGTGCCCGTTCTGGTCAGCGCCTTGCAGTCGATCCGCTGAGGGGAGGTGACAAACCATGTTGCTCGCGCTCTACACGCGCATCCGAACAAGAGTCGCGCGGGAGATCGGCCAGACGACGGCTGAGTACGCCTTGGTCATCCTGGCCGCCGCGGCGATCGCCGTTGTGCTGATCGTCTGGGCTCGCTCCTCCGGCAAGCTGCCAGCGTTCTTCGACAACATCATCGACCAGGTGGCGGGGAGTGCACAATAGCGCCTCCGAACGAGGGCGCGAACGTGGCTCCGCGGTTGTTGAGTTCGCCCTCGTTCTCCCGATCCTGCTCCTGCTCTGCCTTGCGCTCGTCCAGGTCGGACTGCTCGCCCGTGATCAGCTGCTCCTCGTGCAAGCGTCCCGAGCGGGCTCGCGACAGGCTGCGGTCGATCCGGATGACGGTGCCGTTCGCGTGGCGGCGCTCGATGCCGCGCCCGGCCTCGATCCGGCACGGGTCGAAGTGACCGTGGTCCGAGCCGGAGGTGTGGGCCAGCCGGTCGTGGTGACCGTCGACTACGGTGCAAGCATCGCGGTTCCGTTGGCCGGTGTGTTCTTTCCTTCGGAGGTCCGTCTGGAGGCCTCCACCGCGATGCGCCAGGAGTTCTCGTGAACCGCGAGCAAGGGTCGGTCTCGATTGTCGTCGCGGCTCTCGTGGCCATGATCCTGGTCCTGGGGCTGGGGGCGGCCGATCTGGCCAAGGCGCTCGTCGCCGTGTCGAGGGCTCAATCGGCGGCAGACGCGGCGGCGCTGGCGGCTGCCCAGGAGCTCGCGCTGCCGAGCGGCCGGGAACCCTCCGACGCCGCCGCCGAATACGCCTCGCTGAACGGCGGCGAGCTCGTGGAGTGCCGGTGCGAGGCAGGGACGTTGGAAGCGACGGTGCAAGTCCGGGTACCCGTCGGATACCTGTCGACCCTCGGAGGTGAGCGGAACGTCGAGGCGCAAGCCCGCGCCATCGTCGACCCGGGCGGCTGACCCGGCCGGCGGATCTCGCCGATCCCCCGGCGGGCCATCCTCGAATCCCTGACGTCAGGGGTCGGGCGTACAATGCCCGCACCATGCAGAACCCACGGCAGGTGGCCAGGGGCCGGCGGGCCCTCCTGGGGGTCGTGGACTACACGCTGGCCAAGCGGGCCCTCCTCCGGGAGGTCCGGGTCGGCATGCGGTCCAGGGCGGACATCTGCGACGCCCACCCCGAGCTCATGCGGGCCGCCAAGCACGTGGGGGAGCAGACCCGCCGGGACTGCCCGGTGTGCGGCAGATCCAAGCTCGTCCTGCTGGCCTACGTCTACGCCGACGGCCTCCGGGCCAACAACGGCCGGGTGTGGACCCTCGATCAGGGCCTCACCCTGGCCACCCGGCATCGCAACGCTTGGTGCTACGTGGTCGAGGTGTGCCGCGACTGTGCCTGGAACCACCTGACTGAGGCCTTCGTGGCCCGCGAGGCCGGATAGCGGCCGGGCACACAGAAACCTCGCACCGAAAAGCAACGTCTACGTGGAATGAGATGCATATCCCCTGGGTAGAATCGCCCCGGACTTGACAGTCAAGACAGCGCCTAAGCAGGCTCCCAAGAGCCCCAAGCGCACCCCCCGGCAGCCCCCGAAGAAGCGAGGCTTCCTCCGCCGGTACTGGTGGGCCTTCGCCGCCGCGCCCTTCATCCTGCTGTTCCTGCTGCTGGCCACGCTGCTGTTCGTGTACTCCCGGCTGGACCTGCCGGCCACCCCGCCGCCGCTCCAGACCACCTACATCCTGGACAGGGACGGCAACGTCCTGGGAACCTTCCACGCCTCGGTGGACCGCACGATCATCCCGTTCAACCAGATGCCCGAGAC
>VAYX01000199.1 GCA_005885325.1 Actinomycetota bacterium
GACCGCCGGGTAGATCCCCTTCTCCACGATGGCCCGCGACAACACGGTCGTCGCGTCGAGGTGGGCGAATGTCGTGTGCGGCGCCGGGTCGGTGATGTCGTCGGCCGGCACGTAGATGGCCTGGAGCGACGTGATCGACCGGCCGCGGGTCGAGGTGATGCGCTCCTGGAGCTCGCCCATCTCGTCGGCCAGCGTCGGTTGATAGCCCACCGCCGAGGGCATCCGGCCGAGCAGCGTCGAGACCTCCGAGCCCGCCTGGGTGAACCGGAAGATGTTGTCGACGAACAGGAGCACGTCCTGGTGCTGCACGTCGCGGAAGTACTCGGCCATCGTGAGCGCGGCCAGTCCCACCCGCAGGCGAACGCCGGGGGGTTCGTCCATCTGGCCGAACACGAGCGCCGTCTTGTTGATGACCCCGGTCTCCGTCATCTCGAGGAACAGGTCGTTCCCCTCGCGCGTGCGCTCGCCCACGCCGGCGAAGACCGAGACGCCGCCGTGCTGCTCGGCGACGCGGTAGATCATCTCCTGGATGATGACGGTCTTGCCCACCCCGGCGCCGCCGAACATCCCGATCTTGCCGCCCTGGACGTACGGCTCCAGGAGATCGATGACCTTGATGCCGGTCTCGAACATCTGGGTCCGGGCCTCGAGCTCCTCGAACGGAGGCGGCTCGCGGTGGATGGGCCACCGCTCGTCGTACGTGATCGTGTCCGCTGCCACGTCCAGCGGGTCGCCGAGGACGTTGTAGACGTGCCCGAGGGTGCCCGGGCCTACCGGGACCGTGATGGGCTGCCCAGTGTTCTCCACGGGGGTCCCCCGAACCAGCCCGTCCGTGGGCTTCAGCGCGATCGTCCGCACGACGCCGTCGCCGATGTGCTGCGCCACCTCGCACGTGATGACGTCGGTCTGGCCTTCGAGCGTGCGCTCCATGCGGACGGCCGTGTTGACCTCCGGCAGATCATCGATCGGGAACTCCGCGTCCACGACCGGGCCGATCACCCGAACCACCCGACCCCTGGTCCTCTCGTCGTCCTCGGCCATGTCCCCCATCTCCGTTTGGCGGCGACCCGGCTAGCTGCCGGACGCCTTGCCCAGCGCCTCGGCCGCCCCCACGACCTCCATGATCTCCTGCGTGATCTCGGCCTGGCGCGCCTGGTTGGCCACACGCGTCAGCACCTTGGTCAGGTCCTCCGCGTTCTCCGTGGCCGCCTTCATGGCCCGGCGCCTGTTCGCGTTCTCCGACGCGGCCGACTCGAGGAGCGCGGCATAGACCTTCGTGACCACGTACTGAGGCAGGAGCTCGTCGAGGATCGCGGCCGGCTCGGGCTCGAAGATGTACTCGGGATACGGCAGGCCGGGCTCACGGCGCACCACCTCCTCCGGAGCGATGGGCAGGAAGCGCCGGTCGGTCGCGCGCGTGGTGAATGCGGAGCGGAAGTCCGTGTACGCCGCGTACAGCTCGTCGATCCGCCGTTCACCGAACGCCTCGATGAGCGCCCTGCCGATACGCTCGGCCACCTCATACGTGGGGACCTCGCTGTGGCCGGTCCAGCTCTGCTCGATGGAGTAGCCACGGAACCGCAGATACCCGACACCCTTTCGCCCCGACACGTAGATGATCGGCTCGACCCCACGCTCCCGCACGCGGCCCATGAGGTCCTCCGCCCGCTTCAGGACGTTCGCGTTGTAGGCGCCGGCCAGCCCTCGGTCGGAGGTCATCACCAGCACGCCGGCTCGCTCCGGCCGCGGCCGTTCCTCCAGGAGCGGATGGACCAGGGCGCCGGTCTGTCTGGCGACGTCCTCCATGGCTCGCGTGAGCAGCTCCGCGTACGGCCGCGCCGCCTCCACCCGCTGCTGCGCCTTCAGGATGCGGGACGCAGCGATCAGCTCCATGGCCTTCGTGATCTTCTTCGTCGACTGTATGGACCGGATCCGCCGCCGAACCAGCCGGAGCTTCGCGCCCACTCGTCAGCTCTCCTCGTCCTCGTCGACCGAGGACATGCGGTCCCACCCGACGTCTGGCTTGACCTGGTCGGGCGGCGTGGGAGAGCCGAGGGCCGCCGCACTGCCCGCACCGCCCTCGGAGGGGGCGAAGATCTCCTTGAAGGCCAGGATGGCCTCCTTCAGCTTCGTCTCGATCTCCTCGGGGAGGTCGCCCTTCTCCCGGATGTGCTCGCCGATCTCGGGGTGGCGAGTGGCCACGTAGTCGAGCAGCTCGGTCTCGAACCGCTTGCAGTCGTCGACCGGCACGTCGTCGAGGTGCCCGCCCGTCACCGCATAGACCGAGATGACCTGGCGCTCGACCGACATGGGCTCGTACTGGGCCTGCTTCAGGATCTCCACGACCCTGGCCCCCCGAGACAGCTGCTGCTGCGACGCCTTGTCCAGCTCGGACCCGAACTCGGCGAAGGCCTCGAGCTCCCGGTACTGCGCGAGGTCCAGGCGGAGCCGGCCCGCCACTTGCTTCATCCCCTTGATCTGGGCGTTGCCGCCGACCCGCGACACCGAGATCCCCACGTTGATCGCGGGCCGGACCCCCGCATAGAACAGGTCGGGCTCGAGATAGATCTGCCCGTCGGTGATGGAGATGACGTTGGTCGGGATGTAAGCGGAGATGTCGTTGCCCTTGGTCTCCACGATGGGAAGGCCGGTGAGCGAGCCACCCCCCAGCTCGTCGGAGAGCTTGGCGCATCGCTCGAGCAGCCGGGAGTGCAGGTAGAAGACGTCGCCCGGGTAGGCCTCGCGGCCGGCCGGGCGGCGGAGCAGGAGCGAGATCTCGCGGTACGCCTCTGCCTGCTTCGACAGGTCGTCGAACACGACCAGGGAGTGCTCCCCCTTGTACATCCAGTGCTGCCCGATGGCCGAGCCCGCGTACGGCGCGATGTACTTGAACGAGGCCGGGTAGGCGGCCGGGGCGTTGACAACCACCGTGTAGTCCATCGCCCCATGCTCGGTGAGCGCCTCGACCACCTCTCGGACCGTTGAGCCCTTCTGGCCCACGGCCACGTAGATGCACTTCACCTGGCGGTCGGTGCCCCACAGCTCGCGCTGGTTGATGATGGTGTCGACGACGATAGCGGTCTTGCCGGTCTGCCGGTCTCCGATGATGAGCTCGCGCTGCCCTCGGCCGATCGGCGTCATGGCGTCGATGGACTTGATCCCGGTCTGGAGGGGCTCCTTCACCGGCTGGCGTGAGACGACCGACGGAGCCTGCACCTCCAGGGGCCGGTTGGCCTCGGAGGCCACGGGACCCTTGCCGTCGAGGGGCCGTCCCAGCGGGTCCACCACCCGGCCGAGCAGGCCGTCCCCGACCGGGGCGGACAGGATGCGCCCGGTCCGCTTGACCGGATCGCCCTCCTCGATGTCGGCGAACTCCTCGTCAAGGATCACGCAGCCGATCCGGTCCTCGTCCAGGTTCGACGCCAGGCCGAGCTTGCCGCCGGGGAACTCGAGCAGCTCGTTGGCCATGGCCCGGGGAAGCCCCAGGACCACGGCGATGCCGGCCCCCGCCTCGCGAACGCGGCCGACCTCCTCGCGCTCCACGGACGGCTTGTAGGACTCCACCGACTTGCGGATGGCCTCCGCGATCGCCTGCGGGTCGAAGGTCAGCTCTGCCATGGCCTCACGCGCTCCCCAGCCGTTCCCGTGCGTCTTCGAGACGGGTCCGAACGGTCCCGTCGAACACCTCGTCGCCCACCCGGGCAAGGACGCCGCCGATCACCGCGGGATCGATCACCACCTTGATCTCCACGTTCTTGCCCGTGGCCTTGGAGAGCGCCTCGGCCAGCTTCTTGCGACGCTCTTGGCTGAGCGGGACCGCCGAACGCACCTCCGCGACGACGTGCTTGCGCCGCTCCGCGGCCAGCTCGCCCAGGCCCTCCAGGATGCGGCCGAGCTCCTTGGCCCTGCCCTGCTCGATCAGGAACCCCAGGATGCTCACGGTGTGGGGGTTCGCCCGGTCGCCGAGCAGCTCCTTCACCACCGCCCGCTTGTTCTCCGCGGGGAGCGCGGGGTCGCTGAGCGCCTCACGGAGTCGCGCGTCGCGCTCGACGGTCTTGGCGAAGGCGAACAGCTCGTCCTCTACGGTCCCCAGGTCCTCCTCCGCCTCGGCCACCGCGAGCAGAGCCTGGGCGTAGCCCCTCACGATCTCGTCCTTGGTGGCCACTACCCCTTCCCGTTCCCCGATCCCGACACCTGCTTGATGAACTCATCGACCAGCTTCTGCTGGGTCGTCTTGTCGAGCTCCTTCTCGACCACCCGTTCCGCCAGCTCCACCGCGATCTGGCCGACCTGGGCCGAGAGCTCTCGCAGCACGCGGTCGCGTTCCGCCCGGATCTCCTCGGTGGCCCGGGCCACCGTGGCTCGGGCCTCCTGCTCCGCCTTCCCCTGGAGATCCGCCCGCAGCTGCTCGGCGGTCTTGCGCCCCTCCTCGATGATCCGGTTCGCCTCCTCGCGCGCATTGGCCAATTGCTCGCGGTACCGGGCCAGCTCGGCTTCCGCCTCCCGGCGAGTGGCCTCGGCGCGCTCCAGGTCACCCTGGATCTTCTCCCTCCGTTGCTCGAGGATGGCGCCGACCCTCGGCAGGACCCACTTCCACATGAAGCCGAACAGGATGGCGAATGCGATCGCGCCCACGATGAGTTCCGAGGCGTGGGGGTAGAGGTCCCTCTTGTCGTTGGCTTCTGCGGCGAGCAAAGACCCCATTCGCATCAGCATGTTCGCCGCCTCCCTCAGATGATGAACGAGAACGCGATGCCGAAGAGCGCGAGCGCCTCGATCAACCCGATGCCGATGAACATGGTGGCGCGGATCTGGCCCGCGTACTCCGGTTGACGCGCCATCGCCTCCACCGACTTCCCGATCAGGATCCCCAGACCGACCCCCGGGCCGATCGCCGCGAGCCCGATGACGAGCCCCCTCCCCACGGTCTTCAGCGAGTCAAGGTTCCCGGTGACCTCTGCCAGCACTCGAACCATGAACGCCTCCTTGTCAGTGCTCTTCGGCCAACGCGCCGCCGATGTAGGAGGCGGTCAGGATGGCGAAGATGAACGCCTGAAGGATGGATACGAAGATCTCGAAACCGACGAGGGCGATCGACATCGCGAACGAGAAGGGGGCGAACACGACGAGCCAGCCACCCTGAAGCAGCGCGATCGTGCCGAGGAAGAACACGGCGAGCAGGAAGTGGCCGGCGAGGAGGTTGGCAGCGAGACGGATGGACAGGGTCACGGGCCGGATGAGGATCGAGGTGACGAACTCGATCGGCACCAGCAGGACGTAGAGCAGCGCCGGGGCTCCCGGTGGGAACAAGACGAGCTTCAGGTACCCGACGAAACCGTGCGTCCTGATCCCGACCGCGTTGAAGATCACCCAGGCCGTGATCGCCATGACCATCGGGAAGGCGACCCGGCTGTTCGACGAGAAGTTGATGCCCGGAACGACCTCGAAAATGTTCCAGAACAGGATGGCGAAGAAGAGCGTCGCGAGCAGGGGCAAATACCGGTCGCTTTCCGGTCCGAGCATGGGGATCGCGATGTTCTCGCGGACGAACTGGATGCCCATCTCCGCCATGCTCTGCAGCTTCCCGGGCACGATCTGGGGCCTCCAGAGTCCGAAGAAGAAGAAGGCCACGAACAGAAGGAATCCCAGCAGCACCAGGAAGGTGACGAAGTTGAAGCAGAAGGACACGCCCCCGATCCGCAAGCCACCGCCCCAGCAGGGCCACACGAAATCCTTCGTCGTCGGAGGCACGAATGCGCCGAGGAGGCCCCGACTCATCTGGAGGTCTCCCCGATCGACCACAGGTCGGGCTGCATCCGGCCGGACAGCACCTTCATCTCGAACATCAAGAGCACCGCGGTCGCGGGGACGACGGCGGCCGCGAACGCGGTGGGCGAGAACCACTCGAGCTGGTTCAGCGCGATCATGAGGACCAGGATCGTGGCCATCCGGACGAAGAATCCGAGGACGCCCACGGCGGCGAGCGCCGTCGGGGAGATGGTCGCAGCCCACGCGAACGAGAGCCCCGCGCCCACGAAGTTGACGGCCACGACCGAGACGCCGATCGCCGTGGACCATCCGGCGTTCCGGCCGCCCACGGCCGCTCCGACCCCGAATCCCACGACCACGGCCGGGAGGAGGAAGGGGGCGACCCGGCGGATCAGCTCTCGCTCAGGCTCAGCCCTTCGCACGTGGGTCCCTGCCGAACCTCAGGTACACGATGTAGATCCCCCCGGCGGCGCCAACCACGGTCCCGATCGCCATGAAGACGTGGGACGTGCCGACCAGCCGATCCAGCAGATAGCCGAGACCACCCCACACGAGCATCCCAGCGACCAGCGTTGCGATGATCGCCCACCCGATCCCGAGGCCGGCCCACGGGTTTTCGCTGCCCGGGCCGGCCATGGCCGGCAGAGTATATCGGGGGTCGTTTCCGTGCGACTCGACACGCGTTTCCGCAGCTAGACGGGGATCGCGCGGCGAGCTTGTGAAGGAATTCACGAAGTCGGGCCCAGCCTCCGGCCTTTCATGTCCCTCGATGCGGACGACTCCTTCAGGCCCGCCGGCGCTGCACCACGACGTTGGCGACGGCGGCGAGCAGACCCGCGCCGAACAGGAGGGTTCCCATCACGTTCACCTGTGGTGGGAGCCCGATGCGGGTCGCCCCGAACACCCAGATGGGGAAGGTCTGGGTCTGTCCCGAGACGAAGTTGGTGATGACGAAGTCGTCGAGGGACAGGACGAACGCCAGCAGGAACCCGGCCAGGATGGCCGGCGCGATCAGCGGAAGCGTGACCTTGTAGAAGGCGGTCACCGGGTTGGCGAACAGATCCTGGGCCGCGTCCTCCAGGGACCGATCCAGGCCCTGGACCCGGGCCCGCACGGTCACCGCCACGAACGGGATGGAGAAGCCGATGTGGGACACCAGGATCGTCCGGATGCCGAGCGGCAGCACACTGCCGATGAACGACACCCGGCTGTTGGCCAGCACGAACATCGACAGGAGCGATGAGCCCAGGACGATCTCGGGCACGGCGATGGCCAGGAAGATCAGGAAGTTCACCGGGGCCCGTCCGCGGAACCAGTACCGCCCCAGGGCCAGCCCGAGGAACGTCCCGAGGATCGTCGCCACGATCGCGCTCACCGGCGCCACCACGAGCGAGTTCTTCAGCGCGCTGGTCAGCCCGGCCACCCCGAACAGATCCCGGTACCACTGGAGCGTGAATCCCCAGAACTTGGGGGTCTGCCGGTCCCCCGGGATCGCGTTGAACCCGTACAGGATCATCACGAAGACCGGGCTGGTCAGATACAGGATCATCAGCCACGTGTAGGTGGGAAGCAGGAACCTCGTCCATCGCTTCCGGGGAGCGTTGATCGGCGCCAGCTCCTGGTCGGCCGCCTCCCGGGGCTCGGTGGCGATGGCGCTCATGCCGCCCCTCCCGCCGCCGCCGTGATCGTCGAGTCCTCCGTCCCCAGGATCCTGGCGTACAGGCTCGCCAGCACGAGCATCCCGAGCATGAGGATCACCGACAAGGCGGCCGCTTGCGGATAGTCGTTCTGCGTCAGGAACTTGTCCTGGATGATGTTGCCGATCATCGTCGTGCCGGGCCCGCCCAGGACCGCGGCGTTCACGTAGTCCCCGGTGGCCGGGACGAACGTGAGGAGGAACGCGGCGAACACCCCGGGCAGGGACAGCGGCCAGACGACGTGCATGAAGGCCTGCCATCTGCTCGAGTAGAGGTCCTTCGCCGCCTCCACCAGGCGCTTGTCGATCCGCTCGAGTGCCACATACAGGGGCAGCGCGGTGAACGGGATGAAGTTGTACGTGATCCCGGCGACCACCGCGAGGGGTGTGGCCAGGACGTGGTAGGAGTCGGGCAGGATCCCGAGGCTCTTCAACGGCCCCAGGATGAACCCGTTGTCGCCGAGGATGAACTTCCACTGGATCGTTCGGATGACGAAGGACACGAAGAACGGGATCAGGATCAGCAGCAGGAGCGAGGACTTCCACCGCCCGCCGTAGAAGGCGATCCAGTACGTCATGGGGTAGGCCAGCAGTAGCGCCACGAACGTGACGATCAGCGAGTACTCGACGGAGCGGATGAAGAACTTCTGGTACTGCTGGAGCCCGTCGAGGTAGTTCGAGAACTCCCAGGAGAAATGGAAACCGCCGGAAAGGATCCCTCCGGACTGCAGCGAGGTGTACGCGAGCAGCAGCATCGGCAGGAAGAGGAACACGAGCAGCCAGGCCCCCGCCGGGCCCAG
>VAYX01000054.1 GCA_005885325.1 Actinomycetota bacterium
GTGGCGGCCCTCACCGGCACGCTGTCGACCGACCCGAACGAATCCGGCCCCATCACCTCGCTGGAGCAGGCCATGATGGGTGGCGCGCCGGCGGCAATGCGGGCAAGGGTGTTCGGCCGGTACAACGCGGTCGCGTACCTTGCCGGGGCGATCGGCGCGCTCGCCGCCGGCGGCCCCGACGCCTTCCGGCGCCTCGTCCCGGCGCTCCC
>VAYX01000055.1 GCA_005885325.1 Actinomycetota bacterium
AGCCTCGATGGGCCTGGTGTTCTTCGTGGCCGGGCTCCTCCAAGCAGGGTCCTCGATCGTCTCCGGACGGCTGGCGTCCCGGATCGGGTTGCTGAACACGATGGTGTTCACGCACCTCCCCTCGAACGCGCTCCTGGCGCTGGTGCCGTTCATGCCGACGCTCGGGTGGGCGGTGGCGGTGCTCCTGGCACGCTACGCGCTCTCGCAGATGGACGTGCCCGCCCGGCAGGCCTACGTCGTTGCCATGGTCGACCCTGAGGAGCGTACGGCCGCCGCCGCGTTCACCAACACCGCGAGGTACGTGACCCGCCCCTTCGGAGCGCTGGGCGCGGGGGCGTTGATGGAACAAGTGGCGTTGGGGTCACCGTTCGTGGTCGCCGGCGTCCTGAAGATCGCCTACGACGTCTTGATCTATGCGACCTTCCGGAAGGTGCCCCTGCCGAAGGAACGAGCCGCGGCGTCGCTCGCCGAGGCCACTACTCCTCTTCCAGCTCCGCCTGCATGATCACGGGAGCCAGGGCCACCACATGTGCGCCCTCCTCCACCCGCATCGTGCGCACGCCCTGGCTGGCCCGGCCAACCCGACGGATGTCGCCGGCGGCCACCCGGATGACGATGCCGGAGGAGGAGATGACGAACATGTCCTGGTCCTTCGATCCGACGAATGCCCCCGCGAGCAGGCCGGTCTTCTTGGTCAGGGAGTGGCCGATGACGCCCTTCCCGCCCCGGCCCTTCGTCGGGTACTCCTTGAGCGGCGTCCGCTTGCCGTAGCCCTGCTGCGTGACGCTGATGAGCTCCTCGCCCGCGGAGGCTGCGCCGACCGCGATGACCTCGTCGCCCTCGCCCAGGCGCATGCCGATCACGCCGGCCGTGGCCCGTCCCATCGGCCGGACCAGGGCCTCCTTGAACCGGATTGCCTGGCCCTTTCGCGACACGAGGATCATCTCGTCCTTGCCGTTGGTCAGGAGCACGTCCATCAGCTCGTCGCCGGGCTTCAGGTTGACCGCCGTGAGGCCGGTGCGGGGGGAGTCGTATTCGGGGAGCGGGGTCTTCTTCACCATCCCCCGCTTGGTGGCGAAGAACAGGTACGCGCCCTCGTCGTAGTCCTTCAGGTCGATCACGGTCGAGACCTTCTCGTCCCCCGTGATGCTCACCCCTGGAAGATTGGCCGCGTACAGGCCCCTGGCCGTTCGCCCGGCCTCCGGCACCTCGTGGACCTTGACCCGGTAGACCTTGCCCTTGGTGGTGAAGAACAGCAGCCAGTGGTGGGTGGTCGTGGTGAACACGTGGCTGACGACGTCCTCTTCCTTCAGGTTGGCACCCCGGACTCCGCGGCCGCCCCGTCCCTGGCGGCGGAACGCGTCGATAGGTTGGCGCTTGACGTAGCCGGCCCGTGTCACCGTGATGACCACGTCCTCCTCGGCGATGAGGTCCTCGACGTCGAGCTCGCCCGCGTCGGGGCGAAGCTGCGTCCGGCGGGGGTCGGCGTGCTTCTTCCTGATCTCCGCCAGCTCGTCCTTGATGACGGTCCGGATCTTCTTGGGGTCCTTCAGGAGCGCCTTCAGGCGGCGGATCGTCGCCAGCAGGTCCTTGTGCTCCTGCTCGAGCTCCTCGCGCGCCAGGCGGGTCAGCCTGCGCAGCGGCATGTCCAGGATGTGGTTGGCCTGGATCTCGCTCAGCTTGAACTGCTTCATCAGCTTCGTGCGGGCCTCATCCGCGTCCCGCGAGCCGCGGATGATCTTGATGACGGCGTCCAGGTGTTGGAGCGCGATCAGCAGGCCCTGGACGATGTGGTCCCGCTCCTCCGCCTTCTTCAGCTCGTACTGGGTCCGGCGGGTGACCACGTCGACCTGGTGGTCCGCGTAGTAGCCGACCATCTCGGCCAGGTTCAGGATGCGCGGCACCCCGTCGACCAGCGAGAGCATGATCGCGCCGAAGCTCTCCTGGAGCTGCGTGTGCTTGAACAGCTGGTTCAGGACGACGTGCGGATTGGCATTGCGCTTGAGCTCGATCACCAGGCGCATCCCCTGGCGGTTCGACTCGTCCCGCAGGTCCGCGATGTCCTTCAGCTTGCCGGCCCGGACGAGCTCGGCGATCTTCTCGGCCAGGCGAGCCTTGTTCACCTGGTACGGAAGCTCCGTGACCACGATCCGTTGCCGACCCTGCGCCGTCTCCTCAATCGTGGTGGCCGCCCGGACCTTGATGGAACCTCGGCCCGTGGTGTAGGCGTCCGTGATGCCCTGCTTGCCCAGGATGGCCGCTCCCGTCGGGAAGTCGGGTCCCTTGATGAACTTCATCAGGTCCTTGGGCTTGGACTCCGGGTGATCCAGGTAGTGCACGACCGCATCGATGACCTCCCCCAGGTTCTGTGGGGGGATGTTGGTGGCCATGCCCACGGCGATGCCGCCCGCCCCGTTCACCAACAGGTTGGGGAACCGCGAGGGGAGGACCGTCGGCTCCTGCTCGTGCCCGTCGTAGTTGGGGACGAAGTCGACGGTCTCGGCCTCGATGTCGCGGAGGACCTCCAGGGCGATGGGGGCCAGCCGCGCTTCGGTGTACCTCATGGCGGCTGGCGGATCGCCGTCGACCGAGCCGAAGTTGCCGTGCGGGTCGACGAGCGGGTAGCGGAGCGAGAAGTCCTGGGCCATCCGGACCAAGGCCTCGTAGACCGCGTCGAGCCCGTGCGGGTGGTACTTCTTGACCACCTCGCCGACCGCCCACGCCGCCTTGCGGTGTGGGCGGTCCGGCCGCAGGCCCGACTCGAGCATCGACCACAGGATCCGTCGGTGCACGGGCTTCAGGCCGTCGCGGACGTCGGGCAGCGCCCGGCCCACGATGACCGACATCGCGTAGTCCAGGTAGGAGCGCTGGATCTCCTCCTCGATCTCGACCGGCTCGATCCGGCCGTTGAGGAGGGTCACGGTCCCTCCGCCGCCTCCACCGGCTCGCCTAGACATCCAGGTTCTGCACCTGCTTGGCGTTGGCTTCGATGAACTGCCGACGAGCGGGGACGTCCTCCCCCATCAGGATGGTGAACAGCCGGTCGGCCGTCGCCGCGTCCTCCATGGTGACCTGGAGCAGGATCCGGCTCTCCGGGTTCATCGTCGTCTCCCACAGCTGAACGGCGTCCATCTCCCCCAGGCCCTTGAACCGCTGGGGCGTCTCGAGCTTGCGATTGCCGTCCTGCTTGCGGAACACGTCCCATTCCTTCTCGGTGTAGAAGTAGTGCGGCACGCGGTCGACGTTCACCAGATACAGCGGCGGCTGAGCGATGTAGACGTAGCCCGCGTTGATCAGGTCGCGCATGTTCCGGAAGAAGAACGTGAGGAGCAGCGTCCTGATGTGCGCCCCGTCGACGTCGGCGTCGGCCATGAGCACGACCTTGTGGTAGCGGGCTTTCGTGACGTCGAACTCCTCGGCGATCCCGGTACCGATGGCCGTGATCAGGGCCTGGATCTCCAGGTTCTCCAGGACCTTGTGCAGCCGGGCCTTCTCGACGTTCAGGATCTTCCCCCGGATGGGCAGGATGGCCTGCGAGGCCCGGTCCCGGGCCTGCTTGGCGCTGCCTCCTGCGGAGTCGCCCTCCACGACGAACAGCTCGCACTGCGCCGGATCGGTCAGCTGGCAGTCGGCCAGCTTGCCCGGAAGCGACGTGGACTCCAGGAACGACTTGCGCCGCGTGAGGTCCCGCGCCTGCTTGGCGGCCATCCGGGCCTTGGCGGCCTGCTCCGCTTTGCCCACGATGCGCTTGGCGTCCCCCGGATGCTCCTCCAGCCACGTGGCCAGCTGGTCGTTCACCGTCGTCTCGACGAGCGAGCGGATGGACGTGTTGCCGAGCTTGGTCTTGGTCTGGCCCTCGAACTGGGGGTCGCGAAGCTTCACCGACACGATGCCGACGAGGCCCTCCCGGATGTCCTCGCCGATCAGGTTCTCCTCTTTCTCCCGCAGGAGTCCCTTCTGGCGAGCGTACCGGTTGATCACGTTGGTCAGGGCCTTCTTCAGGCCCTCCTCGTGCATTCCGCCCTCGGTGGTGTTGATGGTGTTGGCGAAGGAGTAGAGCGACTCGGCGTATGCCGTGTTCCACTGCAGCGCCACTTCGACCTCGGCCGAGCCGTCCCGCTCCTTCCCCTCGAAGTGGATGACCTTGGGGTGGAGGACCTCCTTGCCCGTCTGGAGGTGCTTCACGAAGTCGGCCAGCCCGCCGGTGGCCTTGAACACATCCTTGGTCGGCTCCTCCTCCCGCTCGTCGATCAGCTGGATCTCCAGGCCCTTGGTCAGGAAGGCGAGCTCCTGGAGCCGCTCGGTTAGGGTCTCGCGCTTGAACTCCGTCTCGTCGAAGATCTCGGGATCCGGCCAGAACGTGACCGTGGTGCCGGTCTTCCGGCTGGCCTTGCCCTTCGCCAATTTCTTCGTCGGCTTGCCTCGGGAGAACGTCTGCGTCCACACGTAGCCGTCACGCTCGACCTCCACGAGGAGCTTCTCGGAGAGCGCGTTCACGACGGAGACCCCCACCCCGTGGAGGCCGCCCGAGATGCGGTACCCGCGGCCGCCGAACTTCCCCCCTGCGTTCAGGGTGGTCAGGACGACCTCGAGGGCCGGCCGGCGGTCCTTGGCCTTGGGGATGGGCTTCACCGGGATGCCCCGGCCGTTGTCGGCCACCCGGACGCCGCCATCCGCGAGGAGCGTCACCACGATCCGGTCGCAGAACCCGGCCATGGCCTCGTCGACCGAGTTGTCCACGACCTCGTAGACCAGGTGGTGCAGGCCCCGCGGGCCGGTGGTCCCGATGTACATCCCGGGGCGGAGCCGAACGTGCTCGACGCCCTCGAGAACCGTGATGTCGGCGGAGGTGTACCCTCCGTCACTCCCAGCCTTGTTGTCTTTCCTCTGTGTCGCCAACGAACCTCCACCAGCCCGCACAAGGCAGCGCACGCCGCAGCCGATGAGAGGGCCTCACGCGGGGAAAACTCCATCCAGATTTTACCAACGAAACGGGCCCGTTGCCCCACTCTCGGACAGGCTGTTTCGCCTTGCGCTACAAGCCTTTCCGAGGCTCCGGACGGACCACGATCTGCACCGTGCGGACCAGGTCGGAACCCAGGCTCCGATTGGCCCGATTGAGGATCTCCCGAGCCAGGAATCGGGCCTGCGCACCCCAGGGGCCGGAGCTCGCGGCGACGACCAGCACCCCCCCTTCCAGGCTGACCGGGGCCGACTCGGAGGCCAGCCGTGGTCCGACCACCGCCTCCCATTCGGTGGCCAGGCGACCGATCGGGAGCCCTCGGGCGAATGTCCGTTCCCGAAGGAGCCCGTCCACCACCTCCCCGATGGGTGTGTCCTGCATCGTCCGCTCGTCCCGGCGGCCCCGCCACCCCTTGCTCGATGGCATGTCACCCTCCCCCTCGGACCGTAACCGCACCCGCCGACACGTCCCAGACCGCCTCGGCCTTGGAGGGGACGTGGGCCTCGTCGGCCACGGTCACCACCACCTGGCCCCGCCCCGCGAGCCGATCTGCGACCTGGCCCCCCCTCCTCGGGTCCAGGGCGGAGAACGGGTCGTCGAGGAGCAGGACCGGAGGCTCCCCCACCTCCGCCTGGATGGCGCTTGCGAGGCCCAGGCGAAGGCACAGGGCCGCGGCCCAGGCCTCGCCGTGGGAGGCGAAGGCCCGGGCCCCTAGGTCCCGCACGGCGAGCTCCAGGTCGTCCCGGTGCGGGCCCACCAGGCTGGTCCGCCGGGTGAGCTCGTCGTTCCGCCGCTCCGCAAGGCGGATCCGGAAGGCTTCCTCCAGGTCCTCACCCCACACGGAGGGCCGGTACTCGCAGGCCAGGCCGGTGCCCGACAGGCCGGCGAACTCCTCCTGCGCGCCGGGAGACAGGCGTGCCACCGCATCGGCCCGGTGTCGAACGAGCGCGGATCCGTTCTCGACCAGCTCCGAATCCCACGCCTCGAGCTCCTTCGGCGCCCCCCGTCCCTCCCACTCCTTCAGCAAGCGATTGCGTTGGCGAAGGGTCCTGTCGTACGCGGTGAGGACGGACTCCTTGAGCGGCCAGAGCGAGGTGACGGCCTCGTCCATGAACCTGCGCCGTTGCGACGGATCGCCTCGCACGACGTCGAGGTCCTCCGGCCCGAAGAACGCCGCACGGACCTGCCGGCGAAGGTCGCGCTTGCGCCGCACCGGCGACCGATTGACCTGCACCTTGTTCGCCCCGTGCCCGGGGATCTCCACTTCGACCAGCACCCGGCCGCCGGCGGTCTCGATCTCCCCTCGAAGGTATGCCGCCTCGGCTTCCCGCCGAACCAGGGGCTCGGTGCTCGAGGCGCGAGGGGAGACCAGGAAGAACAGGAACGCGATGCCCTCGAGGAGGTTGGTCTTGCCCTCTCCGTTGGCCCCGACGGCCGCGATCAATCCATCGGGGACGTCCTCGACCCGGGTCCTCGGGTGGTTACGGAAGTCCGTGAGCTCCACCCACAGAAGCCGCAAGGGAGCGCCTCGGGTGGATCAGCCGACCGGGGTCGGCAGGCGCACCGGCATCACGAGATACGTGAACTCGTCGCTCTCGCCTCGGATCAGGCCGGGCTTCAATCCGTCACGGACCTCGAGCCGCACGGTCTCCCCCGTCGCCACGGCCAGTCCGTCGGCCAGGTAATTGGGGTTGAACGCCGCCGTGATGTCCTCGCCCTCGTATCGGGCCTCCACCGCCTCGACCGCCTGGCCGAGGTCCGGCGACGAGGACGACAGCTTGACCCCCAGCGCGTTGAACTCCAGGCGAACCGGAGACGTGTCGCGAGCCAACAGCCCGACGCGACGGACCGCGTCCATCAGTTGTTGTCGTGAGACCGTGAGCCTGCTCTCGTACGCCTCGGGCAGGAGCTGGCGGTAGTTCGGGAACTCGCCCTCGATCAACCGCGACGTGAGCGTGAGGCTCCCGATCTGGAAGGCGACCTGGCTCTCGTCGAGCGACAGCCGCACCTCGCCCTTCTCCAGGCCTGCCGCCGCCCGCCCCGCCTCCGACATCGCACGCTCGGGGACGATGGCCCTTCCCTCCCCGCTGGCCGTGGCCACCAGGTCACGCACCGCCAGCCGGTACGAGTCGGTGGAGACCATGGTCACTCCCTCCCGGCTGACCTCGACCAGGACGCCGGTCAAGACCGGACGGGCCTCGTCCCTGGACGCCGCACGGGCCACCTGGCTCACCGCCTCGGCGAACCTGGCCGCCTCCCCCACCACCGTAGTCCCCGACGGCGGCTGGATGGCCGGGAAGTCCTCGGCCGGCAGGAGTCGCAGCGCTCCCTCGTACGCGGCGCAGCGGATCCAGGCCTGGCTCTGGTCCGATTCGAACTCGACCGGCGCATCGGACAGGCTCTTCACCGTGTCGGCCAGCAATCGAGCCGGAACCAGCGCCACGCCCTCCTCCTGGGCCTGGACATCCATCGTGAGCCGCGCCGACACCTCGAGGTCCGTGGTGGTGAGCGTCAGCGTGCCGCCCGATCCGGCCTCCATCAGCACTCCCGTGAGCGCCGGGATGCCCGGACGTGACGAGACCCCGCGCTGGACCGTTTGAAGCCCCTCGGACAGCAGATCGCGATCGCACCGGAACTTCACCTATCCACCTCCTCGCTGCTTCTACGAGTTCTTTCTTACTTCTCTAGTAGTAGTAGGTCCTGGGGAAAAGTGGATCTGGGGGCCATATCCCGAGCGTAGCGCAGGGTTCGGACATGTGGACGCCCTGGGGACAATGATGGAGGGCCGTTGCCAGCCGGGCAATGTCCCACCCCGACTTCAAGGGTTTCCCCCGACCTGCTCACAGCGCCCTCGTGCGGTTCCTGATGATCCGGGACAGGTCCTGGACCTGCCGGTAGACGGGCTCCCGGTCGCGCATGTTCTTGTCGATCTTGTTGATCCCGTGCAGTGCGGTCGTATGGTCCCGGTCGAAGAGCTCCCCGATCTTCGGCAGGGTCATGCCGGTGGTCTCCCGGATCAGGTACATGGCCACGTGGCGAGCGTTCGTGAGGGGCCTGGAACGGCTCTTCGAGACCAGGTCGGCTACCGAGAGCCCGTAGTACCGCGCCGTCTCATCCAGGATCACCTGCGGAGGGATCTCCGCTTCGGCTTGCGGGAGCAAGTCCTCGAGCGCGTGCTCCACCAGCTCCTGTGAGATCGGCTGGCCGGTCAGGTCGCTCCACGCGACCACACGGACCAGCGCACCCTCGAGCTCCCGGATGTTCTGGTCGAACTTGGATGCCACGAACTCGATCACTTCGTCGGGGAAGTGGACCGATTCGCGTTGCGCCTTCAGTTGGAGGATGGCGATGCGCGTCTCCAGGTCGGGCGGCTGGACGTCGACACAGAGGCCAAGGCGGAACCGGCTCTGGAGCCGTTCCTCCATCCCGAGCTCCTGCGGCGGCCGATCGGAGGCGATCACGATCTGCCGCTCCTTCTCGTGCAGCGCGTTGAAGGTGTGGAAGAACTCGGTCTGGGTCTCTTCCCGCTTGGCCAGGAATTGGATGTCGTCGACCAGCAAGACATCGATGTCGCGGTGCCGCGCGGCGAACTGATAGCCCTGGCGTTCCCGCACCGCCTTGATGAACTCGGCCATGAAGCTCTCCGACGTCACGTACTTCACCCGGAACCTGGGGGCCAGACGGTGCATGTGGTGTGCGATGGCCACGAGCAGGTGGGTCTTGCCCAGGCCCACCCCGCCGTAGATGAAGAGCGGGTTGTACGCCTTGGACGGCGGAGCTTCGGCCACGGCCATCGCGGCGGCATGGGCGAACCGGTTGCTGGGGCCGGCCACGAAGGTCTCGAACGTGAAGTTCGGGAACGGCAGCTCCCGGGCACCCCGCTCGGGCTCGATCCTGGCCTGGCGCTCCGGCGCCGGCGCCGGTGCCTGGGCTTGGGCGATCAGCCCCCGCTCCGGCTCCCGCTCCGCGCCGAGCTGCACACGCACCGGTTGCCCCACGAAGTCGGTGGCCGCCCCCTGGATCAGGTCCAGATAATGCTTGGCCAGCCAGTCCCGGACGTAGTCGGAGGGGGCCGTGACCTCGAGCACGCCGTCGTGGAGGCTCGTCGCGCGAACGCCCACGAACCACATCGAGAACGAGCTCTCCGGCAGCTGATCCCGAGCCCGCTCGACCACGCGGGCCCAGGTTCGCTCTGCGGCTTCTTCGAACGAGATGACTGCCATACCTAATCCACAGGGCCTTTCCCCAACTGTGGAAACCTTTGGGGAAGGGGAGCGGTCTCGCGCCTGGGACCCGGCGAGATGACCGCTGGTGAAGCGCCGCGGACTATAGCACCGGACTTTTCCACCGGACCCGTTCGACGGTGCCTTTTGACGCACTTTCTCCGGGTGAGGCCCTTTTGTTCGGCGCGGAGGGAGTCCGTATACTCGCCCGCGCAGGGTAGCCGGCGCTCTCCACCGAAGAGGATCGACGCGATGTCCAAACGAACGTTCCAACCGAACAACCGCCGTCGCAAGAAGACCCATGGGTTCCGCCTCCGGATGCGGACCCGAGCGGGTCGCGCCATCCTGGCCCGACGCAGGACCAAGGGTCGGGCCCGGCTCTCCGCGTAGGCGAACGCCACGCGCGATCCGGCCGTCGGCAGGGTCCTGTCGTCCGGCAAACCGTTGAAGGGAGCCCGGATGGTAGTGTTGGTCGCGCCCGGGTCGGGAACCACGGCCTTCGTGGCCGGCCGGCGGATCGGTGGGGCGGTCCACCGGAACCGAGCTCGTCGAATCCTGAAGGCCGCATGGCGAGAGGTCGGGACGCGGGCTCGAGAGGGATACGACATCGCGTTCGTGGCCAGGGGAGCCATCCGCGGGAGCAAGACACAGGACCTGGTGGCCGAGATGGAGGAGTTGCTGACTCGCGCGGGCGTGATGGGGGCGTGAGGACGCGCCGGCTCCTGTGGGCGGGCGGGGCACCGGTCCGGTGGGCCATGCTCGCCCTGATCCGGGTGTACCAGCTGACCCTGTCGGCGTGGCTGGGAGGGCAGTGCCGGTTCTACCCCTCGTGCTCCCAGTACGCCCGGGAGGCCATCCAGGTCCACGGCGCCCTGAGAGGGTCGGGCCTGGCTGCGTGGCGGATCCTGCGGTGTGGGCCGTTCACCGACGGGGGGTTCGACCCGGTCCCCCGAGCGAGAACCCGACGGGCACAGTATGAGAGCGTCATACAAGGCCACGGGGAAGCCGGCGGGGTGGGTCCGTGATCAACGCGGTTCCCTGGTCCCCGCTCTTCCAGGCGCTGCTGAACGGCCTCGGGTGGTTGATCTCCAGGATCTACGACGTGATCCCCAACTATGGGGTGACCATCATCGTGCTCACCGTGCTGATCCGGGTGGTCCTCCTGCCTCTGGGGATCAAGCAGATCAGGTCGATGCAGCACATGCAGCTGGTGCAGCCGAAGGTGAAGGCGGTTCAGCAGAAACACAAGGGCAACAAGCAGAAACAGCAGGAAGAGGTGATGAAGCTCTACCGGGAGTACGGGGTCAACCCGTTCTCGGGGTGCTGGCCGGTCCTCCTGCAGTTCCCCATCCTGATCGCGATGTACTCGGTCCTGAGGTTCCCCCAGCACCCCATCCACATCCCTGACAACACGCAGCTGTACCGGGTGGTCACCGCCCAGATCCCTCCCGTCTCGTCTCCCCAAGCCGTGCCCGACACGGCCCAGCCGAGCAACGGCACCGAGTTCCTGGGCATGAACCTGCTGTGCCCGGCATCTCAGGCCGGGAACGCCAACGCAAAGCTGCGTGACCGGATCTCGGTCAACGGGCAGACCGCCACCGTGGAATACCCGGTCGACTGCGGCAGCGGGGGGCTGACCAGGGTTCCGTACTACGTCTTCGTCGTGCTGATGTTCGGCACGACCTACTTCCAGCAGCGCCAGATGCAGAAGGCCAGCCCGCCGGGAGCATCGTCCTCCCAGCAGCAGGCCCTGCTGCGGATCATGCCGATCATGTTCGGGGTCTTCGGGTTCTTCTTCCCCGCCGGGCTGGTCGTGTACTGGACCACGTCGAACCTGTGGCAGATCGGCCAGCAGTACTTCATGCTCAGGACCCGCCCGTCCGCGGAGGACCTGGCGGCGAAAGCCGATGGCAAGAAGGCCAGGAAGGGCTTCCTGGCGTCGCTCATGGACCGGGTCTCGGACGAGCGTCAGAGCCGGGAGGGACCGACGGGTAAATCGACCGGGGGATCCAAGCCGGGCCCGGCCACCGGGCCGACCCCTCCCCCAAAGAAGCCCGGCTCGGGAGGCAACGGTGGACGAAGTCGAAAGAAGCGCCCCAAGCGTTGAGGAGGCCATCGAGGCCGCCTTGGCGGAGCTCGGCGCCACCGAGCAGGAGGTGGCGGTGCAGATCCTTCAGGAGCCTCGCGGTGGGTTCATGGGGGTCGGTTCCCAGGAGGCGGTGGTCAGGGTTCGTCTCCGGGCTCGGCGCGAGGAGGCGACGGAGGAAGATCTCGAGGAGCAGGCCGAGATCGCGGCCGATTTCGTCGAGGGGCTGCTCTCGCGCATCGGGCTGGTGGCTGAGGTGGAACAGCAGGTGGACGACGGGACCATGTATCTGAACGTCGTCGGGGGGGAGTCCGAGGACGATGAGGAGGACATGGGTCTCCTGATCGGGCGACACGGCCAGACGCTGGAAGCGGTCCAGGAGCTGACCCGGGTCGTGGTGGCCCACAAGACGGGACTGCGATGCAGGGTCATCGTGGACGTGGAGGACTACAAGAAGCGGCAGCGAGCCCGCTTGGCTTCCAGGGCTGTGGAGGTCGCCCGGCGAGTGGCCCGAACGGGCAAGGAAGAGGCCCTGGATCCGATGAACCCGTATGAACGCAAGGTGGTGCACGATGCCGTGGCCGGGGTATCGGGGGTCGAGAGCTCCAGTCGCGGTGAAGACCCCGATCGACGGGTCGTGATCCGGCCTCGGAGCTGAAGCCGAGGCCCTAAGGGTCGCGTTTCACGTGAAACATGACGAAGACCGCCCCGCCGAGGAGGAATCCGCGGCTGTGGTCGCATCGGGGGACCGGTTGGGCGTCCATCTCGAAACCTCCCAGGCGGAGGCCCTCTTGTCATTCGAGCGTCTTCTCCTCGACCGGGCGATCCCGCTGGGCCTGGTGGCGCGGGGGGACCGGACCGCTCTCCGAGAGCGACATATCCTGGACTCGCTGCGGGCGGTCCTGGTCCTCGAAGGATCGGACGTCGACGCCTACGATCTGGGCTCCGGCGCAGGGCTGCCGGGGATCGTGGTGGCCATCGCTCGCCCATCGTTGCATGTGGGCTTGGCCGAGCCCAGGAGTCGCCGGGCCGCCTTCCTGGAGCTCGCCGTGGAGCGGCTGGGGTTGGCCAATGTTGCCGTCCTGGCCAGGCCGGCGGACCGGCTTGAGGAGAGGGTGGACATCTGCTTCGCCCGGGCCCTGGCACCGTTTCCGCAGGCTTGGGAGCTCGCT
>VAYX01000056.1 GCA_005885325.1 Actinomycetota bacterium
GAACGCTCGACCCCATGGCCACCGGACTGCTGATCCTCGGGATCGGCCGGGCCACGCGCCTGCTCCGGTTCCTCGCTGACCTCCCGAAGACCTATGAGGGCACCGGGCTGCTCGGGGTGGAGACCGAGACGCTCGACGCCGAAGGCGAGGTGGTGCGGACCGCCGGTGTGAACGTCGATCGGGCGGCGCTCGAACGAGCCATGGCGGCCCGGGTCGGCGCCTCCCTGCAGCGGCCACCCGCGTATTCGGCGGTCAAGGTCGGCGGACGCAAGCTGTACGAGGCGGCCAGGAGCGGCGAACCGGCGGAGGCGGCGGCTCGCCCCGTCCGGGTGGACGCCTTCGACCTGCTGGCGTTCGAGCCTCCGCGGTTCGACTTCCGCGCCATCACTTCCGGTGGGACGTACGTCCGGGTCCTCGTGGCCGACGTGGGGACCGACCTCGGCTGCGGTGCCCATCTCACCCGTCTGGCCCGCACGGCGATCGGGCCGTTCCGCCTGCGTGATGCCGTTGCGATGGGCGAGGCTGGCGACCCGCTCCCGCTCGAAGCAGCCGTCGGCCACCTTCCTCGGATCGACCTCGAGGCCGAGGAGGCCACCGCGGCGAGCCACGGGCGGATCCTGGGTCCGGCGGGGATCGAGGGGCCGTATGCCGTGTTCGGTCCGGAGCGTGGTCTCATCGGCGTGTATCGCGACGATGGAGCGAAGGCCCGCCCCGAGGTCATCCTGTCGTAGGCTTCGGTCTCATGGCCGGTCGGGACGCCCGAGCCGCGCGCAAGAAACTCATCTGGCGCGTCGTGCAGATCCTCATCTCCGTCGTGCTCGTCGTGGCCATCTTCGCGTACGCGATCCCCAAGATCGCCGACTACCGGTCCGTCTGGCAGGCCTTCACCAACATGACCTGGCTCGAGCTCACGTCGCTCGTCGTGGCCACGGTGTTCAACCTGTTCACCTACTGGTGGCAGAACATGGCATCGATCCCCGGACTCGGGCTGTGGCAGGCGGCCGTCAACAACCAGACCACCACCTCGATCGCCGACACGATCCCGGGAGGGGGCTACATCGCCGTGGGGGTCGGGTACACGATGTACCGGTCGTGGGGGTTCCCGGCCTCGGCCATCGCGCTCTCGGCGCTGGTCACCGGGATCTGGAACGTGTTCATGAAGCTCGGGCTGCCGGTGATCGCCCTCGCGATCCTCGCCGTCCAGGGGCAGGCGAGTGGGGGTCTCGTCCTGGCCTCGCTGGTAGGAGTCCTCGTCCTGGCCGGCGGGGTCGTGCTTTTCGCGCTGGTGCTGTGGAAGAAGGAACTCGCCCATCGGATCGGCGACGGGTTGGGACGGGCCGTGTCGGTAGTCTTGCGACTGATCCGAAGGCCGTCCGTGGAGCAGTGGGGAGAGGCGGCGGTCCGGTTCCGCCGGCAGACCATCGACCTCGTGTCCAAGCGGGGGATCGCGCTCACCGTCACCACCATCGTGAGCCACCTGGCGCTGTTCCTGGTCCTGCTGCTGGCGGTCCGCCACGTCGGCGTCTCCGAGAGCGAGATCAGCACGGCCCAGGTCCTGGGCGTGTTCGCGTTCGGGCGATTGGTGACGGCGCTCCCCCTCACGCCCGGTGGTCTGGGACTGGTCGAGCTGAGCTACATCGGCGGTCTGATCCTGGCCGGCAGGGCGCACGCCAATGTGCCGACCGATGTCTTCCACGCCCAGGTGGCGGCGGCCGTCCTCGTGTTCCGCACGCTCACCTACGGGATCCAGATCCCGCTGGGAGCGTTCACCTATCTGATCTGGCGGTTCAACAAGAGCTGGCGCAGGCCCGTGGTGGGGGAGCCCGAGCCGCAGCCCGCCGCGCCCGTCGCAGGGTCCTAGGGGGGCGTCCCCGCCCGGGCCTCGGGTGGTGTCCCGGCTCGGACGGGGGAGCCGCGCATCCGCATGGCCACGTCGCGGACCTCGGTAGCCAGCGCCGCCGAGCCGAGCGCCACGCCGGTCCCCAGCAGCACGCCGGCCACGACGTCCGACAGCCAATGCGCGTTCAGGTACACGCGCGAGAAAGCCATCACGAACGCGAACAGCACGGCGAGGGCCTCCCACTTCCGCCGGCGCGCTCCCGGGGCCATGAGCACGAGCACCAGCGCGACCGCCGTGGCGGCGGCGGCCACCGCGTGGCCGGAGGGGAACGAGTAGCCCGTGGTGGCCACGAGCTCGTTGGGTGGGCGGCCGCGGTGGAAGAAGGCCTTGGCCCCGGTCAGGAGCACCTCGGCCGCGACCCAGGTGAGTACCCACGCCCCGAGGGCCCGCCACCTTCGGCGGAAGGCCAGCCACAACGAGACCACCGCTCGGATGGGGATCGTCACGTAGCCCCCGCCGATCACGTTCAGGGCTCGGGCCACCCCCGACAGGACCACGCTTCGGATGTCGTCCATGGCCCGGTACGTGGACTGGTCGAGGCGGCCGATGGGGGCGAACGTCGTCGCCGGCGCGGCCCCGGGAGGATGGCGCCCGACGCCGATGAACAGCAGGACCAGGAACAGGAGCAGGCACAGCGAATACAGGAAGGTCCGTCGGTGGTTGCTCAGCACGTGGCTTCGCCTATCCCGGGCAGGGCGGGGCCTCCGCTCCGCACAGGATGAGCCCGGTCTCCTCCTTGGCCTGTTTCACCAGCACGGAGCGGGAGACGAACGACAGGGCCTGCTCAGCCTCGAGCGCGAGCGTCGCCGACGCGCCGGTGGCGAACCGGAACTGGTTGGTGACACACCCGCCGGGGAACCGGAGGTACCGGTTGACCCGGAAGGTCGGCGGCAGGCTGATGGGCTCCTCGTAGACGCGGACGCCGGGGACACCCCCCGCCGCGGTCACCTCGATCGCGTTCGACACGTCGCAGGCCTCGGTCAACGTGATCTCGAGCGCGTGGAACCCGGCCCGGTCCGAGTTCAGGAAGAACTGGGCGGAGCCGCTTCCGATCCGCGAGCCGTCGTAGGACCAGCCGGAGGGGAACTCCGCGATGCAGGGGACGAGGGTGGCCGACGGCACGGCTTGGGCCGTCAGGATCAGCGCGCTCGTGTTCTTGGCACCGCACGTGGGCTCCTGTGGGTAGAGGCCCCCGCACGCCGGCGCGAGCACGGCGGCCGCGCCCAGGGAGACCATCGCGCCTGCGAGCCGTCCCCGCCGCCTCACGCGAACACCGTCCAGTTGTTGACGATCACGAGGAGCGCGACGAGCGCCACGAGGAGCACCCCGGCCGTCCTGCCCACGCGCCGCACGCTCCATCGTTGGATGGAGACGGGGTCCCGGTCCGGCGCCAGGGCTCGGAACTCGCCAACGAGGTCCCGTCCATCCTGCTTGAGCATGCTCCGCAGTTGCGTGGGGCTGGCCACGCCTCGGGCGGCGGCGAAGGCCTCGGCGATGTCGTCCTCGGTGAACCACTCGAGCGCGTGGTCGTAAACCCGCTTGGCGTCGCTCTTCACGGCGAGCACCAGCATCATGTTGGCCAGATCCACCGCCTGCCGCCACGGCGACGGCCGGACCTGGACGAAGAACACGTCGATCACCAGCACCTTGCCGTCCCGGACCATGAGGTTCGCCGGCTTGATGTCCCGGTGGGCCAGGCCCTCGTCCCACATCTTCCGGACGATCTGGAGGCCCTCGTCGATGCCCGCGTCGTCGATCTCGGCATCACCGATCTCGACCGCCCCGTCGAAGAACTCCATCACGATCATGTATTCGCGCTCCGGCGTGATCTCCACCACGCCAAACGGCCGGGGAGTGGCGAGCCCCACGTCGTAGAGGAGGCGAAGCGTGTAGTCCTCGTACTCCACGAACCGGCGGACGGACTGGAAGGGGGTCTCGTCCTCCAGCGCCCCGTACAGGATGGAGCGGCCGAACTTGTACGAGCGGTCCGCCCGGACGTGGCTCTTCGCGTAGAGCTTGGCGAACAGGTACCGCTCGGGTTCCTCCTCCGTGGCCGCGACCCGCAGGCGAAGCGGCGTGGATCCGCCCGACCCTTCCAGACCGACCGGCTTGATCTGGAGGATCTCGTAGCCCAGCTGGTCCTGGACGGCCCGGCGGATAGCCTCGCCCCGCCGGCCACCGACATCGAGGTGCGCGGCTTTCCCCCTCCGATAGGTCACCGGGAACGCGTCGTTCGGCGTGTACCACCGGAACGCCACGAGGGGGATGGCGATGCCCATGATGGCGCCGAACACGGCATCGGTGGGATGGTCCACCGCGAGGTACAGGCGGGCGAATACGAGCGCGAGGATCACGCCGCCGACGATCCATTTCGCCATCTCGCGCGGACGACCGGGAACGACGAGCGCGTACGTGATGCCGACGAGTGAGGCGGCCAATCCCACCAACGGACGGGAGGGCATGGAGTACCCCTCCCACGGCGCGATGATCGTGATGCCCTGCGGCCGGCTCCGTCCGAGCAGGGTCGAGATCTGGTAGGCGACGATCTCCACCACCAGGATGCTCCCGAGGTACACGAAGAGGTGCCGCCAATGCCGGAAGCCGACGAGGGCCGCGATCGTGCCCCACCGGAGCGCGCGGATCGTCCACCTCGACGCCAACAGGTTGACGAACAGCATGACGTCCGTGAGCGAGTCGGTCCGCAGGTTCGCGATCCAACGCAGCCGCAGGGTGTCGAACCGGTCGAAGATCCCGCCGAGCGGCTGGAAGAACGTCACGCCGATCAGGAGGCTGAGGAAGTACAGCACCATGACGATCCAGAACTTGCCGCTCCGACCGAGCACGTGCGGGAGCGGCGGTGCTTCCCCGGAGGGTCGCCGGTGTCGCCGGCCGCTTCGGCCGGGCTCACTGCGTCGCTCTTCCGTTGTCCCGCTGACGGTCTCGTTGGTGACGTCCAAAGATCACCCGCTCCTCGAAAGCCCGACTCTACTCCGTGGCGTCCGGGATCCCGTGCTCGGCGAGCCATCCGGCGGCCACCGCGGCGGATGCTTCGCCCGCGGCGACGTCGCGGTTCATGCGCTGCAGGTCCTCGGTGGTGAGGGCGGTGGACACGGCGTTCGTGACCTCCGCCAGCCCGGGACCGAACCTGGCCAGCGCGTCGGTCCGCACGATCGGCGTGACGTTCTCGGCCGGCTGAAGGTGGCGGTCGTCGTCCAACAGGACGAAGCCGTGGGCGTCGATCTGTCCGTCGCTCGTGAATAGCAGGGCCGCCTGCACCTGTCCCGCCTGGAGGGCCGCGACGGTGAGCGCGCCTCCTTCGTCGAGGGGCACGAACGACTCGAACCGCAGGCCATACGCGGACATGAGTCCCTCGAGGCACAGGGGTCGCTCACGGCACTCGGGCGGCCCGCCGAAGGCCATCTGCGGTGCGACGGGGCCGAGATCGCTGATGGCGTGCAGGCCGAACTTGCTCGCGGTCTCCTTCGTGACCACGACCCCGTTCTGGTCCTGCGCCGGCGCCGCGGCGAGGGCGGTGAGGCCGCGCGACACCATCGCGCGCGCCAGCGCGCGATGCGTCGCGCGCTCGTCCGCCGATGCCGCTCCACGCCCGGCCACGAACTCGAGCGCGCTGCCCGCGTACTCCGGGACGAGCTCGACCAATCCCTTCTGGAGCGCCGGCTGAACGAGCTCGCGCGCGCCGAGGTCGAGCGCCAGGTCGACCCGGAAGCCGGCCGATCGGAGGGCCTGTCCGTAGAGCTCCGCGAGCAGCACGCTCTCGGGGAAGTTGAACGACGCGATGGTGATCGCGCCGTCGTCCAGGGCCGTCGTCCGGGGAGCAGGGGCTGACCCGCACGCCCCGAGCAGCACGAACGGAAGGAGCATCGCGGTTCGCCATCGAAGCACGACGCCCTCCTTCCGGTCGTGGATCGGCCCACGCTATTCGAAACCCGTGTGTTCCGGGGCGGTGGAGGATTGTTCGATAGGCTGCCGCGCGTGGAGCTGCGGATCGGACTGGAGTCGCTTCCGCTCGGTGCGGGCGGTACCGTCGTCACCGTCGGGTTCTTCGACGGCGTGCACCTGGGCCATCAGGCGGTCTTCCGACGAACCGTCGAGGTTGCCCGGGAGGGCGGTCTTCGTTCCGTGGTCGTCACGTTCGACCGGCACCCCCGGGAGACCTTGACCCCGGGGAGGGAGCCGAAGCTCCTCACGCCGCCGGACGGCAAGGCCCGGCTCATCGAGGCCGCCGGTGTGGACGTGGTCCTCGTCCTGCGGTTCGACCGAGCCTTCTCCCTCGTCCCGGCGGAGGAGTTCGTCCGCCGGGTACTGGCGGATGGCCTGCACGCGGAGCACGTCGTCGTTGGAGCGAACTTCACGTTCGGGCACCAGGCCCGGGGGACCGTGGAGACCCTCCGCGCGCTCGGGCCGGCCCATGGGTTCACCGCCGAAGAGATCCCCATCCTCGAGCTCGATGGCCGTCCCGTCTCCTCGTCCTCGATCCGCGAGGCGCTCGCCGAGGGGGACCTGGAATGGCCGACGAGGGCGCTCGGCCGCAGGTACTCGGTCGAGGGGAATGTCGTCACCGGCGCGGGTCGAGGGGTGGACCTCGGCTTCCCCACGGCGAACCTCGAGACCGACCCCCGTGTGTTGTTGCCCAAGACCGGGATCTATGCGGGACGCGCGTCGATCGAGGATCGCCACCTCGTCGCGGCCATCAGCGTGGGGTCCAATCCGACGTTCGGCCGGGAACCGGTCCACGTCGAGGCCTTCCTGCTCGACTTCGCCGGCGAGCTCCACGGCCGGGCCCTCACGGTCGAGTTCTGGGCCAGGCTCCGCAACGAGGAGCGGTTCGACTCGCCCGAGGCGCTCGCCCGGGCCATGGCCGAGGACGTCCGCCGCACCCGCGAGCTCGTTCCGGTGCCGGAGGCTCGGCCGGCGTGAAGGGCCGCCACCGCCATCCAGGTTCGGCCGGCTTCGCCGCCATTGTGGCCGCGCTGCTCATCGTGGTGGCGGTCGCGGTCGCGGTGCGGGCCCTCACCGGCGGCTCGCCGGCTGAGTCCGACGCGAACGGCGCCCTTCCCAAGGCGCCCGGGGGAAGCGTCGCGACCGGCTCTCCCTCCGCAGCTCCGACGAAGGAGCACCAGCCCAAGCGGGGCAAACTGCTGATCCACGGCACGGGCGACGTGAGCCTGGACCCGAGCTACATCCCGGCCTTTCGGACCCAGGGCTACGGGTGGGCGTGGTCCGGCCTGTCGGGCCTGTTCCAGCGGGACGACCTCACGGTGATCAACCTGGAGTGTCCGGCGACCGATGTCATCGACCCGGAATCGAAGCAGTTCGTGTTCCGGTGCGATCCCGCCTCGCTCCCGGTGGCCCGGCGCCTCGGCGTCGAGGTGGCGAACCAGGCGAACAACCACGCGTACGACCAGGGTCCGGACGGCCTGCTCGACTCGTTGCAGCAGATCCGCCGGGCAGGCATCGCTCCCGTGGGCGCGGGGGCGGACCAGTCGCGAGCCCTGCGGGCCGCCACCTTCGACCTGCGGGGCTGGAGGGTGGCCGTCGTGGGGATCGACGAGGTTCTGGACCCGACGTACATGGTGGCGGGCCCGGACCGGCCGGGCACGGCCGCCGGACACGATTTCGACTTGGCCCTTCGGGCCGTCCGGCAGGCCGCCGAGCGGGCCGACATCGTCGTGGCGATGATCCACTGGGGAGTGGAGCTCGACACGCAGCCCCGCGCGTACCAGGTGGAGGAGGCCCACCGGATGATCGACGCGGGGGCCGACGTCATCTTCGGGGGCCACTCGCACCGCCTTCAGCCCCTCGACACCTACCGGGGCCGGCCGATCTTCTACAGCTTGGGGAACTTCGTCTGGCCCCACCTGTCCGAGGAGGGTTCCACGACCGGCATCGCGGAGGTCCGGGTCACGCCGAAGGGCCGGTTCACCGCCCGGCTGCTGCCGGCCTACGTCATCTCCGACGGCCACCCGGTGCTCCGCTGACGGGGTCTGGTAGCCTTTTCCCTGGTCATGGCACTGACGACGGAATCCCGATCGAAGATCATCGCTGAATATCGGCGTGCCGAGAACGACACCGGCTCGGCCGAGGTCCAGATCGCGGTGCTGTCCACACGGATCAACGAACTCACCGAGCACCTCAAGACGCACAAGGAGGACCACCACTCCCGGCGCGGCCTGCTCCAGATGGTCGGGCGGCGCCGCCGGCTGCTCGAATACCTTCGGCGCAAGGACATCGAGCGGTACCGGACGCTCATCGCCCGCCTGGGATTGAGGCGATAGCCGACGAGGCGGCGGCCGAGGCCGCCCGTTCCGAAGGAGTGATGCGCACGAGCAGATGAGATCGGCGTAGGAGGGGGTCGGTTATCAGTAGCGAGTCCCCGGACCCCCGGAGGCTCACCACTGACAACTGGCCGAACCTCCCCGCCTCCCGACACCACCCGTCGGTCCTCGCGGAGAACCCGCGCAGGACGCACCCAAGGAGGAAGGCCAGTGGCCGTCATCAAGCGCACGAAGTCCGTGGGCTCGCAGGACATGACCCTCGAGTCCGGCAAGCTCGCGATGCAGGCGGAGGGATCCGTCGTCGTCACCTACGGCGAGACGCAGATCCTCGCCACCACCACCACCGCAGCACCACGTGAGGGCATCGACTTCTTCCCCCTCACCGTGGACGTCGAGGAGCGGATGTACGCGGCGGGGAAGATCCCCGGCGGGTTCTTCCGTCGGGAGGGCCGGCCCTCGGAGACCGCCATCCTCACCGCCCGGTTGATCGACCGGCCGCTACGCCCCACGTTCAAGGGTGGCTACAACGACGAGGTCCAGGTCGTGGTCACGGTCCTCTCGGCGGACCTGGCCAACCCCTACGACGTCCCGGGGATCAACGGGGCCAGCCTGTCGACGATGATCGCCGGGCTCCCTTTCGACGGCCCGGTGGGCGCCGTCCGGTTGGGCCTGATCGGTGGGGAGTGGCGCATCAACCCGACGTACCAGGACCTGGACATGGCCACGTTCGACGTGGTCGTGGCCGGTCGGCGGAACGAGTCCGGCGGCATCGACCTGCTGATGATCGAGGGCGAGTCCCCCGACAACACGTGGAGCCTGCTCGCCGGGGGCGGCGCCGCGGTGGCCCCGACCGAGGAGAGCGTGGCCGAGGGTCTCGAGGCCGCCAAGCGAGCCATCGGCGAGATGATCGACTTCCAGCTCGACTTCCTCTCGGAGGCGAAGGCCACGCCGAAGCCGTTCGAGCCGAAGGTCCTGTTCTCCGAGGAGACCTACCAGGCCGTGGCGGACTTCGCCGAGAGCCGGATCGAGGCCGCCTTGGTGCCGGAGAAGCGGGACAGGGACGAGGCGATCGACCAGATCAAGGACGAGTTGAAGGCCCACCTCCTCGCGCGATGGGGCGAGGAGGGGTTCGCCCTGCAGGCCGCCGAGATCTCGCCGGCGTTCAAGGAGCTCCAGAAGCGGGTCATGCGACGCCGGATCCTGGAGGACGGCGTTCGCCTCGACGGCCGCAAGGCCGACGAGATCCGGACCCTCTCCTCCGAGGTCGGACTGGTCCCCCGGGCTCACGGGTCATCCCTGTTCCAGCGGGGCGAGACCCAGGTCCTGAACGTGACGACGCTCGGGATGCTTCGGATGACCCAGATGATCGACACGCTCGATCCGGAGGAGTCCAAGCGGTACATCCATCACTACAACTTCCCGCCGTTCTCCACCGGTGAGGTCGGCCGGATCGGCTCGCCCCGGCGGCGGGAGATCGGCCACGGCGCGCTCGCCGAGCGTGCGCTGGTGCCGGTGGTGCCGCCGGAGGAGGAGTTTCCCTACGCCATCCGCCTCGTGTCCGACGTCCTCTCGTCGAACGGCTCGACGTCGATGGCAAGCGTGTGCGCCTCGACGCTCTCGCTGATGGATGCCGGTGTGCCGATCAAGGCGCCGGTGGCCGGCATCGCCATGGGCCTGATCGCCGAGTTCGACCGGTTCGTCACGCTCACCGACATCCTGGGGGCGGAGGACGCGCTGGGCGACATGGACTTCAAGGTGGCCGGGACCAAGGACTGGATCACCGCGATCCAGCTCGACATGAAGGTCACCGGCCTGCCCGCCGAAGCCCTGACCCAGGCGCTCAAGCAGGCCAGGGAAGCCCGCCTGTTCATCCTGGACACCATGCTCCGCACGATCTCCGAGCCGCGGAGCGAGGTGAACGCCAAGGCGCCGCGCATCCTCACCATCCAGATCCCGGTGGACAAGATCGGAGAGGTCATCGGGCCCAAGGGCAAGCGGATCAACGAGATCATCGCGGTGACCGGCGCCGACATCGACATCCAGGACGACGGCACCGTGTTCATCGGCTCACGCGAAGGCGCCGGGGCGGACCAGGCGGCCAAGATGATCGACGAGATCGTCAACCCCCGGCCACTTTCGGTGGGGGAGCGGTTCACCGGCAAGGTGGTGAAGACCACGACGTTCGGCGCGTTCGTGAACCTCGTGCCCGGCAGGGACGGTCTCGTGCACATCTCCAAGCTCGGAAAGGGAAAGCGCCTGTCCTCCGTGGAGGAAGCGGTGAAGGAAGGCGACACCCTGGAGGTCGAGATCCAGGAGATCGACCAGATGGGCAAGGTCAGCCTGAAGCCGGTGGGGGAGGAGTGGGCGATCCCCGAGGGCATGGAAGTCGAGGAGCATCCCCGCCGGGAGCGGCGGGACGGCGACTCGCGGGGCGGTCGCGACCGCGACCGGCGGCCCAGGGACCGCGAGCGCCGGGACCGGCCCTCGCACTAGGCTCTCGCCCATGCCCATCCGCCGGACCGAGTTCGAGTCGGGCTTGCGAGTCGTGACCGAACGCATCCCCGGCGTCCGGTCGGTGGCCCTGGGGTTCTGGGTGCTGGCGGGATCGCGGGACGAGCCGCCGCCGATCAGCGGCTCGTCCCATTTCCTGGAGCACCTGCTGTTCAAGGGGACGAAGACCCGAACCGCCCGCGACATCGCCGAGGCCTTCGACGCGGTGGGCGGCGACGTCAACGCGTTCACCGCCAAGGAGTACACGTGCTTCTACTCCCGGGTGCGGGACCGCGACCTCCCCATGGCCGTCGACCACCTCTCCGACATGCTCCAGCACTCGGTGATCCGCACTTCGGACCTCGAGGCCGAGCGCCAGGTGATCCTGGAAGAGATCCACATGCACGAGGACACGCCCGACGACCTGATCCACGACTTGCTGAACCAGACGCTGTGGCCCGACCACCCACTCGGCCGGCCCATCCTGGGGACGGTGGAGAGCATCACCGCCGCCACCCGTGACCAGGTGCGGCGGTTCTACAAGCGCCACTACGTGCCGGGGAGCCTGGTGGTCGTGGCCGCCGGTAACGTCCAGCACGACCCGCTCCTCGACCTGCTCGGCTCCGGCATGCCGATCGGCCCCGTCCGCTCGGAGGGCCCGAGCTCGTGGAACCGGCGTCAGGCAGGCAACCCGCCGGCCCCCTCGGGACAGACCCTGGTGAAGCGGCGGAAGACCGAGCAGGCCCATATCTGCCTGGGAACCAACGGACTGGCTCGCAACGATCCGGAGCGGTTCGCGTTCGGCATCGTGAACGCGGCGATCGGTGGAGGGATGTCCTCGCGCCTGTTCCAGGAGATCCGGGAGAAGCGTGGCCTGGCCTACTCCGTGTACAGCTACCACTCGCAATATGCGGAGGCCGGCCTGTTCGCCGCGTACGCGGGGACGACGCCGGCCCGGGCGAAGGAGGTGCTCGACATCCTCCGGGAGCAGCTCGCCGACGTGGCGGACGGCGCGCTGTCCGAGGAGGAGTTCGAGCGGGCCAAGGGCCACATGAAGGGGTCGCTCGTCCTGTCGCTGGAGGAACCGAGCGGCCGCATGTCGCGCCTCGGCAAGTCCGAGATCTCCCACGGAGAGATCCTGACCGTGAACCAGATCCTCCAGCGGATCGAGGCCGTCACGCTCGACGACGCCCGCCGGGTGGCCAAGCGGGTCCTGTCGCAGCCGCTGGCGCTCGCGATGCTCGGTCCGTTCAAGGGCAAGGAACCGCTGGCGTGATCCGGGTCGGCGTCATCGGCGCCGCGGGGCGCATGGGCCAGATGGTGTCCCGAACCGTGGCCGGCGAGCCCGACCTCGCGCTGGTCGCCGCGATCGACCGGTCGAAGGTGGGCCAGTCCATCGGGTCGCTGATCGGCCAGCCCAAGCTGGACGTCCCCATCTCCGACGAGCTGGACCGCCTGCTCGAGGCGGAGGTGGAGGTGGCCGTGGACTTCACACACCCCGAGGTGGTGATGGACGACGTCCGGTGGTGCATCGAGCACGGCATCAACCTCGTGGTGGGCACCACCGGCCTGGAGGAGGACGAGCTGGAGGAGATGCGCAAGCTGATCGAGGACGAGGGCGGCGAGCCGAACGTGATCGTCGCGCCCAACTTCGCCCTCGGTGCGGTGCTGATGCAGCGGTTCGCCGCCGAGGCTGCCCGGTTCTTCCCCGCCGCGGAGATCATCGAGCTCCATCACGAGGGGAAGGCCGACGCTCCGTCGGGGACCGCGCTGTCCACGGCGCGGCGGCTGGTCGAGGAGCGCGGCGGCGAGTGGCGCGGCCCCTCGGCCGAATCTATCGAGGGTGTTCGGGGCGGCGAGGTCGACGGCGTGCGCGTCCACTCGGTTCGACTCCCCGGCCTCGTCGCCCACCAGGAGGTCATCCTGGGCGGCCAGGGCCAGACCCTGACCATCCGCCATGACTCCACCGACCGAAGCTCGTTCATGCCCGGCGTGCTGATGGCCATCCGCGCGGTGTCGACGCGGCCGGGCCTGACGGTGGGCCTGGAGCCGCTCCTCGACCTCCCGGCGAAGTGACCCGGCGCCTGGCCGCCGTCTTCGCCCATCCAGACGACGACACGTACGGCGTGGGGGGAACCGTTGACCTGCAAGCCGATGAAGGCATCGAGGTCACGGCGGTCCTTGCCACCAGCGGGAACGCGGGACGGATCTTCGACCCGAGCCTGGCGACGCGGCGGAACCTCGGGAAGGTCCGGGAGGGTGAGGACCGCGCGGCGTGGGCCGAGCTCGCCGTGAAGCCCACGTTGCAGTTCCTCCGCTACCCGGACGGAGGACTTTCCACCGTCCCCCGCGACGAGCTGGTCGGCCGCATCGCGGAGCTCCTCGCGGCGGCCCGTCCCGACGTCGTAGTGACGTTCGGCCCCGAGGGCGTCACCGGCCACGAGGACCACATCGCGATCGGCAAGGCCGCGACGGCCGCCTTCCACCGGGCCAGGGACGAGTCGTCGGGTGGGGGTTTGGCCCGGCTGCTGTACGTGGCGATCCCGCAGTCGCGACTGGATCGGTTGAACGCGCTCCTGCGCGAGCGGGGGATGGAGCCGCTCGATCCGACCCAGCCATTCGTCCCGCGCGGCGTCCCCGACGAGGTCATCGCGGTGATGGTGGACTGCTCGTCCGTATATCAGCGCAAGCTGGAGGCCCTCCGCCAGCACAGGACGCAGGGAGAGCTCGAGGACGTCCCCTTCGAGCTGTGGCCCGAGGTGCTCGGCCGGGAGGCGTTCGTGATGGCGTGGCCCGACCCGGCGCCGGGGGACCCCGTCCTGTCCGACGTGTTCGAGGGGCTCCCCGGCGACTAAGCTCGGGGGACCGTGGACGTCGAGATCCGGACCATCGCGCCCCAGGAGTTCGAGGCGTACATCGACGCGCTCAACGCGGGCTTCGGTGGCCACACGCGGCCCGAGGACATCGAGCGCGAACGGATGGTGGCCGAGATCGACCGGTGCATAGCCGCGCTCGACGGCTCGGAGATCGTCGGCGGCGCGTCCGCGGCGTCGTTCACGATGACCGTGCCGGGCGGTTCAATCCGTGCAGCGGGGGTGACCGGCGTGGCCGTGAAGCCGACCCATCGGCGGCAGGGCATCAACTCCGCGCTCATGCGACGGCAGCTCGACGACGTCCGGGCGAACGGCGAGCCGCTCGCCATCCTGTACGCGTCAGAGGGCGGCATCTACGGCCGGTTCGGCTACGGGCTCGGCTCCTTCCACTGCTCGATGGACGTCGGGCGCGAGCACACGGCCTTCGTCCGCGGGTACCGGTCCTCGGGTCGGACCCGGCTGCTGGATCGGGAGGACGCGCTGGCGGCCATGCGACCGCTGTACGACCGGGTCCGGGCGGACCGCCCGGGTTGGATCGAGCTCGATCCCACGTGGTTCGCGTACCGGTTCGCCGAGACCCACTGGGGCGAGGATCGGAAGTGGTTCTACGCGGTGCACGAGGGGGCCGACGGCCTGGACGCGTACGCCGTCTATCGCATCGAACACGGCAAGTCCGGCGATCACCGCAACGGGCTTGCCGTGGAGGAGGTCCAGGCGTCGTCGGCTCAGGCGCATGCGGACATGTGGCGCTACCTGTTCGACGTCGATCTGATCGAACGGATCACCGCGTGGAACCGACCGATCGACGACCCCCTGCTCCACGTGCTCCAGGAACCCGACCGCCTCCGGCTCCGGATAAAGGACGCGCTGTGGGTGAGGCCGGTGGACGTTCCGAAGTCGCTCGAGGCGCGGAGGTACACGACCGAGGGGCGGACCACGATCGAGGTCCGCGACCTGTTCTGTCCGTGGAACGAAGGGCGCTACCTGGTGGAGGGCGGGCCGGATGGCGCGTCCTGTGCCACGACGGACGCCGAACCCGATCTCGTGATGAGCGTGAACGAGCTCGGCGCCGCGTACCTGGGCGGCGTGAGCTTCCGGCAGCTGCATCGGGCCGGACGGGTCCAGGAGGAACGGCCGGGCGGCCTGGCCCGAGCCGACGCCATGTTCGGATGGGACCCCGCGCCGTGGTGCCCGTTCGTGTTCTGAACCTCCGCGGCTCGACTAGCCCGCGGTCACCTCACGGTAGACGTCAAGGACCTGACACCCGGCCTTCTGGAAGCGCTGGTGCGGTCGGGCATTCCACTCGACCCAGGGTCAGATCCCTGACGAGTGGCCAGTGAGTGAGCACCCCGGTTTTCGGGCGAGTCCGACCTGTCCCCATCTCAGCCGAGCACGCCCTGGACGATGAGCGACAAACCGAGCCCGCCGAGCGCGACGGCCAGCACGTCGCCCACCATCCGAAGGACCCGGTCGGTCACGCGATGGGCCCCGCTTCCGAGGAGCACCATGCCCGAGTCCATCAGCGACACGCCGGCCAGCAAGGCCGCGACCGTGGCGAAGGCCAGCGCTCGTCCGCCGTCGTGTGCCGCATCGGCCACCACCGCGGTTCCCGTCGTGGCCAGGAACACGTAGGCGCCCGGATTCAGGAGGACGGCGACCACGCCTCGAACCGCCGGGTGGAGTCCGCCGTCCGGCGCGTCGATCTCCTGGGGCCGGCGGTTCTCCCGGAGCGCGTCGATCGCCAGGAACACGAGGAACCCCCCACCGATGACGCGCACCACCGAGAGGAAGGTCTGGCCGGGGTCGATCGAGGAGAGGCCCGCCGCCAGCAGCACGAGCATGGAACCGAACGTGGCATTGGCTCCCGCCATCGCCCGCAGGCCTCGGGTCGCGCCGCCCCGGGCGGCCTCCGAGAACAGCAGGAGCTGAACCGGGCCGGGCGATGCCCCCAGCGCGACGCCCAGCCCGAATGCGGCCGCGGGGTGCGTGAGGTCGGACGCCACGTCAGGAGAGCCGAAGCTCCTCGACCCGGATCGCTCCGCCGTCGTCGGTGAGAAGGACTCCCTCGCACTCGGCGAGGGGGCGGATCTCGCGTTCGGTGAGGCCCTTGACACCCTTCTCGATCAGCGGCGTATGTCCGACCGCCAAGCCGCGTCCTCCCTCGGGGATCGACGCGATGACCGCGTGGAGCACCTCCCCGAGCTGCGCCGGGGAGTTGTCGGTTCCGTCGCCGGCCAACCCGGGGACCACGGCGTGCTCCGGCAGCTGCTGGCCGGCGGCTCGCAGGAACCAGGCCGCGGTCTCGGCGGCTCGCTTGGCCGGCGATACGAACACGAGGTCGTAGCTTCCGGTCAGCGTCCGGCCGACGTCCTCGGCCTGGACCCTTCCCTCCGGCGAGAGCGCGTCCTCGTCCGGGTCGCGGCGCGCGTGCCGACGGATCTCGAGCGTCTTCAACGGTGAACCTTCCTCGTGGGCTTCCCGTATGATGCCCGACCGCATGAAGACTACCCACCGCGGCGCGCTCTTCCTGTGGATCGTCGTGGTCGCTTCCCTCGCGGCGTCCTGTACGAAGAGCACCGACACGGAGCCTCGCGCCAGCGGCACGACAGCGAGCGGAAGCGGGACGGTCACCCCCGAACAGACGGGGACCGGTCCACCCGGGACGGCGGTCTATCGGTATGCGAACCCCGGGCTGGTGGCCACCATGAGCCTGGACGGCGACTCGGGCACCCTGGCGATCGAGAACGACACCGGGCGCGAGCTCCCGTCTCCGGGGTTCTACATCCTGGACGCTCGCACCGGCCATCGCGTGATCGGGCGGGTCAAGGACGCGGCGAGCATCGGGATCGGCGAGACGAAAACGTTCAGGGTCTCGTTCAGTGGGCTGGGTATCAGCAACATCGGCCTGGTGATCCTGTTGATCGGCCCCGACAACTACGGCGCCTTCGCCCGCGAGTGAACTGGCGACGGTCGTCGGCTATCGGCGGCTCGTGGGTTCGGTTTCGCCCGCGGCGATGCGGGCCAGGACGAACAGGAGATCCGAGAGTCGATTCAGATAGCGAAGCAGCGCCTCGCTCACCTCGGCGCCTGAGTCGCGGAGCTCGACGACATGGCGCTCGGCGCGGCGGATCACACTTCTGGCTACATCCAACGACGCCGAGACGGGGTTCGCGCCCGGGACGATGAACTCCTTCGGCAGCGGGTGTTCGGCCACCAGCTCGTCGATCCGCGCCTCCAGCCGCTCGACCATCCCGACCGTCACGAGGGACACCTCCGGCTCGAGCTTCGCTCGCTCCCTCGGATTGGCCGCCAGGTCGGCGCCGACCACGAACAGCTCGCGCTGGAGTCCGAGGATCTCCCCTTTCAAAGCGGCGTCTTCCGATAGCGCTCGGGCCAGGCCGAGCACCGCGACCGCTTCGTCCGTCGTCCCGTACGCCTCGGTCGCCGGGTCGGCCTTGGACACCCTTCCGCCGTACAGCAGGCCGGTGGTTCCGTCGTCGCCCTTCTTCGTGTAGATCTTGGGCACGTGGCTAGGATAGCCGCAGGTTCGGGCGCCACCGGTTGGATCCGTGGCCCGACGCCGAACCGATCGATCGACCAGGCCATGCGCGCAACGCGCGGCTCACGTTGCCCTCGAACGTCACGCGCGACAACGGAAACCGATGCAACCGGTTCGATCGCAGGCCCGGCAGCACCGGGAGCAACCCGGTGGTCAAGGGGCCCCCGATGCACCTACCCTTCCGGAGCAAACGGAGCCTCCCGAAGCGCACCTGGTTTCCCCTCAACCGGGGGCTGATGTGCAACATGTGACGCATGTGACTCTTGTGCGGCAGGTGGCACGGTGATACGCTGCGGCCCCACTTCGGGCCTCCCCGGGCCGCCGCCCGCCGCCGCACCCGGCAGTAAGGAGGAAGCATGGCCGGTAGGTTCGGGGCGGTCGTCACCGCCATGGTCACCCCGTTCCGGGAGGACCACTCGCTCGATCTCGACGGCGCGCGGACGCTCGCCGAGTACCTTTTCGACCACGGCTCGGACACCCTGGTCGTAGCCGGCTCGACCGGCGAGTCACCGACGCTCACCCACAAGGAGAAGCTCGAGCTGTTCGGGGCGGTCATCGAGGCGGCGAGGGGCAAGGGCAAAGTCCTGTGCGGAACCGGGACGTACAGCACGGCCGAGACCCTCGAGCTCTCGCGGGAGGCGGAGAAGCTCGGGGCCGACGGGCTACTGCTGGTGACCCCGTACTACAACAAGCCGCCCCAACGAGGCCTGCTCGCGCACTTCACGAGGGTGGCGAAAGCCGTCTCCATCCCGATCATCGCGTACAACATCCCCGGCCGGACCGGCACCAGGATCGAGCACGACACGCTGCTCGAGATGGCCACGGTCCCGAACATCATCGGGGTCAAGGACTCGACCGGCGACTTCCAGTCCATCTCCAAGCTGATCACCGAGGCGCCGCCCGCGTTCGAGGTCTAATGTGCCTAGGAGCGGTCGGGGTGGTGTCGGTGGCCTCGCACCTGGTGGGGGACCGGATCCGTCAGATGACGGACCTCGTGGCCGGGGGCGACATCCCGGCGGCCCGAAAGATCCACGAGGAGCTCTCGCCGCTCTTCAACACGCTGTTCATCACCACCAACCCCATCCCGGTGAAGACCGCCCTCGGGATCCTGGGCCTTCCCGCCGGCCCGCCCCGGCTGCCACTCGTCCCGGCGACCAAGGAGGAGCGGGCGCGGATCGAGAAGGCGCTGGTGGATGCCAGGCTCCTCTAGCGGGCCGGGACGTCGCCCGGCCCGGGTCGCGTTCCTCGGCGGCGTCGGCGAGGTCGGCCGCAACATGGCCTGCATCGAGCTGGAGGACCGCCTCCTCATCCTCGACGCCGGCCTGTCGTTCCCTCACGCCGAGATGCCCGGGATCGACCTCGTTCTGCCGGACTTCGAATACGTCCGGCAGAACATGGACCGCGTCGAGGCCGTGGCGCTGACCCACGGGCACGAGGACCACATCGGGTCGGTGCCGTACCTGTTGCGCGAGTTCGAGCGGCCACTGCCGATCTACGGGACCGCGTTCACCCTGGCGCTGCTGGAGGGAAAGCTCGAGGAGCACCAGGTCAGGGACCGGGCCGAATTCCACACCGTGGTGCCGGGCGGCGCGGCCAACGTGGGGCCGTTCTCGATGCGGTTCATGCGGGTGACGCACTCGATCCCGGACGGCGTGGCGGTGGCCATCGACACGCCCTTCGGCACGATCCTGCACACCGGTGACTTCAAGATCGACCAGACCCCGCTCGACGGGCGGCCCACCGACCTGCACGGGCTGGCCGAGGAGGCCGGGCGGGACGGGGGCGTGCACCTCATGCTGTCCGACTCGACGAACGCCGAGGAGGCCGGATACACATCGAGCGAGCGGACGGTCGGCCCGGTGCTCCAGGACATCATCGCCCGAGCCCCCCAGCTCGTCGTGGTGGCCTGCTTCTCCAGCCACATCCACCGGATCCAGCAGGTGGCGAACGCGGCGCGAGGGAGCGAGCGGGTGGTGGCGGTGCTGGGCCGCTCGATGCACCAGAGCGTCGACGCCGCTCGCCGGCTCGGGCTGCTCAGCGTGCCGGATCAGGACATCGTCCTGATCGAGGATCTGGAGAGGCTCGAACGGTCCCTGCTCGAGAGCACAAGTTCGTGGACCTTCGCCAGGGCGACACGGTCGTCCTGTCCTCCTCCCTCATCCCGGGGAACGAGCCGGCCATCCACCGGGTGATCGACGGCCTGTACCGCACGGGGGCCGACGTGTACCACGAGCCGGCTGCGCCGGTGCACGCGTCCGGGCACGCCGCCCAGGAGGAGCTCCGGCTGATGCTCTCCCTCGTCCAGCC
>VAYX01000197.1:0-3727 GCA_005885325.1 Actinomycetota bacterium
AGCGTCTCCGTCACCGTCGAGATGCCGAGAAACAAGAGGGTCGTCCAATAGCAGACCGTCTCGACGCGCGCCGAGGCGCGACCGAACACCGCGGGCCGGCCGGCGACGAAAGCCACGACGAACGTCGCCAGGGTGAGGACGCCGACAACGTGGGGCGGGCCGATCGTGCCGTGTCGGAAGATCGGCAGCCCGGTCAGGCACGTGGCCACGAGTGACCAGATATAGACGCGCCCGACGCCGCTCTTCGCGGAGACCCCGCCCTCACGGACCAGCGCGACGATGGCCGACGCAATCGCCACCAGGCTCAACAGCGTATGGAATACCCCGAGCGATGTCAGGTTCATCGCGATCTCCCATCCCGGACGGGTTAGCTACCGAAAGCGCGGAATCACCTTCTCCGCGCACAGCTCGAGCGTCTTCCGGCAGCGGTCACGGTCGAGGATGCCCTGGCCGAAGAGCAGGAAGATCTCCTGGAACGGCACGTGGCGCGCCGCGTTCTCGATCATCCGGCTGACCGTGTCGGCGTCGCCGATGAGCAGCGGCGGGCGGTCCTGGCCGAAGGGCACCGACCACGAGTCCCACATCCAGAGGCAGTCCTCGGCCCACGCTTCGGCCTCGCTCTTCGTGTCGGCGAGCACGAGGTAGCCGCCCCAGGCCGCTTCCTCACCGCGCGTCACCTGGCGCCCGTGCTCCTCGGCCACCTCACGGTAGCGCCGCCAGAGCATCTCGCAGAAGCCCATCTCGCTCGCCATCACGATCGGCTTGCCGCCCTCCTTCGCCCAGTAGAGCGAGGTCTGCAGGCTGTGCGTGAACCCGGAGTAGACCGGGATGGGGTTCTGCAGCGGGCGCGGCGCGATGCCGACCTCGCGGATGGCGCCGTCGGCGCCCACCCCGCGTCCGTACTTCAGATAGACCGGGTGCTCGTGCGGCTGCTCCTGGCCCTCCGGCGGGAAGGACCAGTACTTGCCCTTGAACGAGAAGGTGTCGCGCGTCCACGCCGTCTTGATGATGGCGACGCACTCCTCGAAGAGCTCCCGATTCCGCGCGTCCTCGTCGCTCCGGCGGTTCCACGGGCCGGTGGCCCTGGCGCCCGCGACGGCGGCGTAGTTCTCGAACCAGCGCGCCTGGTAGCCGCGCACGAACGCGACGTTGAGCCGGCCCCCCAGCAGATGGTCGAGCGTCGCGGCGTGCTCGGCCACGCGCAGCGGATTGTGGGTCGGCAGGACGTAGCCGAACTGATCGATGCGCAGCCGAGGCCCGTGCCGGCCGAGAAACATCGCCATGAGCCCCGGGTCCTGACCCAGCTCGAAGCCCTCGATCTGCAGGTGGTGCTCGGGGATGCCGATGCCCGCCCAGCCGGTCTGATCGCACGTGCGCGCGTACTCGGCGATCTCGTCGAGCATCCGCTGATAGAGCACCGGGTCCTTGCCGGCCATGCCGCGCTCCAGCTCGTGCCGCCGGCCGATCGTCACGTACATGAACGCGTGGAAATCCATGGGCCTGGTGCGCCTCCCCGTGAGGCCAAGATCAGGCCCCCGCCGGGGTCGAGTCAAGCGCCCGGTGGCCACTCGCCTCGCGCATCCTCCCGGGTTGGGGATGAGGGTGGCGGTCCCGCGGAGCGCTCGGCGAGCCGTTTCTCGGCCGCGCCGAGCCGCGCCTCGAGCGAGCGCACCCGCGAGCGCAGCCACCAGCGTCCGAGACCGAGCGGCACCCCGACCAGCACGATGCCGAGCGTCATGGACCCGAGTATGAGCGCCGCCAGCGGGACCTCCGAGGCGTTCCAGACGAAGAACCGGATGCTCGTCGGCGTGTTGTTCTGAACCGCGAAGACCGTGATCGCCGCCACCACGACGGCGATGAGCGCGTACTTCACGGCGGCGGCCTCCGCCAGCGCGGCCTCCACATGCGGGGATTCTCCACGCAGTCGGGGAGAGGTTCAACCACGCTTCTCATTCTGTTCTCACGGCGCTCTCATCCGCGCGGCGTAGGTTCGCGGCCTGGGAGACACATCGTCATGGAAGACCTGACCCGGTTCGCCCTGTTTCTGCTGAGCGCCCCGGTCGTGATCGTCACCGGAGGCGTCGTGATCGGACTGATCGGCCGCTACGTGACGGGCCGGCGCTAGCGGGCGCGGGGGGGCTGGCGGACCTCGACCGCCGAGCCCTGGACCAGGCGAGGCTGGCCGTCCGTGACCACCTGCTCGCCCGCCTTGAGGCCCTTGGCGATGATGGCGTCGTTGCCCTGGTTGCGCGCGACGACGACGGGGCGCGTCTCGACCGTCGAGTCCGGCTTGACGACGAAGACGTACGCGCCCTGCTGGCCGGTCTGGACGGCTGCGGCGGGCGCCACGATCGCGTCGGGCTCGACGGCCAGCGTCATCGCGACGTTCACGAACTGACCGGGCCAGAGGCGCCGCTCGTCGTTGGCGAATCGCGCCTTGAGCCGGATCGTCCCCGTGGTCGGGTCGACGGCGTTGTCGATGAAGGTGACGGTGCCTGTCACCGGGCGGGTCTCGCCGGTCGGCACGGCTTCGACGGCCAGATCGCCCTGGGCCATGTAGCGCTTGATGGCCGGCAGCTGCTGCTGGGGCACCGTGAACGAGGTGTAGATGGGCTGGACCTGGTTGATCACGAGCAGCGTGGAGTCGTTGGTCCCGCCGGCGCGCACCAGGTTGCCCTCGTGCAGCATGAGACTTCCCATCCGGCCGTCGACGGGCGAGCGGATCACCGTGTAGCTCAGCTGAAGCCGCGCGTTCTCCACGGACGCCTCGTCGGCCCGCACGACCTGTTCGGCGCTCCGGATGGCGGCGTCGTCGACGCGCACGGTCTCCTCGGCGCCGGCGACGTCAGCCTCGTCGGCGCTCAGCGTGGCGTTGAGCGAGTCGTACGTCGCCTTGATCTGATCGTACTGCTCGCGCGCAATCAGCTCCTTGCCGAGGAGATCGCGATACCGGCGCTCCTGCGTCTCGGCGTTCTTGGCCTGCGCCACGTCGCGGGCGAGGGCCGCCTTCGCCTGGCTGACGCGCGCCCGGTCGCGCTCGAGCACGGCCCGCGCCTGCTGGACCTGGCCGCGATCGCGCGCGAGCGTCGCCTGCGCCTGGGCCAGCGCGGCCTCGTACACGCGCGGATCGATCGTGAAGAGCAGGTCGCCCTTCTTCACGTCCTGACCTTCCTTGATGTGAACCCGCATGAGCTCGCCGCCCACCTGCGCCCGGACGGACACGACCGAGTACGCCTCGACCGATCCGATGGCCTGCACGAGCAGCGGGACCGCCTTCTGCTCGACGGCCGCCACCGCCACCGGAATCGCCGCGCGGCGCGGCGGTGTCTTGGACTCCACCTTGCCCTCGGAGCAGGCCGCCGTCGCGACCAGCATGGCCAGGATCAGACCGAGACGGTTCGTCATCCGCGCGCCTCCGCGGAACGCGTGGACAGCGCTCCGGCGCGCCGACGGCTGAGCACCGAGCGCACGCGCTCGAGATACAGATAGACCACCGGCGTGGTGTAGAGCGTCAGGAGCTGCGACACGATGAGCCCGCCCACGATGGTGATCCCGAGGGGGCGGCGGAGCTCGGCGCCGGTGCCGGTGCCGAGCGCCAGGGGCAGACCGCCGAGCATGGCCGCCATGGTGGTCATCATAATCGGGCGAAACCGGAGCAGGCACGCCTCGTAGATGGCCTCGGCCGGCGGCTTGCCGTTGCGGCGCTGCGTGTCGAGCGCGAAGTCGA
>VAYX01000197.1:3821-4309 GCA_005885325.1 Actinomycetota bacterium
GGCAGCGTCGAGAGGATCGTGATCGGGTGGATGTAGCTCTCGTAGAGCACGCCGAGCACGATGTAGACGGCGATCAGGGCGGCGAGGATCAGGAGAGGCTGGGTCCGCAGCGAGGCCTGGAAGGCCTGGGCCGTCCCCTGAAAGCTCGCACGGATCGACGCCGGAGGGCCGACCTGCCGCTCGGCCTCCTGCACGGCGGCGACGGCATCGCCGAGGGCCACCCCCGGGCCGAGATTGAACGAGAGCGTCACCGCGGGAAAGAAGCCCTGGTGATTCACGGCCAGCGGCGTCGTGCTCGGGCCGAAGCGCGTGATGGCGTTCAAGGGCACCTGGGCGCCCGTCGACGACTTCACGTAGATCGTCCGCAGCGCGTCCGGATTCTGCTGGAAGCGGGGCGCCACCTCCAGGACGACGTGGTACTGGTTGAGCGGCGTGAAGATCGTCGAGACCTGACGCTGGCCGAAGGAGTTGTAGAGCGCGTCGTCGAT
>VAYX01000197.1:4408-7461 GCA_005885325.1 Actinomycetota bacterium
GCGTGTACTGGAACTGCGCGTTGCTGGCGCGTCCCCCGATCCGGAGATCCTGGACGGCCTGCAGGAACAGCGTCGCGCCCGGCACGTGGGCGAGCTTTCCGCGCAGCCGATCCAGCACGCGATCGGCGCCCACGCGGTCGCGCTCGGCCAGCGGCTTGAGCGCCACGAACATGCGACCGGTGTTGGTGGTGCTGCCGCCCTGCCCGCCGCCGCCCGTGAACGCCACCACGTTGCCGACCGCCGGATCGGCCATCACCACGTTGACGAACTGGCTCATCTTCTCGCGCATGGCCGGGAACGAGATGTCCTGCTCGGCCTGGATGCTCCCGTTCAGCCGCCCCGCGTCCTGCTGCGGGAAGAAGCCCTTGGGCACCACGATGAACAGGTAGACGTTGAGGCCGATCGTGCCGAGCGTGACGAGCAGGATCACGAGCTGGTGCCGGAGGACCCAGCCGAGCGTCCGCCGATAGAAGCCGTGGACGCCGTCGAAGGCGGCCTCGCTGACGCGATAGAGCCGGCCGTGGCGGACCTCGTGCCCGGACTTCAAGAATTGCGCGCACATCATCGGCGTCGTGCTCAGTGAGACCAGGAGCGAGACCGTGATGGCGAGCGTCAAGGTCACCGCGAACTCGCGAAAGAGCCGGCCGACGAGCCCGCCCATCAGCAAGATCGGAATGAAGACGGCGACCAGCGAGGTGCTCATCGACAGCACGGTGAACCCGATCTCCCGCGCGCCCCGGTAGGCCGCGGCCAGCCGCGACTCGCCCGCCTCGAGGTAGCGCGTGATGTTCTCGAGCACGACGATGGCATCGTCGACGACGAACCCGGTCGAGATGGTGAGCGCCATCAGCGAGAGGTTGTCCAGGCTGTAGCCGCAGAGGTACATGCCGCCGAACGTGCCGAACAGCGAGAGCGGGACGGCCACGCTCGGAATGACGGTCGCGCGGGCGCTGCGCAGGAAGACGAACACGACCAGCACCACGAGCACGACCGAGAGCACCAGCGTCAGCTGCACGTCGCGGAACGACGCGCGGATGGTGGTGGTGCGATCGAGCACGACGTTCACGGCAATGGTGGGCGGGATGGAGGCGCGCAGCGCGGGCAAGAGCGCCAGCACCCGGTCGACCGTCTCGATGATGTTGGCGCCCGGCTGCCGAAACATCACGAGGAGCACGGCGCGCCGGCCGTTCGCGAGCCCGCCCGTGCGGATGTCCTCGACCGAGCTCTCGATCTCGGCGATGTCGCCCAGGCGGACCGGGGCGCCTTTCTGGTACGCGACGATGACCGGTCGGTACTGATCCGCGTCGAAGAGCTGGTCGGTCGCACTGATCGACCAGGCCTTCGATCCGTCGGCCACCTCGCCTTTCGGCGAGTTGGCGTTCACGTCACGCAGCGCGGTCCGGATCTCATTCAACCCGATCCCGAGCTGGCTCAAGCGCATCGGATCCACGCGGACCCTCACCGCCGGCTTGGCGCCGCCGCCCACGATGACCTGCCCGACGCCCTCCACCTGCGAGAGCTTCTGGGCCAGAATCGTGTCGGCCGCGTCGTAGAGGCGCCCGACCTCCAGCACGTCCGACGTGAGCGCCATGATCATGATGGGCGCGTCGGCCGGGTTCACCTTGCGGTAGGTCGGGTTGTTGGGCATTCCCTGCGGCAGCTGGCCGCGCGCGGCGTTGATGGCCGCCTGCACGTCGCGCGCGGCGGCGTCGATGCTGCGGTTCAGCTCGAACTGGAGCACGATCTGGCTGGCGCCGAGCAGGCTGGTCGAGGTCATCTCCGACACGCCGGCGATCCGGCCGAACTGGCGCTCGAGCGGCGTCGCCACCGACGAGGCCATCGTCTCGGGACTGGCGCCCGGCAGGACCGCCACCACCTGGATGACCGGGAACTCGACCTGCGGCAAGGACGACACCGGCAGCGTGCGATATGCCACGATGCCGGCCAGCAGCAGCGCGACGCTCAGCAGCGTGGTGCCGATCGGTCGCTTGATGAATGGCTCGGCGATGTTCATGACGATCGCCCGGCTAGTCGGCCCCGGACGGGGCCGGCAGCGCGTCGGGAGCCGTCGCGCCGCGCAAGCGCCGGGCGAGCCGGTCGAAGGCCAGGTACACGACCGGCGTCGTGTAGAGGGTCAGCAGCTGCGAGAGGAGCAGCCCGCCGACGATCGTGATGCCGAGCGGGCGGCGCAGCTCCGCGCCGGTGCCGGTGCCGAGGGCCAGGGGCAGGCCGCCCAGGAGCGCCGCCAGCGTCGTCATCATGATCGGCCGGAAGCGGAGCAGGCACGCCTGATAGATCGCCGCCTCCGCCGGGCGGCCCTCGTTGCGTTGAGCGTCGAGGGCGAAGTCGATCATCATGATGGCGTTCTTCTTCACGATACCAATGAGGAGGACGATCCCGATGAGTCCGATGATGTCGAGCGGCGCGCGGCAGAGCTGCAGGGCCAGGATCGCGCCGACGCCCGCCGACGGCAGCGTCGAGAGGATCGTGATCGGGTGGATGTAGCTCTCGTAGAGCACACCCAGCACGATGTAGACGGTGATGAGGGCGGCGAGGATCAGGATGGGCTCGTTGGCGAGCGCGGCCTGGAAGGCCTGCGCGGTGCCCTTGAAGCTCGCGTGCACCGACAGCGGGAGCCCGATCTGGCTCTCGGCGGCCCGGATCGCGGTGACGGCGTGGCCCAGCGCCGCGTCCGGCGCCAGGTTGAAGGAGAGCGTGACCGAGGGGAACTGCCCCTGGTGGTTGATGGCGAGCGGCGTCGTGCCCCGCGTCAGGCGGGTGAACGCGCCCAGCGGCACCTGCGTGCCGCTCGAGGAGCGCACGTAGAGCGCTGCCAGCGCCTCCGGACTCTCCTGGAAGCGCGGGTGCACCTCGAGGACGACGTGGTACTGGTTGAGCTGGGTGAAGATGGTCGACACCTGCCGCTGGCCGAACGCGTCGTAGAGCGTGTCGTCGATCGCCTGCGGTAGCACGCCCAGGCGCGAGGCCGTGTCCCGGTCGATGACGACCGAGGTCTGCAGGCCGCCGGTCTGCTGGTCGCTGGCGACGTCGCG
>VAYX01000200.1 GCA_005885325.1 Actinomycetota bacterium
CTCCGCCTACCTCGTGATCGGGGGGATCCTGTTCGCAGTCGGCGCTACGCTCGGGTACCTGGCATTCGCGCACGTCCAGACCCGGGTGGACATCTGGCTCCACGCCCTCGACCCGCGCAAGGTCTTCGAGTTCGGCTACGGGCAACTCGCGCAAGCGCAGTTCGGGATGGCGACCGGCGGGCTGGTGGGGGCGGGCTTGGGGCGAGGATCACCGACCCTCATCCCCTACGCGTCCACCGACTTCATCTTCGCCGCTATCGGCGAGGAGCTGGGGCTGCTGGGAACCGCCGCGGTGCTCCTGTTGTACGTCGTGCTCGTGGGGAAGGGCCTGAAGGCGGCGCTCCAGTGCCCGGACGGTTTCGGGAAGCTGCTGGCCGCCGGGCTGTCGGCGAGCATCGGGCTCCAGGCCTTCGTCATCGTCGCCGGCGTCTCCTACGGAGGAAGCAGCCTGGTCTCCAACTTCGTCCTGCTCGCGTTGCTGATCCGGGTGTCGTCGGGATCCGCACCGCGGGCGGAGGCCCGGTAGATGGACCGGCTTATCAGGCGGCTGGGTGGCGCCATGCTGGCGCTGTTCGTCCTGCTCCTGGCGCAGGTCACGTACATCCAGGTGGTCGCGTCGCAACGGCTGGCCGACAACCCGGCCAACGCCACCCGGCAGCTGATCGCCGAGTACCGGGTGGACAGGGGAAAGATCGTGGCCGCCGACGGCAGGACCGAGCTGGCGCTCAGCCGGAAGAGCCCGGGAGAGCTGAAATACCAGCGGCACTATCCGCAGGGGTCCCTGTACGCCGACCTCACCGGGTATTACTCGATCATCTTCGGGCGGAGCGAGCTGGAGCAGAGCTACAACACCTACCTGTCCGGCGATGCGCCGGAGCTGATCCCCCAGACGCTGATCGACCAGGTCCTGGGGAGGCCCAAGCGGGGCGCCACCGTGGTGACCACCATCGATCCGGCGATCCAGCGGGCCGCCGCTCAGGCGCTGGGGAACCTGCCCGGCGGCGTCGTGGCCATCGACCCCCATACCGGCGACGTGAAGGCGATCGTGGCCAACCCCAGCTACGATCCGAACGAGCTCGCCTCGCAGGACCCCAAGCAGGTCCGCGCGGCCTGGGACCGCCTGACATCCGACCCGGACAAGCCGCTCCTGTCCCGAGCCATCGACGAGCTGTATCCACCTGGATCGACGTTCAAGCTGGTGACCGCGGCGGCGGCACTGGAGAACGGGTTCGGGCCGGGCAGCACGTGGCCGAACCCACCGGTGCTCGATCTCCCGCAGACCACCGCCACCCTGGAGAACTTCGGCGGCGAGCACTGCCTCGGCGGGGCCTCGCAGCTCACACTGGCGCAGGCCCTCACGGTCTCGTGCAATGTGGTGTTCGGCCAGGTCGGCCTGAAGCTCGGCGCCGCCAAGCTCGCGGCGCAGGCACACGCCTTCGGGTTCGCGACGGACGCATCGAGCGGGGACGTTCCCTTCGACATCCCGTTCCAGGAGGGGGTGTTCCCGGACGCGTCCTACTTCGCGGACCGGCTTCCGGCCGTCGCGCTGTCGGCCATCGGACAGGACAACGTGGCGGCCAATCCCCTGCAGATGGCCCTGGTGGCCTCGGCCATCGCCAACGGCGGATCGGAGATGCGGCCGCGCCTCGTGTCGGAGATCCGGGATTCGAGCGGCCAGGTCGTCAAGACCTTCGCCCCCGAGGTCTTCGGGCAGCCCATCTCGTCGCAGACGGCCATCCAGCTCACGCAGATGATGGTGAGCGTGGTGCAGAGCGGGACGGGTACGGTCGCGCAGATCCCCGGGATCGAGGTGGCGGGGAAGACCGGCACCGCCCAGCACGGCGAGGGACTGGCGCCCCATGCGTGGTTCGTGTCGTTCGCTCCCGCCCAGAACCCCAAGATCGCGGTCGCCGTCATCGTCCTCGACGGCGGTAGCCTTGGCAGCGACGCGACGGGCGGCGTGGTGGCCGCCCCCATCGCCAAGGCCGTCATGGAGGCGTCATTGCATGAGTGATCGGACGAACGACCACGTGACCGCCCAGATGCTCCTCGGTGGCCGGTACCAAGTCGAGTCCGAGCTCGGCCGGGGGGGCATGGCCACCGTGTTCAAGGGCACCGACACGGTCCTGGGCCGACCCGTGGCCGTGAAGGTGCTGTCCCCCCAATACGCCGGCGATGCGAACTTCGTGACGCGGTTCCGCCGCGAGGCGCAGGCCGCGGCACGCCTGAACCATCCCAACCTGGTCTCCGTGTACGACACCGGCACCGACGACGGCATCCACTTCATCGTCATGGAGTACGTGGATGCGAAGACGCTCGCCGACTATCTGGCCGGCGGTGGCCGCATCATGCCGGAGCGGGCCATCGAGATCGCCGAGGCCGTGTGCGACGCCCTGTCGATGGCGCACGCCCACGGGATCATCCACCGCGACATCAAGCCGCCGAACATCATGATCACGTCGAAGGGCGACGTGAAGGTCACCGACTTCGGCATCGCCCGGGTCATCAGTGGGGCCGACACGTTGGCCCAGACGGCCGCGGTGCTCGGCACGGCCTCGTACCTGTCACCGGAGCAGGCCCAGAGCCAACCCGTGGATCAGCGGAGCGACATCTACTCGCTCGGCTGCGTGCTGTACGAGATGGTGACGGGGCGTCCGCCGTTCTCCGGGGACTCGCCGGTGATGGTGGCGTCCAAGCACGTGCTGGAGCAGCCCACGCCGCCCTCGAAGCTGAACCGCGACGTCGCACCCGGGCTCGAGGCGGTGATCATGAAGGCCCTAGCGAAGAATCCGGACAACCGGTACCAGGACGCCGACGAGATGCGCGCCGACCTGGAGCGAGCCCGGCTGGGCCAGACGGTCCAGGCCACCCCGCTCCTGCCGGAGAGCGCGCGGACCCAACGGATCGCCCCATCCGGTCCGCCGACCGCCGTGCTCCCCCCGGTCGAGCCGGGGGAGGGTGAACGGAGTAGGTGGTGGATCCCGGCGCTGATCGTCTTGCTGATCCTCGCGGTCCTCGGTACCGGGCTGTACCTGCTCGCATCGAGCCTGCTGAGCACCAATGCCGCCTCGGTCAGCGTCCCCGACGTCCGCGGGTTCACGCAGGATGCGGCGACGCGAACGCTCAAGGACGCGGGCTTCGAGGTAACGGCGGAGTTCCAGGTGACGACCAACCAGGCCGACGTGGGGGACGTCATCAAGCAGAGCCCGGATCCGGGGACGCTCCTGGAGAAGGGCAAGACCGTCACGATCACGGTCGGCAAGGCCCCGAAGCAGGTCGACGTCCCCAACCTCGTGGGGATGACCGAGGACGCCGCGAGGACCGCGATCACCGACGCCGGCTTGAAGGTCGGCACCGTGACCCCGCAGGCCGACCCTGCGCCGGCGGGGGAGGTCATCGGCCAGTCCCCGCCCGCCGGGCAGACGGTGAACAAGGGCTCGACCGTCGACATCGTCGTGTCGTCGGGGCCGCAGCAAGTTACCGTCCCCGACGTCGTGTGCGAGTCCCTGGGAAAGGCCCAGTCCGAGCTGGAGAAGGCGGGATTCCACCCCGTCATCTCCGAGGAGACGCAGTTCAACGCGGAGTGCCCCAAGAACGGCCAGGTGGCGGCCCAGGACCCGCCCGGGAACAGCTCGGCCTCATCGGGTTCCACCGTGACCCTCATCCAGTCGACGGACGTGCCGCCGACCAGTCCCCCACCGACGTCGAGCCCGTAGCTCGCCATCATGTGGTTCGCTACCGAGGAGTTCACGCCGGACGAGCGTGAGAGGCTCGCGCCCTACTTCACCAACCTCGACGGCCCGGTCTTCGCGCTGGTCAATCTGCCCGAGGTGGTCAAAGGGGCACTCTTCGCCCGGTACTCGCGAACGCAGAAGTCCCTCCGCCG
>VAYX01000201.1 GCA_005885325.1 Actinomycetota bacterium
GAGCGCCCCGGAGATCGCCGACCTCGCGGCGGCCCAAGCCCCCCGGCTCATCACCGAGGTGCCCGGACCAGAGGCGCTGGTCCGGATCGAGCGGGACCGCAAGGTCACCAGCCCCTCGCTCCCGCGCGCCTACCCGTTCGTGCCCCGGCGAGGATCCGGCTCGGTGGTCGAAGATGTCGACGGCAACCTGTTCCTGGATCTGAACGCAGGGATCGCCGTGACCTCCACCGGTCACGCGCACCCCCGCGTCGTCGATGCCATCCAGCGACAGGCCGAGGAGCTGATCCACTACTCGGCGAGCGACTTCTTCCTCCCGATCTACTCGGATGTCTGCGAACGGCTCGACCGGATCGCGGGCATGTCGAAGCCGGCCAGGAGCTTCCTGACGAACTCGGGAACCGAGGCGGTGGAGGCCGGCATCAAGCTCGCGCGGTACGCGACCGGCCGGCAGTACGTGATCGCGTTCTTCGGGTCGTTCCACGGACGGTCATACGGCAGCGTGTCGCTGACGGCGAGCAAGGCCCGGT
>VAYX01000202.1 GCA_005885325.1 Actinomycetota bacterium
CAAGCGGTTGGTGTCGCCGCACGAGGTGGCCGCGATCGTCGTCGAGCCCATCCTCGGCGAGGGCGGCTACGTCCTGCCGCCCGAGGGGTGGTTCCGCTACCTGCGCGAGCTGTGCTCCGAGCACGGCATCCTCCTGGTCGCCGACGAGGTCCAGAGCGGGATGGGCCGGACCGGGAAGATGTGGGCCATCCAGCACTTCGG
>VAYX01000203.1 GCA_005885325.1 Actinomycetota bacterium
CGGGATGCCGCTCGGGGCCATGGTGGCCCGCGACGACCTCATGACCTGGGAGATCGGGGCCCACGGCTCGACCTACGGCGGCAATCCCTTGTCCTGCGCCGCGGCCCTGGCCACCATCGACCTCATCGAGGACGGATTGGTCGAGAACGCCGAACGCATCGGGTCCTTCCTGCTCGACGGGCTCCGTGAGATGCAGCCGCGCCGCCCCCTGATCAAGGAGGTCCGTGGCCTGGGCATGATGATCGGGATCGAGTTCGAGGACCATGACACGATGATCGCCGTGGAGCAGGCGGCGTTCCGGCGTGGGCTGCTGGTGCTCGGAGCGGGCGACGACGTGGTCCGGATGTGTCCGCCGCTCGTGTTCCGCCGGGACCAGGCGGAGACGGCGCTCGAGGTCTTCGAGGAGGCCGTCGCCGAGGCGGGCGGCTCGTAACGGAACGGGGAGGTTCCGTGGCGTCCACCATCAACACGGTGAGCTTCGATTGCGCCGACCCACGGCGCCTCGCCGAGTTCTGGTGCGTCGCCCTCGGCTACGAGGCCGTCGACGTGGAGGACGACGAGGCGTTCATCGGCCCTGGCGGCAGCGCGAACGGCCTCTACTTCCAGCGAGTTCCGGAGCCCAAGGTCGTGAAGAACCGGGTCCACCTCGACCTCCGTCCCCCACGATCGATGGCCGCAGAGGTGAAGCGGTTGCGGGAGGCGGGCGCCACGGACCAGCGGTTCGTCGAGGAGGACGGGAGCTTCTGGACGATCATGCTCGACCCCGAGGGGAACGAGTTCTGCGTCCTCCGAGGCCCGGAGGACGGGTGGACGCCCGATCGCTGGGCGTGAGCCGGGTGGGTGGGCGGTGAGCAAGGTCGCAACGATGAAGGACGCCGTCGCGGACCTCGTCCGCGACGGTGACACGGTGGCCATCGAGGGGTTCACCCACCTGATCTGCTTCGCCGCCGGCCACGAGATCATCCGCCAGAAGCGGCGGGATCTCACGCTGTGCCGGATGACCCCCGACGTGATCTACGACCAGATGATCGGGGCCGGCGTTGCGGCGAAGCTCGTGTTCTCGTGGCTGGGGAACCCCGGCGTCGGATCGCTGCACGCGATCCGACGCCGCGTCGAGAACGCCGATCCGGGGCCCCTGGAGATCGAGGAGTACAGCCACTTCGGCATGGTGTGCCGGTACGTGGCCGGGGCCTCGAACCTCCCGTTCTTCCCCATCCGCAGCTACTACGAGAGCGACATCCCCACGGTGAACCCGAGGATCGTCCCCATCGCCTCGCCGTACGACGGCACCGAGGTCTACGCCGTACCCCCGCTCAATCCCGATGTCGCCATCGTCCATGCCCAGCGGGCCGACGCCGGCGGCAACGCCCAGATCTGGGGGCTGCTCGGATGCCAGAAGGAAGCGGCCTTCGCGGCGAAGCGCGTCCTCGTGGTGTGCGAGGAGGTCGTGCAGGAGTCGGTCGTCCGTGCGGACCCCAACCGCACCGTGATCCCCGGGCTCATCGTGGACGCGGTGGTGGAGGAGCCGTTCGCCTGCCATCCGAGCTACGCGCAGGGCTACTACGACCGGGACAACCGGTTCTATCTCGACTGGGAGGCGACGTCGCGGGATCCGGAGGCGCTCGCGGCCTGGCTGAAGGAGTGGGTGTTCGGCCTGGAGTCCCACCGGGACTACGTGGAGAAGATGGGGGCCGAGCGGTGGGACTCGCTGCGGCCCGGCGACGCCCCGTCGGGCCAGGTCAACTACGGGGAGTACGCGTGACCGCAAACGAGGACGGCGCCGGCGGCAACCGCACCGGCGAGCGCGGCCTCGGCTGGTCCAAGTCCGAGATGATGATCGTCGCCAGCGCCCGTCAGCTCGCCGATGGGGGTGTGTGCTTCGTGGGCATCGGCCTTCCGAACATCGTCTGCAACCTGGCCAAGCGAACGGTCGCCCCGCAGCTCGACCTGGTGTACGAGTCCGGCGTATTCGGTGCCTCGCCACGGCGGCTGCCGCTCTCGATCGGGGACCCGACGCTCGTCTCCGGGTCCACCGCGGTGTGCAGCATGTTCGAGCTGTTCGCCTTCTACCTCCAGGCAGGGCTGGTCGACGTGGGGTTCCTGGGCGCGGCGCAGATCGACCGGTTCGGCAACATCAACACCACAGTCATCGGCGACTACGTGAGGCCGAAGGTGCGCCTGCCCGGCTCGGGCGGCGCGTGCGAGATCGCGATCAACGCGAAGAAGGTGTTCGTGATCATGCGGCAGGGGCGGCGGTCGTTCGTGGAGAAGCTCGACTTCCGAACCTCGCCCGGGCACTCCGGCGATCGGGAGCACGATCGCCGGCGAGGCTGGTGGGGAAGCGGTCCCACCGTGGTCGTGACCGACCTCGCGGAGTACCGGTTCGACGAGGCCACGGCCGAGATGACCCTGGCACGCCTGCATCCCGGCGTGACCCTGGACGAGGTCCGGGAGAACATGGCCTGGGAGCCGACGGTCGTCCCCGACCTGGCCGAGACGCCTCCCCCCACCGACGAGGAGCTCCGGCTGATCCGTGAGGAGCTCGATCCCCAGGGCGTCGCATCGTGAGCCGAACGAGCCGCGTGTTCCATCGCGTCCTGTCCCGCGAACTCCCGGTTGCCGTCCGGGCGGAGGGCGTGTGGATCGAGGACGCCGGCGGCGGGCGCTACCTCGACGCGGCCGGCGGGGCCATCGTGGTGAACGTGGGACACGGGGAGGCAGGCGTGGTCCAGGCCATGGCCGAGCAGGCCGCCCGCCTTCCGTACGTGCACGGCACGGCGTTCACCACCGAGGTGCTGGAGTCCTACGCGGAGGATCTTGCCCCGCTCCTTCCGGTGGACGACCCTCGGATCTATCCGGTGTCCGGCGGGAGCGAGGCCGTCGAGACCGCGATCAAGCTGGCCCGTTCGTACCACCTGGCCCGGGGGGAGGACCGGACCGTCGGTACGCGCCGTGGCTCGGCCGGTTCGCCCACGTCGAGGCGGCCTACGAATACCGCTGTCCCATGCCCGGCCATCCGGATGGCTGCGGCGCGCAGCATGCCGACGCTCTCGATCGGGCCATCCGCGACATCGGCCCGGGCACGGTCGCCGCGTTCATCGCCGAGCCCGTGTCCGGCGCGACCCTGGCCGCCGCCGTCCCCACCGACGACTACTGGCCCGCGATAGCAGAGGTGTGCCGTCGCCACGGTGTGCTGCTCGTCGCCGACGAGGTCATGACCGGCTTCGGACGAACCGGCACGTGGTTCGGCCTCGATCACTGGGGCGTCAAGGCGGACGTCCTCGTCTGCGGGAAGGGTTCGACGAGCGGGTACTTCCCGTTCGGCTTCGCCGCGGCGAGCGGCGAGGTGTTCGATGCGGTCCGGCGGAAGGGCTTCGTCCACGGGTTCACCTGGTCGCACAACGGCGTCGGCGCGGC
>VAYX01000195.1:0-1657 GCA_005885325.1 Actinomycetota bacterium
CGAGCGGCCGACGCCGTCTCCGAAGCGTTCGCCCAGGCCCTCCGGCGCGCCGACGCGATCCGCGACCCGGTCCGCTGGGTCTGGAAGACGGCGTTCCGGATCGCCGACCGCCTGGCCGCTGAGGACCGATCGGCGCCCGAATCGCCGAGCATCCATGCGCATGAAGAGCCGGCCGAGTTGCTCGATCTGATCCGCGCCCTTCATCACCTCACGCCCCACCAGCGAGCCTCGATCGTCCTGCACTACTACGGCGGGTACTCGCTCCGCGAGGTGGCCACGATCATCGGCTCCACCCGAGCCGCGGTCGGCGTGCACCTGTTCCGGGCCCGCGAGCGCCTGCGCAAGGAGTTGGGAGCCAGCGATGGATGACCTGAGAGACCGTTTCAAGCTCGTCGATCGGTTGGAGGCGCCGTCGATGTGGGAGGCCGCCGAGGCGAGGGCGAATGCTCCCGCCCGGCCGAGGCCGGTGCCTCTCGGGCCGCTGCGTCCTTGGCGCCGCGTTGCAGTCGCGGCAGCGTCGTTGGCGATCGCGGCGGCCGGATTCGCGATCGCGGTGCATGCGCTGCGCACGACCCCGGGGCCGAAGCCCGAGGGCTCCCCGCTACCGATCGGCCAGATCGACACCCTCCCGGCGGTCGCGTTCGTCGACGCCCAGCACGGGTGGGCTGCGGGCGGGGGCACGATCATCGCGACCACGGACGGCGGCGTCACCTGGAGGCGCCAGTACGCGGGGCCGGCCGGCATCGCCTCGCTCGACTTCGTCGACGCCTCCCACGGTTGGGCGGTCGCGCTCGCCGGTGGCCTCCTTCGGACGGAGGACGGCGGCGCGACGTGGACGGAGGCCGGCGAGCCCGCTGGCATGTTCGTGCGGACCGTCGACTTCGTCAGCCCGGCCGAGGGATGGGGGATCTCCTCCACCGTGAAGGGGGCCGTCCCATCGATCCAGGGCACCCTGGTGCGAACGACCGACGGTGGCGAGACGTGGACGACTGTGCAGTCCGACCTCGGCGACTCCGTCTGTGTGGCCGGGTCGGCGGTGTACGTGGGCGCCGGGTCGAAGGTGCTCCGCTCGACGGACGGCGGATCGACCTGGACGACGGCCCTCGACGCGCGGAGCGGTGCCACTCCGTGGTTCGGCGCCGAGGTGCAGTGCGCCGATGCGTCGTCCATCTGGGTCCTGTTCACGGGCGGCGGGGCCGCCGGCAGCGAGGCGTACGCGGCCTACCGGAGCGGGGACGGCGGCACGACGTGGGCTCCGGCCGTGGCAGCTCCGCTCGTGGCCGGATCCGAGCCCGCCTTCCGCGGCGTGGCCCAGCTCGACGCCTACCATGGCCCCTTCGCGGCGGTCTCGGGCGACGAGGCGGTGTTCCTGGGCGAGTGCCCGGCGTGCGATCCCCAGCACGTGATGGTGCTCCGAACGCAGGACGGCGGCGCTACCTGGGACAAGCAGGTCATCGACGGGTACGTCCCAACCGCCGTCTCGTTCGCGGACCCCGACCACGGATGGATGACGACCGAGGTCGATTTCCCGGACCGGGGGGTGGCCATCCTCGCCACCACCGACGGGGGAAAGACCTGGCAGGTCGTGAGTCGCCCGGGGACCCAGACACCCGCCACCACGCCGTCGCCCTCGAACTCGATCACTCCGGTCGGCCAA
>VAYX01000195.1:1771-5292 GCA_005885325.1 Actinomycetota bacterium
TTCGTCGACCCAACGCACGGTTGGGCGGTCGCCACCGATCGGGTGCTTCGCACCGCCGATGGCGGCCTCCACTGGACGGCGGCCGGCGAGCCCGACGGGTGGTGGCTGACCAGCGCGCAGTTCCTCACGCCGCAGACGGGGTTCGGCATCGGGGGCCGGCTCATCACGAACGTGCGGCGGACCCACCGCGAAGACGCCCTGTTCCGCACCGACGACGGCGGCCTCACGTGGGCGCTGGTGCAGGAGGGGCCGAACTCGGTCTGCTTTCCTGATCCGTCGACCGGCTATGCCGGCGAAGCGCATGCGCTGTTGAAGTCCACCGACGGAGGGGCCACGTGGACTCGCGTGTTCGAGCCCCCGGTCCTGCAGGGCCACTACCTCACCATGCTCGAGTGCCCCACCGCAGAGGATGTCTGGTACTTCGTGAGAGTCGGCGAAACCGTGATGACACAAGAGGGCTACGTGCTCTTCCGCTCGAGCGACGGCGGAGCGAGCTTGGAGGCCCTGGCCGTCGGACCGTACGTGCCGGTGGCCGACCCGTCCGTCCACGCCGGCGACGGCCTGGCGAGCGAGCTCGGACCGTTCCGGGCGATGTCCGGCTCGACGGCCGTGTTCCTCGGGTTCTGTGCCGCCTGCGACCTGCAAGCGAGTGTCACCGTCACCTCGGACGGCGGGCGAACCTTCCACAGTGAGAACGTCCCTCGCCAAGTGCTCAACGAGGGTGGGATGTGGTTCTTCGATGCGCGGCACGGGTTCGTCGCCGTCCAGGACGTGAACGGAAGCGGCCTCATCCTGGAAACGGGTGATGGGGGCCGGTCCTGGACCGAGGTCTACCGGACCTGAGCGGGAGCCTCGTTCTGCCGGTTCATCCCGACTCGGTCGTGACGGTGAGCTGGTCTCCGCCGATGATCGACACGCGCCCGGGCCTGAGGACGCTTCCGTCCAGCGTCGCCCCCGGTCCTGACGGTGCGATCCGCAACGAGGTGAGGCCGCTGGCGACCCGTACGTGGATCAGCCCAGGCTCGGGATAGGTCTGGGGCCGCAGCCCTCCGTAGTAGAAGGCGAGGATGTTCGATGCGGAGTAGCCGCGCAGAGCCTTCCCATACGCGCCCCACTGGACCATGCCGACACCGTGGCCCCATCCGCGTCCCGTCACCACGGCTGCGTCCCGATCCGAGGAAACCATGAGCCACTCCGACGGGATCGTGACCGGCAGCGAGGCCTGGGGGTACCGACCCGGCTCGAGGCACGGCGCCCAGGTGTTCACAGCGTCGCGGAACGTGCCGAGGTCCATCGAACGGGACGCCCCGCCTCCCGAGACGACGATCCTCGTCCCGTCCGGGGCCACGCTCGAGATTGCCCGCCCGCCGGGCCATTCGCCGGCCGCGTGAAGGAACCTCGCGAGGTCCGCGAACGGGAGGCGCACCTGCCACCGCGACGTCGGTGAGGCCCCATCGTCGCGTTCGATGACCGGGCGCAGATACGGGAGCGGGGCGCTCCCGAAGACCTGGTCGTTCCCATACGTGTGCCCGTTCGAGGTGGAGAAGTACACGGTGTCGGCAGGTCTACCCTGGTACAGAAGGACCTCTCTCGACGTCGCTCGAACGGCGTGATACCAGCGTCGGATGTCGGCTTCGGGTGGAACGGGGATGCCCCCATAGACCTGGCACGAGGTTGTGGCACAGATCGGCGTCTTCAGCGTCTCACCCTGGGAGCCGCTCCATCCCGTGGTCGCCAGGGCGTAGCTTCGGGCCGCGATCGCCTGCGCCTCGAGGGCCGCGATCGGCCAGGACGGTGGGACCTCGGCGATGCCCTGGAGGTACCGCTCGAAGGGAAGGGTCGCGGTGAGGCTGAGCGTGCCGTCGTCCGAACGCTTCACCGACAGCGTTCCCGGATACCGAGCGAGGAGCGAGTGGCGCTCGGGGCGGACGCACCTCGACGGTGTCCTCGGGTAGTGTCCTCGCACCAGCAGCGAACCTCCGCCCGGCGCTCGGATGCGTGCCGACTCCGGGCTCTCGGACACTGACGGGGAAGGCGATGGAGAGCTTGCCGTCGATCCCGAGGGCCGCTCTGGTGACGTCGCCCGACCTCCTGACAACGTCGGCGAACATGCCCCGATGGCGACGAGCAGCGCTGCCAGCGTCAAGAACCAGATCCGTCGCGGGGGGAGGCGCCTTGCCACTCCGCGCACGCTATCAGCCAGCGTGGATTTCGTTGTTTCAGCGGAACGCGTGAACCAGCCGCCTCCTCCCGGTCCCGTAGACTGGGCGGCGGTGGCCTGCCCGAGCGGACGAAGGGGCACGCCTGGAGAGCGTGTAGGGGGCAACCCCTCGCGGGTTCGAATCCCGCGGCCACCGCCCGTCGCCCGAACGAGGCCCCGGCCGATCAGTCCAGACGCCATCCCGGACACCGTTGCGGCGCAACTGGTCCGGGGAGCTGGTCAGCCTCCTGGAGGGCCCGGCGCACGTCGTCGAACGTTTCCCACGGCAGGAACGGCACCCGGTCGGCTTGGCAGATCCTGACCAAGTCCTTCTTGGCGAACACGATGTCGGAGTACAGCGCGCCGTACCGGTCGGATTGCCCCTCGCCGACGAACGCGACGGGACCGAGGCGTTCCCGGGCTTCGACGGCCGCGAGCATCTTGCAGGTCCCGCACCCTCGGCACACCGGATGGCCGTGTGGATGGAACAGCCGTGGCCATTCGCCGTCGACGACGAGCTCGTTGGTGAGGATCTCGAGTCGCCCCAGGCCAGCCGCCTCGAGCATCGGCCGGATGTAGAACCCGAACCCGTCGGAGACCACGGTGACCGCGAGCGCGTTCTCCTCCGCCCACCCCACGAACGGAGCGAACGTGGGGTCCAGGCCGCAGCGATCGAGGGCGAAAGCCAGCATCTCGTTCCTCGTGCCGCCGAGCATGCCCGATTGATGTCGGCCCGCCTCGCGCAGGCCCATCTCGCCTCGGTCGACCAGCTCGTCGTACAGAGGCCAGCCCGGATCGCCGAACTCCTGGAGCAGGACCTCCGAGACGTCGTCGAGGCTGGCCGTTCCGTCGAAGTCGACCAGGATGGCTCGGACCGCGAGCATCGCGTCAGGGTAGCGTCCGGCGGCCGCCGGCCGGTCGAGCGGTGTCGGAGCCGGTCGTATACTCGGCCACGGTGACCGTGCTAGGCGGGGAGCCAGCGGTGCCCTGTACCCGCAATCCGCTTCAGCGGGGCTGAATCCCCGCCCGCGGCCCGATGGGTCCGAGGCAGCTCCCGGTGCGGAGCGTCGATGGTCGGGTCCCACGCGACGCCAACCTGCGAACCCGGTCAGATCCGGAAGGAAGCAGCCGTAAGCGGGCCATGGCGGGTGCCGTGGGGTCACCTGGCCGGAGCCACCGACCGGTGATGCGCACGGGTCCGCCTGGGTCAACGGCGGGTGCACGGTCACCTATGATTCCCGCGCGGCCTTCTCCGTGACGGGACGGGCGAGCGAGGGGAGCACGTTGGCCGACGAGAAGCAGTACCAGTCCCTCTACCGCA
>VAYX01000196.1 GCA_005885325.1 Actinomycetota bacterium
TATGCTGCTGCTTTTTCACCTCATCAGCCTCGGCCGACCGGCCGAACCGCTCGTGGAGGGGCCGTGCGAAGACTGATCGCGTCCGAGTTCGCGACGCTGGACGGCGTGATGGAAGTGCCCGGTCACGAACCGCATCCCGACGGGAGGAACGCGTGGGCCTTACGGCACACCGGCGACGACCAGCAGCGATTCAAGGTCGACGAGCTCTTCCAGGCGGGCGCGATCCTCTTGGGGCGGGTGACCTATGAGATCTTCGCGGCGTTCTGGCCGACCGCTCCGAAGGACGAGGGGTTCGCCGATCGCATGCTCGGTGAGCCTTCGCGGCGTGCCCGGCGAGTGGAAGCTCTTCACGGTATCGGTCGGGTGAAACGCCTGCACTGATCGCATGCTCGAAGGGAGCGGTTCGCACGACCGGCAGGAAGCCATAGCCGTAGACTTCGGACGTGGTGACCTGCGCGAACTGTGGCGCGGAAAACCCGGAGGGCTTCGAGTTCTGCCCCTCCTGCGGGTTGTCGCTCAAGCCTGCCGAGCGGACCGCGGAGGAGCGCAAGCTCGTCACCGTCCTGTTCGCCGACGTCACCGGGTCCACCGAGCTCGGTGAACAGTTGGATCCCGAGCGTCTCCGATCCCTTCTCGCCACGTACTTCTCCGCGATGTCCGCCGCCATCGCGTCATGGGGTGGAACCGTGGAGAAGTTCATCGGCGACGCCATCATGGCGGTGTTCGGGGTCCCGATCGTCCGGGAGGACGACGCGGGGCGAGCACTTCGGGCAGCCCTCGAGATGCTCGTTCGGCTCGATGCGCTGAACCGAGACTTCCAGGGACGCCATGGGGTGACACTCCGCATCCGGATCGGCGTCAACAGCGGCGAGGTTATCGCTCCTGTGGGGACGGGCGCCCAGCAACTCATCGTCACCGGTGACGCGGTCAACGTGGCCGCCAGGCTGGAGCAGGTCGCTGAACCCGGAACGGTTCTCGTGGGCGAGCGAACCTTCCTGGCTGCTCGCGACGCCTTCCGCTTCGGTGAGCCCGTCACCCTCGAACTGAAGGGCAAGGCCGAAACGATCACCGCGCACCCGCTGGTGGAGGTGCTTCCCGAGGCGAGACGAGGGGTTCCCGGCCTCTCGTCTCCCATGGTGGGCAGGGATCGCGAACTGGAGACGCTCACGAGCCTCCTGGAGGAATCGATCGAGACGAACCGACCGCGGCTGGTCACGGTGTTCGGGCCGGCCGGGATCGGCAAGAGCCGACTGGTCCAGGAGTTCATCCGGCTGTCGTCCTCGCTGAGGCCGGACGCCACCGTCTTGCGCGGGCGGTGCGTTGCGGCGGGTCACGGCATCACCTACTGGGCGCTTGGCGAGATCCTCGGGGCGGCCTGCGGCATCGCCCTGGACGACTCGGCCGACGTGGCGGAGGAGAAGTTGCGCTCCGGGCTCTCCGAGATCCTCTCGGTCCTAGACCTGCGGGAGGACGAACTCGCTCAGACCGTGTTCGCGCTCGCCACCACGGCGGGCATCTCCCTTCAGGACAACCCTCTGGAGCGCATGGAGCCCCGCGAAGTGGCCGACGAGATCGGCCGGGCCTGGCCCCGGTTCGCCAGCGCCTACGCCTCGCGGGGGCCGCTCGTGATCGCGGTGGAGGACCTGCACTGGGCCGGGGACCAGCTGCTCGACATGCTCGAGCGGATCGTGGCCCGGTCAACAGGTCCGCTCGTCCTCGTGGCGACGGCGCGGCCTGAGTTCGCCCAGATGCACCCCGGGTTCGCCACGGGCAGGGAGGACACGTCGTCGGTCTCGCTTCGACCACTCACGGAGGAGCAAGGGGCCCGTCTCGTCGAGGGTCTCCTGACCGTCGCGGACATCCCGGATGACCTCCGCCAGGAACTGCTGGCCAAGGCTGAGGGCAATCCGTTCTTCCTCGAGGAGATCATCCGCCGGCTGATCGACGAGGGGGCGCTGGTTCGCGAGGGCGACACATGGAGGGCCACCGCCGCCGCGCGCCAGACCACCGTGCCCGACACCATCCACGGGCTGCTGGCCGCGCGGGTCGATGGACTGCCACCGCTCGAGAAGCTGGTCCTCCAGGAAGCGGCCGTCGTTGGGCGGGTCTTCTGGGAAGAGCCGGTGGCCAAATCCATCGGCAACGGGAGCGTCTCCGTGGCCCTCCTCGAGCTCGAACGAAAGGGCCTGGTGTTCGCCCGGCCGATCTCCTCGATCGCCGGTCAGGTCGAGTTCATGTTCAAACATGCGCTCGTTCGAGACGTCGCGTACGCGAGCCTGCCGAAGGTGCGGCGGGCCCGGGCGCACGCGGAGCACGGAGCCTGGATCGAGCAGCTTGCCGGGGACAGGATCGACGAGCTGGCAGAGCTTCTGGCCCATCACTACGGCACGGCCGCCTCCGGAGAGGACGCCGACCTCGCATGGGCCGACGACCCGCCGCAGGGGGAAGCGGTCCGGGTCAAGGCGGTGGAGTCCCTTCTCCTCGCCGGTGAGGTGGCGCGTCGAAGGTACGCCATCGACAAGGCCGTCGAGCTGCACCAGCAGGTTCTGTCGCTGGGCCGATCCGACCGGGAGCGGGCTCGGGCACAGGAAGAGCTTGGAGACGACCACGCGGCCGCATTCCACGGCGACGAAGCCGTCGCGTCGTACCTGGAGTCGCTCACCCTGGTCCGCCCGGATCCCGCGGCGACATCGGAGCGGGCCCGCCTGTGCCGGAAGGCGGCTCGGATGGCCGCCGAGAAATTCGGCGCGTTCCGGTCCCCGCCGGACCCATCGCTGGTGGACGACCTGATCCAGGAAGGCCTGTCCGCCGCAGAGGACGACGTGTCACGAGCCTGGTTGCTCACCCTGTCGGGGGAATCCTCCCTCTACTGGCGGGCCATGAAAGGTGACGACCCGGTGCCCATGCAACTGCGGATCGACTCCGTTCGCGAAGCCCTGGAGTTGTCCGAGGGCCTGGATCAGCCGGACCTCCAGATCTTCGCCATCCGGACCCTGAGCGAGCTCTACGAGGTCGCCGGCTCGTACGTGCTGTCGATCGAGACGGCCCGGCGCCAGCTTGCGCTGCTTGATCGGGTCGAATCGGCCTCGGAACGGGCCTTGAGCCTGTTCGCGGTAGGGATGGGCCTGGCCGATCTGGTGGGCGAGTACGACGAAGCCATCGAGCTCTGCCGGCAGTCGTACGAGTTGGCAAAGGGGTTGAGCTCGCACGAGCGCATGCACGGGCTCTACGGGCAGATCAACCCGCTTTATCACCGGGGGCGATGGGACGAGGTCCTGTCGCTTCTGGAGGAGCACGTCGAGTACTTCCGGTTGGAGGCAGATGTCTCCTGTTTCGGCGTCCGAGGAGGCGTCATGTTCGGCGCGCTCACGCTCGCTCGCAGGGGCAGGGTGGAGCGCAGCATGGAGCTCGAAGCCATGGTTCCGCGGCTCGACCGAGCTCTGCGCGGGGAGGGCCTCAGAGCCTTGCTGGCCTCGGCCACGGGAGATCACGAAGGAGCCAGAACGCTGGCCGCCGACGTCCTCGCGAGGGCCGAGGCAACGTGGCGAGCGCCCGAATCGGCGCTGGCGATGTTGGAAGCCCTGGCTGCGCTGAAGCGGTGGGAGGAACTGGCGGAGCACGTGGCCCATGTCCGGAACTTTGCCGGCGCCCGCCGAAGGCCTCATTCGGGCTGCCGCCGGCGATCTCGACGCTGCGGCGGACTCGCTCGGCCGGTCCGTGGAGGAGTTCGACCGTATTGGAGAACGGTACGAAGCCGCCCGGACCAAGGAAGCCCTTGCCGGCGTGATAAGAAGCGAGAGGGCACGCGATCTCCTCGCCGAGGCCCTCCGGCAGTACGAGCATCTCGGGGCCAGGCCCGACGCTGAGCGGGTCAGAGCCTTGAGCGCCCTTTGAGAGCCGGGCCTTCCTAGAGCACCAGGAACGTACCGTTCATCAACGGATGGATGTCGCAGCGGAAGTAGTACGTGCCGCTCTCGAGGGGAGGGATCCTGAAGACTGTCTGTTTCGTGATCCGATCGCTCCGGAACAGCGCCGGATAGTCGTAACCGACCGGCATGAGGACGCCGACCTCCGGATCTTCGTAGATCGCCAGGTTGTGCGGGCTGACATCCTTGTTGACGAACGTGATCGTTGTACGCACGCCGGCGGACGTCGCCATGCAGTCCAGGGAGAACTTGTCAGCCTTGGCCACGAGCACGAGCCTCGACCCCGATGGTTCGCAGGTCGCCGCCGTGTACGGGGCGGGTGAGCCGGCCACCGGCAGTGCCTGGCTTGTGGCCGGCGGCGTGGTCCTTCGTCCCTCGGAAGGCGTGCCACCTGCCCCGCAGGCCGAGCCAAGCAGCGCGACCGCGGCGAATGCCGCGAGCCAGCCCGAACCCTTCAACCAGCCAATCGCAACGAGCTTCGTGGCTTGCCACCTCCCCCGGGGAGCGGATGGTCGAGACCGCCATGTCGGCCACCCAGTTCAGTGTTCGCGCCCGTGGTACCTCTCCTGGCATTGGCGGCGGCATGGGCCGGCGTTCCCAGTTCGCCGACCCGGCCGACGAACGTATTCACCCTGCCTGAAGCGTAGGTCCGGTGCGAGTCGAGTGCCAGATGCAAGTTGCCGCCGGCCGGGGAGCTCGTGGCATCCATACACTTCACCTATGGCCTACGAGGTCGAGCTGATCGGCCGACAAGCAGAGCTTTCGATGCTGACGGATGTCCTGGCCGAGGTTCGGAGTGGCAAAGGCGGGCTCGTCCTGATCGCGGGCGAGGCAGGAGTGGGGAAGACCAGACTTGCCGACGAGGCTCTCGCCCGCAGCGAGCTGCTCGTCCTGCGAGGGTCGGCCGCGCCGGAAGGCACGCCGTACGGACCGATCGTCGGCGTGCTGCGTGCGTACCTGCGGGCCGTGCCCGACGGCCTGCGGGGCGTTGGACCCCTCGAACGGTAC
>VAYX01000204.1 GCA_005885325.1 Actinomycetota bacterium
TCGTCCTCGTCGAGGGGCGCGATGACGTCGCCTCGGTACGACATCCGCTCGAGGACCTCGAACCGCAGCCGGCGGGGGACGAACGGCACGGGCTTCGCGTAGGACAGGTTGTAGATGTCGGGCCGGTTGGCCCGCCCGATCTCCAGCACGTCACGGAACCCTCGGGTGGTGACCAGCGCGGTCGGGACGCCCCGGCGTTCGGTGATGGCGTTGATGACCACGGTGGTCCCGTGAACCAGCGACTCCACGGACGAAGCGGGGACGCCGGATCGATCCAGGGCGGCCATCACCCCGTCGTCCAGCTGGGCCGGGGTCGTGGGCGCCTTGGTCACGACGAGCTCGCCGGTCGCGACGTCGACGGCCGCCAGGTCGGTGAACGTCCCCCCGATGTCGATGGCCACCCGGTGCCCGATCTCGCCCTCCTCGGCTCGAACACCCATCCGTGCGAGGGACAGTATGCCGAGCGAAGCCGCCCGCATGCTGCCGAGATATCGATGGGGCGAGGCTTCGACGGGTCAGACCGGGCACCCGGTCAGGCGAGGGCCTCTGGGACGCGCGTGAAGCCGACAACCCCAGCGACTTCCCAGAGCCTTCTATCCCAGCATGCGAATCGAAGCGAGGGTGGGGTGTCGCCGGCCAATTGCAGGGCTGAGGCCAGATGGATCGCCTCGGAAGCCCTGAGCGAGTATCGGTGCGCCAGCTCGCCGGCGCGTTCTCCGACGGATCCGTCGAGCTCCACGATGATGAGATCGCTCCATCGCCGCGCGAAATCCCGGATGAGCGTCGCGACCTCTTTCGAGGTGAGCCGCCCGTCCCGCCGTCCGCGCGCGAAGGACGCATGGCACTCGACGAACGACAGGCGGGACGTGCAACGTGGATCGGCCTCCTCCAGCAAGCCGAGCACCGTGTCGCTGCCGGGCTCCGAACGAGAGCACTGGCGTCCAGATAGAGCGTCAGCCTCGATCCTCGCTGATGTAGTCCGAGAAAGGCGGGCCGGGGCGTGGCCGAACCAGCTTCTCGGGCGGCCGGAAGGGTTTGCCGGACCAGGTGACTCGGCCCTCGGCCATGAGCTTGGCGATGCCCTCGGGGATCCCCACCGGGATGATCCGGGCCACGGGCTCGCCCCGGTCGGTCACCACGATCGTCTCGCCTGCCCGGACCCACCTCAGGTATCTGCTCAGACCGCTCTTCAACTCCCGCACCCCAACCTCCGCCATGTAGTCACATTAGCCCAAATGTGGCCCCAGGGCAAGGCCTTTCCTCGCGCGCGGATCAACCTAGTTGGCGAGTACGACACTCGGTCTGTCTTCGTTCCGTCACCCGTCAGGACCCTGACGGAGAGCTCGAACACGACGCGTCCGGAATAGCGCCACGGGCCACCGCGTTCCCCACCGTGACGAAAGGAACGCCATGCCGGCCATCACCGCACCGGACATCACGAAGCTCGAACGGGTCCCGGCCGTCCTCGAGTCGGCACGACAGCGGCCCGTCCGCGAGGTCGTGCTCGCCCCGTACGGCCTGGAGGGCGAGGGGTTCCCGGTTCGCCGGGCATTCGCGGGGGCCGACCTCACCGACCTCGACCCCTTCGTCCACATGGATCAGATGGGCGAGGTGGAGTACGCGCCCGGCGAGGCCAAGGGCACGCCGTGGCACCCGCACCGCGGGTTCGAGACGGTCACGTACATCCTAGACGGCGTGTTCGAGCACCAGGACTCGAACGGCGGCGGGGGCGTCATCACGAACGGCGACACTCAGTGGATGACCGCCGGCGCGGGGATCCTGCACATCGAGCGGCCGCCCGAGCGCCTGGTAGCGAGCGGCGGCCTGTTCCACGGGATCCAGCTGTGGGTCAACCTGCCGAAGGCGGAGAAGTGGGCGCCGCCCCGGTACCAGGACCTCCGGGCGAACGAGGTGTCCCTGCTCGCATCCCCCGATGCCGGCGCGCTCGTGCGCGTGATCGCCGGCGACGTGGCCGGGCGGAGGGGACCCGGCCAAACCTACACGCCGATGACCATGCTGCACGCCACGATCTCACCCGGGGCGCGACTGGAACTTCCCTGGCGTCCCGAGTTCAACGCCCTGGCCTACGTCCTGGCGGGCGCCGGCACGGTCGGTTCCGAACGGCGACCCATCGAGGTCGGACAGCTCGCCGTGTTCGGCCCCGGCGACGCGATCACGCTCGAGGCTGCCCCGGTCCAGGAGTCGCGATCGCCGACGCTGGAGGCGCTCCTGCTCGGCGGCCGTCCCATCCGCGAACCCGTCGCATGGTACGGGCCGTTCGTGATGAACACTCGGGACGAGCTGCGCCAGGCGTTCGAGGATTACCAGGCGGGCCGGCTGGGTCGGATCCCTGCCATCTCGGCGGCCCACCACACGCCCGACCACATCGTCGAGTCGGACCCAGAACCGACGGACGGCTAGAAGCAAGCCTTCGGCGCCCAGCTTGCCGTCCCCCAGTGATTGACGGACAGAAGTCGTCGGTGCACGGGTGTTTCGGTCTACCCGGCCGAGAGCAGCCGACCGAGAGCACGGTGATCGAGGGGATCCACCCGACGGAGGCCTCGCACGCCGTCGAACGCCACATCGGCTGAGACGACGACGTTGACGCCGTGGGCCAGGCACGTGCCGGCATGCACCCGGTCGGCCGGACCGAGCTGCGGAGCCCGCAGGGCGAGGGCCAGGCGGAAGGCGTCATCGGTCACGGGCAGGAGCGGGGTGAAGACCGTGTAGGCGCTGGCGGCCAGACCGTCCAGAGCGCCGGCCCGCCCGGACCGCTCCACGTACCAGACCTCCTCGAGCACCGCCGGCGAGGTCCGTCCGTCGGCCCCGCCGCGGGCGATGACGTCGAGCACGTCCAGGCAGGGCCCGCGGTACTCGCCCTCGGTCGCGGCGTAGACGATGACGTTGGCGTCGACGAAGAAGGTCACCGTCCGGCGGACCCGGTCCGCTCCTCCTCGACCAGCCGCTCGAGCTCACCGGGCGACAGGAAGCGTCCCCGCATCTCCCCGATCCCCTCGACCGCGCGGAGGCGCTGGTCCAGGGGGGTCGCGCCGAGGTACTCGTCGACGGCCTCGCGGATCAAAGCCGCCACGGATGCTCCGCGGCGGCCGGCCTCGGCCTCGAGCCGCTTCCGCTGCTCCGGGCTCACGAGGATCTGGAGGCGCTCAGTGTACATACACACAGTATACACATCAAGGCCGCGACAAGACCATACTCGTAACCCTTCTCGGGGGAAGCCTGCCCGATCGCCACGCCGGGTGCAGTGAAGAAGGTCACACCTGTAGCCTCATCATTTCTCGAGCTCGTCGCGGAGCGCGGCCAGCCACTCGACGGCGATCAGGTCCTGCGGTCTGCCGGCCGCCCGCTTCATCCGGATCAGGTCGTCGATCGAGGCCACCCGGACGACGAGGCCGTCCAGGTCCTCGTCCGTGGCGGACGCGTCGAGGTCGGCGAACCCGTCCGTCCCCGCTGGCGTGCCGATGAAGTCGAGCGCGCCCGCCTTCGTGGAGAACGTGAAGTGGTCCCCCGCCTTCAGCGCCTTGACATCGAGTTGGAACGCGACATCGGATGGAGCTCCCCGAAGCGTCGCTCCGAGCACACGTAGCACCGCGGCGAGTCCCTCGAGGTTCTCGTCGTCGCGCGCGTAGCAGATGTCGACGTCGCCCGTGATCACGGGCGATCCCCGGATCGCTGCGGCGTACCCGCCGATCAGCACGAACCGAACTTCGTGCCGAACCATGGTGCGAAGGACCGCAAGGGGATCGAAGGAGGGCGCGCTCAACCGCTCGATCGCTCCCGCCGCTCGAAGGGCCTGGTCCTCTTCCATTCCCGAGCAGCAAGCCGCGCCCGCTGGCCGGCAGACAGGCGCAGGCGGTCCCGGATGAGCGTCCGGTCCACCCCGAGGCCGGGCCGCTCGACGAGCTCGAGTCCCCTCCCGCACTCGCGAAGGAGCCGGTCGAGCGTCTCGAACCGGGGCGAAGAGTGGCCCCGCTCGATGCGTGAGAGCACGGGCTGGGCCACGCCCGCCCGGCGAGCCAGCTCCCGCTGGCTGAGCCTCGCGGCCCGCCGGGCATCTCGAAGGATCGACCCTGCACCCATCGGGGCAGATGATAACTCAAACGATATCAGGCCGGGCCGATCAGCGGATCACCCGCACCTGGATGCCGTGCCTGGCGGCGGACCATCGCCGGTCGGCCGTCACCGCGGTCCGGCCGAGGCTGCCGGCGAGGGCCAGGCAGGCGCGATCGCCGAGCGAGAGGCCTGCCCGAGGCGCGCGTGCCCAGATGTCCGCCGTCGCCCGGGTCTGGGACACGTCGAAGGGGCGGAACTCGACGCCGAGCGCCTCCAGATCGAACTCGAGCCCCTCGGTGTCGATCCCATGCTGCTCGGACTTCTGGAGTACCTCGGACAGGTTCACCGTCGAGATCGCCGCGCCCTCCA
>VAYX01000058.1 GCA_005885325.1 Actinomycetota bacterium
AGATCGCCCAGGCCGACGGGATCCCGCTCGGGACGGTCAAGACGCGCCTGCGAACCGCCCTGATCAAGGTTCGCCGGGCCAACCAGGACAAGGACCGGCTGTGAACTGCGTCGCCGTCCGAGACCAGCTCCCCGAGCTCGCGGTGGGCGTCCTGTCCCCGCGGGAGCAGGTCGCGTTGGAGCGGCACCTCGAGTGGTGCGCAGGATGCCGGAAGGAGGCGGCAGAGCTGGGCCAGGCTGCGGCGACCTTCGCGTTCGCGCTGGCGCCCGCCCCACTTCCCGCCGCCCTGGAGGATCGGGTCGTGGCCGATGTCGGCAGAGCGGCGGCGCGACCACGGACCGGGCGGCGGACACGGACGGCGATCGCCGCCGTCATCGCCGCGGCGATCGCCATCGCGAGCCTCGGATGGGGGGCGGTGATGGCCGGGCGCGCTCAGCGGTTCGCCGAGCGCGCCGCGCAGGCCGAACAAGCCAAGTCGCAGGCGCTCGACCAGTTCCAGAGGGTCCTCGACACCTTGCCGTTCCAGGCCCGGGCCGACGAGACCCACCTCGGCCAGCTGGCCCCGACGCCCGCGATCCAGCGGGGCGGGGGAGCCGTCCTGCAGCTCGTGTCACCGACCAGGCTGGACTTCGTGGTCGTGATCGTGAACGGGCTGCCGAGCGATCCGTCGCTCGCACCGTATCGGGTCACGCTGAAGGACGCCCGAGGACGGGCGCTTCAGGGCGGGACGATCGCGAAGCTCGACGCCGACGGGGGCGGGCAGGCCTTCCGCCAGTTCAGGAACACCGACCTGACCGGGTTCACCACCGTGCTCGTCCGCGACGCGTCCGGACGCCTCGTCTTGAAGGGGACCGTGGACCAGGCGACCGGAGCCTGAGGGCGCCGCTCGCAGCCTTCCTCGATCCGTCCGATCAATCGGAGGACAGGGCTGTGGCCAGGAAGGCAAGGCTCCTCGGATAGCGGTAGCCGATCGACATGTGGCCCGCGTCGAAGAGCTCCAACGTGTGCTCGACCCCGATCGCTTTGAGCTCCTCGGACACGGCCACCGCGCCCACGTCGAGGTACCACTCGTCCTTCTTCCCCGCGTCGAGCCAGATGGCCCGCATCGACCGGAGTGCGTCGGCGTGGCGAGGTACCATCCGGACGGGATCCTTCTCCAGCCAGCGGCGCCACACCTCCTCCACGAGTATCCCGGTGCGGGGGTCGAACGGCAGCCGCACCGTCCCGTCCTCGTCTGCTGAGTAGCAGGCAGCCATGCACCAATCGTTCATCAGCACCCCGTCGGATTGCTTCGTCCCGAACGGTCGGGCCCGGACGTCGGCCCAGAACGTCTCGAACGAGCCGTCGTAGTCGTCGCGGAGGGCCCGCACGCTCTCCCTGAACTCGGGCAGGTAGCACGCCTCGAACAGGGCGTCGCCGGCGTGGCTGGCGAAGGCCGAGAACAGGTCGGGACGCAACATCGGCGTGACCATCGCGCCGTAGCCGCCGCTGGACTTTCCCTGGATCCCGCGCTTCTCCCGGCGCGCCTCGGTCCGATAGCGGGCGTCGACGAAGGCCACGGCCTCATCGCACAGGTAGTCGTGGTACCGGCCGGTGGCGGGCGAGTTCAGGAACTGGCTGCCGCCGAGGGAGGTCCAGCAGTCCACGAAGGCCACGATCGTGGGTGGAGCCTCGCCCGAGGCGAACAGCCGGTCGGCGAGCTCCAGGAAGTTGGGCCGGAACGCCTCCCGGTTCCGCCACATGTCGAGCTGGCCGGTCAGGCCCTGGATGACGAAGACGGCAGGGAAGCGGCGATCCGGCTCGTCGTCGTACCCGGGAGGGACGTAGACCCACAGCGGGCGGACGGCCGGGTCCCCGAGTGGATTGCTTCGCAGCACCTCGCTCTCGATCTCGAGCTCGTCAACCCGGCCGGCGAACTCCATGCTCCAGGGCGTCGTCGCAGTCCTCATCCGTTCCTCCTCGTTGGCCGTTGTCCCTGCCCGAACCCCTTGCGCGGAACCTGGATATCATGCAGGCCCATGCCGGAAGTGTCCGAGGTCATCGGCATCGGCCTGGCGGGCGGCCAAGGTGTCCGGGCCCGTCCGCTGACGCTGAAGGCGCCCGGCTATCTGCGGTCGAAGGCCGCGATGTCGTTCCTCGGACGGCGGCTGATCCGATGGGTGATCGAGATCCTGTCGAGCCAGGGGATCAAGGACTACTACGTGATCGCCCACGGCAAGGAGAACCGGTACCAGATCAAGGTCATGATCGGGTACGGGGAGGGCTTCGGCGTCGACGTGAAGTATTCCCCGGTGAAGTACGACCCCTTGTCGATGGGGAGCGCCGACTCGACCCTTCGGATGCTCGACCACTGGGACATCTCGCAGACCGCCCTGGTGTTCCCGACCGACTCCATCATCGACTTCGATCTGGAGCCAATGCTTCGGGCGCATCGGGAGGCCGGCGCGGTGGCGACGATCGCCGCCATGGTACGCGAGCCGGACGAGGTGGCTGAGAAGTACGGCGTGATGCTGACCGACACGAACGGACGCGTGCAGGAGTTCGTGGAGAAGCCCACGCTGGCGGAGCTCCGGGAGCATTTTCAGGTCCCCGACGAGGAGGAGTTCCGTCAGTTGCCGCTGCGGACCAATGCCGGGTTCTACCTGATCGAGTCCAAGGTCCTCCGCGAGCTCGCCTCGGAACCGGAGATCGTGAAGCTCCGGCAACGGCGGCTGGACTTCGGCAAGGACCTCCTTCCGTGGCTGGTCGGCAACGGCTACCTCGTACAGTCGTATCCGGCGCGACGGATCGGTGACCTCGGCAACGTCGAGGACTACATCGAGACCATGGTCGACGCATTGAACGGTAACTTCGAGTCGGTGGACCGGCTGCTGGGTCCACCGTTCGACGCCGAGCGCCACGTGTGGATCGCTCCCGAGACACTGGCCATGCGCGACTCGACGAGTGGGATGACCCTGGCCGAGAAGATCGGCGAGGGGATGGTGACGATCGGGCCCGGGGTGCGGATGGGACGGTTCTGCGAGATCCACCCGGGGGTCACGATCACCGAATCGAACCTCGACGACGACATCGAGGTGCACCGGGACGCCAGGATCGAACGGACCCAGATCAGGGACGGGGCCATCATCGGCCCGGCCGCGTCCCTGTCCGACGCCGTCGTGGGCTCGATGTCTGAGGTCCGCTCCGAGCCGTACAACCCGACCGCCATCGAGGCGCACGTGGCCCTGGGGGACGAGGTCACCGTGTACCCGGGGGTGCACCTGTCGGGGGGCATCTCGGTGTATCCGCGACTGAAGCTTCCCTCGGGGATCCGGGTGCCGCCCGGGACGGAGATGGCCGGCCCGGCCGACGTACTCCGGTACCTGTAGATGCGGTTCGGCCTCGCGCTCCCTCACTACGATTTCTCGCTGCCCGGAGGGGAGCGGATCTCGTTCGACGGGATGGCTCGGTTCGCGCAGATGGCCGAGCGGTTGGAGTTCGACTCGGCCTGGGTCTCCGACCACTTCTTCCTCTCCCTCGCCCGGTACGGAGGCCCGCCGGACCTCCAGGGCTCGCTGGAGGCGCTGACCACCCTCGGTGGCCTGGCGGCCGCGACCGAGCGCCTGCGCCTGGGGACCCTGGTGCTCGCCGCGCCGTTCCGCCACCCCGCCGTGCTGGCCAAGGCGGCGACCGCGGTGGACCTCCTCTCGGGAGGCCGGCTCGACCTCGGCATCGGCGCGGGGTGGTACGAGGAGGAGTTCCGGGCCTTCGGGTACGGGTTCGGGACGGTGGGGGAACGGTTCGCCGTCCTGGAGGAGACCCTCGAGGTCCTGGGAAAACTGTTGCCTGGTGGCCCGGCCACGTTCCGGGGCAAGCACTTCCAGCTGCGGGAGGCGTTCAACCATCCGGTGCCGGCGCAGACCCCGCGTCCGCGGATCTGGTTGGGAGCGAAGGGCGGGGACCGTTCCCTGCGCCTGGCCGCGCTGCACGCCGACGGATGGAACACGGTGTGGCGATGGACACCGGAGGCTTACGCCGATCGGGTTCGCCGAGCGCGGGAAGCCTGCGACGACGCAGGCCGAGACCCTCGGTCGCTGCGACTCTCGCTCGGCATGTACACGGTGGTGGGAGAGGACCACGACGACCTGGTGGCCAGGTTTCGGAGCCTCCAGAGCTGGATGCCGGGGGGCGCGCTCGATCGCGAGACGCTCGAGTCGTTCATGACGGACACGCTGACCGGGACGCCCGACCAGGTGCTGGAGCGGCTCGCCCGGCTCGCCGAGCTCGGAGTGGAGGAAGTCATCGTGGCCCCGGCACCCATCCCCTTCGCCCTGCCCGACCCGTCCATCGTCGAGGTCTTCGCCGAGGCCGTGATGCCGAAGGCCCGCGAGCTCTAGCCGTGGAGTTCCTCGACGCCGTGCTTGCTGTGCTACGAGAGGAGGCGAAGCCGCTGCACTGGACGGTGGTCCAGGACCTGGCGCTGAAGCGCGGCTACCTGGATCCGTTCACCCAGCGCGACATCCGAAAGAACCTGCTGGCGGCGTTGGCCGCTGCGACGAGGACAGGGGTCGTGGTGAAGGAGGACCGGGGGGTCTACCGTCTGCCCTGAGCCCGGCCCAGGCTGCCGTCGGCTGATTCAGGGCCGATAGGTGACGCCGGCGAACCGCTCGAGCTTCTCGAACCGGTGCTCGGCGTCGATGTACCGCACGGTGCCCGACCGCGACCGCATCACCAAGGAGTGCGTGATCGCGCCGTCGTCGTCGTAGCGGACCCCCCGGAGCAGGGAGCCATCGGTGATCCCGGTGGCGGCAAAGAACACGTCCTCCCCGGCCACCAGGTCGTCCGTCGTGAGCACCTTCTCCACGTCGAAGCCGTCGTCCGCGAGCTTGCGCCGTTCCTCGTCGTCCCGCGGAGACAGGCGGCCCTGGATCGCCCCGCCCAGGCACTTCAGCGCGGCGGCGGCGATCACGCCCTCCGGTGTCCCACCGATGCCCAGCAGGAGGTCGATGCCCGACGACGGGCGGGCGGTGGCGATGGCTCCGGCCACGTCGCCGTCGGTGATGAGGAAGGCCCGCGCGCCGGCCTCCCGGACCCGCGCGATGATCTCCTTGTGGCGGTCCCGGTCCAAGATGACCACGCCGATGTCCTCGGGGCGGACCCCCTTGGCCTTGGCAACGAGGCGGACGTTCTCCTCGGGGGACGCCGTCACGTCGATGACGTCGGCCGCCTCTTGCCCGGCGGCCACCTTCTCCATGTACACGGCGGCGCCGGGGAAGAACATGCTGCCTCGCTCGGCCAATGCGATGACCGCCAGCGCGTTGGGCTGGCCGGTGGCGGTGAGGCGGGTCCCGTCGATGGGGTCCACCGCGACGTCGACGGCGGGCCCGCCACCGTTGCCTACAGCCTCACCGTTGTACAGCATCGGCGCGCGGTCCTTCTCGCCCTCGCCGATCACGACCGTGCCGTGCATCGACACCGTGTCGATCATTCCCCGCATGGCGTCGACGGCAGCCTGATCGGCCGCCTCCTTCTCTCCTCGTCCCACCCACCGTCCGGCCGCGAGCGCGGCCGCCTCGGTCACGCGGACCAGCTCCAGTGCAAGGTTGCGGTCCGGCCTCATCTCGGTCATGGCGAACGCCACCTCCGGGTGCGTGTATCGGGCCTCGTCGGTTCGGCCCCGAGGTTCCCATGGTACGCCGACCCCTCGGCCCGGTGTCCCGCCGTGCCGTCCCCCAGGAGGCCCCGACTCACGAACCAGTCGACGGTCCGGCGGAGGGTCAACTCGAACGGCGTGTAGACCAGCCCGAGCTCCCGCGTGGCTCGCGATCCGTCGTACCGGTGTCCGTGGAGCCCCGCCCGCACGACCTCGCGACAGATCGGAGGGGTCCGCCCCACGGTGTGGGCCGCTGCCTCGACCACGGCGGCAGCGGGCAGGACCGCGCGGGCGGGGACGAACCAGGTCCTCGAGGGCCGTCCCGTCACGCCGCGGAGCACATCGAGTGCCCGGCGGACCCTGATGGACCCACCGGACAGGACATAGCGCTCCCCGGGACGCCCTCGCTCCGCCGCTCGCAGGTGGCCCAGGGCGCAATCGTCGACGTCGACGAAGGAGAGCCAGGCGTCGAAGGCCAGGGGCAGCCGGCCCCTGGCCGCGGCGAGCAGGAGCCGGGCCGTGCCCTCGGCACGGCCCGGTCCCTGCACCGACGCCGGGTCCACGCAAACCACCTCGAGCCCGAGCTCGGGGCCTCGGTCCAGGACCAGCCGCTCTGCCTCGAACTTGGATCGTTCGTAGGCCGTGAGGAACCACCCTCGATGGACCGTGTCCTCACGCCCGACGGTCCCGGCCGGCTCCCCGATGGCCGCCGCCGAGGACGTGTGCACGAACCGCCGGACTCCGGCTCGGGCCGCCGCCTCCAGGACGTTCCGCGTTCCCTCCACGTTGACCCGAACGAGCGGTGACGGGTCGGGCAGGCACGAGGCGTTCAGCCCGGCCGCGTGGAAGACCGCGTCGCACCCGGCCGCCGCTCGCAGGATCGCATCGGGTCGGGCCAGGTCACCGAGCGCCGGGCGCGCGCCCGCACGCGCGAGCGTGCCGGCACTCGCGTCCGTCCGGGCAAGCGCGACGACGTCCCAGCCCTGCTCGATGAGTGCGCGGACCACGCCGCCGCCGACGAAGCCGGTCCCGCCCGTGACGAGCGCGGTCCGGGGCACCGCGGTCAGTCGCGGCCGAACGGGGACACGTTCCCGGCGAACCGGGCCACGTACTCCACCGCCGACACCACCGTGATCGCCGCCGCGGCCAGCATGGCCCACTGGTCTAGATAGAGCGGTCCGATCGTCGATCCCATCCGAAGGATGGCCAGGAAGATGGCGACGAACTGGACGTTCGCCTTCAGCTTGCCCCAGATCGACGTCCGCATGACCGCGCCGTCGGCGGCGACCACCCCCCGCAACCCCAGGATCAGCAGCTCGCGGCCGACGATGATCGCGGCGATCCACGCGGAGGCGCGCCCCACCGATACGAGCGCGATCAGGACTCCCGAGACGAGCAGCTTGTCGGCCGTCGTGTCCAGGAAGCCGCCGAGGGTCGTCGTCGCGGACCACCGGCGGGCCAGGTAGCCGTCGAAGAAGTCCGTCGCGGCGGCGAACGCGAACAGGGCGGCGGCCACCCCGTACGCGTGATCGAACGGGTCGGACAGGAGGAGCCACATCACGATCGGGACCAGGATCACCCGCAGGTACGTGAGCAATCGAAGGATCGATGCCGCCCGGGCTTCCCGTTCGTCCACTAGAGGTTGACCCCTGGCAACCCTAGCAGCGGCCTCAGCCCGCCGCCGCCGTCCGCACGGCGTCCGCGGAGTCGAGCTCGATGGCGTGGTCGGCCAGGGTGCGCGCTGATCCGAGGTCCGTCTCCCGGACGGCCCGTTTCACTCGGGGCACCGCGGGAGGCGCCACCGACAGCTCCCGGACGCCCAACCCGACGAGGACCGGCACCGCGACGGGGTCGGCGGCGATCTCCCCGCACACGCCGACCGTCCGTCCATGGGACCCGGCGCCTTCGACGGTCATCCTGATGAGCCGAAGCACCGCCGGGTGCAGGGCGTCGGCGAGGCCGGCGACGCGCTCGTTGCCGCGCTCGGCCGCGAGCGTGTATTGGGTGAGGTCGTTCGTCCCGATCGAGAAGAAATCCGCCTCCGAGGCGAACACCCCCGCGGCGAGCGCCGCGGCCGGGACCTCCACCATGATCCCGACCTCGAGGTGCGACGGGGCCCGGCCACCCGCCGCTTCGACCTCGTCCCGGGCTTCCTCCACGAGGGCCTTCGCAGCTCGGAGCTCGACGAGCGAGGTCACCATGGGAAACATCACCTTCACCGGATGGTCCGCGGCGACCCGAAGGACCGCCCGCAGCTGCTCGCGAAGGACGTCCGGCCGGGCCAGGCCGAGCCGGAGGCCGCGCAGGCCGAGGAACGGGTTCGCCTCATGGGGCACCGGGAGATAGGGGAGCGGCTTGTCGCCCCCGACGTCCAGAGTTCGAAGGATCAGCGGACGGGCCCGGAGCGCCTCGGCGATGCCGCGATAGACGGCTTCCTGCTCCTGCTCGCTCGGCATCGTCTGCCGGCCGATGAACAGGAACTCGGTTCGAAGCAGGCCGACACCCTCGGCCCCGGCATCGAGCGCGGACTCGACGTCGGCCGGCTGGCCCACGTTGGCCAGCACCTCGATCGGCGTTCCATCTCGGGTGACCGCGGGGCGGGTCGCCTCGGCCCGGGCGGCGGCCTCCGATGCCCGGAACGACTCGGCCCGGCGCTCCGCCTCGGCGATCTGCTCGGGCGTCGGATCGGAGCGGACCGCACCCTTCTCGCCGTCGACGATCACGGTCGCTCCCTCGGTGATCCCCAGCACCGCGGGGCCCAAGCCGACCACCGCGGGGATCCCGAGCGAGCGAGCGAGGATGGCCGAGTGCGACGTGGGGCCGCCCAGCGCGGTGGCGATCCCCACGACGATCGCGGGATCCAGGCCCGCGGTGTCGGCCGGCGTGAGGTCCGCCGCGATCAACACGCCCCCGCCGGCGAGCGCGGGCCGGGCCCTCACGCCGCCGACCAGGTGGGCGAGAACCTGCACCCCCACTGCCTCGACGTCGGCGGCCCGCTCGCGGAGGTAGGGATCGTCCAGGGCCCGCCACGTCTCCGCCACCCGATCGACGGCCTCCTTCCACGCCTCACCCGCGCCCCGGCCCCCGTCGAGGACGGCCGCACGAACCGGTGCGATCAGCTCCTCGTCCTCCAGGAACAACAGGTGGGCGTCGAAGATCGCGGCGCTCTGCTCGTCGGCCCGGGCCGCGACCGACGCGCGGGTGGCCGAGATCTCCACCCGCGTGGCCTCGATCGCTTCCTCCAGCGCCGCCCACTCCTCCTTGGGCTCACCGGCCGGCCCGGACGGGACGTCGATGTCCGGAGGGCGGAGGTGACGTGCCGGGCCCACGGCGACACCCGGCGAAGCGGGCAGGCCGGACAGTGCGCCGTCGACCGGGACGCGCGCCCACGCCTCGGCCGGCCCGGCATCGCTCCGAGCCGCCGCCGGGGCCCGGCTCTCGACGACGTCGTCGCCGAACCGCACGGCCGCCAGGGCCCCGACGGCGTCGATGGCCGCCTGGGCCTCCGGCCCCCCGGCCACCACCTCGATCTCGTGGCCCTGGCGGACACCCAGCGTGGCCACAGCGTTCAGGCTCCTGGCGTTGGCCGGCCCCGCGCCGGTGGTGAGGTTGGTCACACGGACCTCGGCATCGAACCGCCCGGCCGTCTGGACGAACCGCGCGGCCGGCCTGGCGTGCAGCCCGAGCGGGTTGTCCACCGAAAGCCGAACGCTCGCCTGCGGTCCGGCCGCCGGACCGGATTCCGGGGCCGCCGGCACCGGCGCCGCCGTCCCCAGATGCGTCGCCTTGGGCCCGAGCCCACCACGGGCCTCTTCGGCGGCCTCCTGCAATGACCTCCCCAGCTTGGCCGCCACCGCGGCGGCGACGGCCCCCTCGACGAACGGCGCCTCGCACAGGAGGACCCGCTCCTTGCGATCCGGCGGCAGCATGTCCAGGGCCATCTCGGCCGAGAGCACGGCGCTGCCCAGGTCCATGAGGACGAGCACGCCGTCCTCGGACCAGGCGCGCTCGATGGCCTGCATGACGAGGACCGCGTCGGTCCCCATGGGCCGGTCCAGCAGGTCGAGGCCCCCGACCGGCTCCAGGAGGACCTCCGCCCCGCCCATCTCGCGCGCAAGCTCGGCAACGCCCTCGGCGACCTTCGGGCTGTGCGAGACCAGAACGATGCCAATCACGTGATCACCGGATCCTCGTCCGAAGCCTACCGGCCCGCACCGGCCGGCCGCCCCCTCACGACAACCCGTAGGCCCGGTACAGGAGCTCGACCGGATGGACGGAGGGGATCCCCGTCGCCCGGGTGATCTGCCACCGGCAGGTCTCGCTGTCGCAGGCGGCGACCTCCGTCGCCACCGCCGTGACCTGACGGAACAGCGGCGCGCCCACCTCCATGGCGATGTCGTATTTCTCGGTCTTCAGCCCGTAGGTTCCGGCCACGCCGCAGCACGCGACGTCGCTGTCCACCACCTCGAGCCCGGGGATCAGGCCGAACAGCTCGAGCGCCGGCTTGCCGATGCCGTGGCCCTGCTGCTGGCACGGCGCGTGGTAGGGGACCCGCATGTCGAGCGGGCGGAAGTCGGTTCGAAGCGCTCCGCGCTCGTGCAGGCTCAGCAGGAACTCGCAGATGTCGAACATGTGGGCCGACACCGTTCGCAGGTCCTCGTCGTCCTCCAGCTCGAGGATCTCGCGGGCCTCTCGCTTCAGCATCAGCCCGCAGCTGGTCGAGGTGGCCACGATGTCGTAGCCGCGCCGGGCGTACGGCTCGAGGTTCCGGGCGAGCTTGCGGACGTACCGTCGCGCGTCGTCGAACAGCCCGTTCGACTGCAGCGGCAGCCCGCAGCAGTCTTGCCGGGGGACGATCACCCGATAGCCGTTGTGCTCCAGGACGGCCACGGCCATCTGGGCCACCCGAGGCTCGAAGTGGTTCGCGCTGCACCCGTGGAAGTACACGATCGCCTTCGTGGCCGGCGTGAGCGGGGGGTGGCGGCGGGCCCACGACTGGAACGTCCGGCCGGCGAACAACGGCATCGGGGCCTTGCGGTGGACCCGAAGCGTTCGTTCCACGAGCCACCGGAACGCGTGGTTCTTGAGGAAGAAGTTGGCGATGGGGGCGAGCGGCGTGCCCACCTTCCCCATAGCGCTCGGCCGGGCGATGATCCGGTCCCGGAGAGGGATCCCGCGCTGCGCCTTCATCTTCGCCCGGGCCTGGGAGTTGATCTCGGCGATCTTCACGCCCTGAGGACAGACGGTGGTGCAGATCCCGCAGCCCGAGCAGTAGTCCAGGGACGCATCCGGCGAGCCGTCGTCGGTCCGGAACCGCTCCAGCTGTGGCCCGACGTACTTCGGCCCGGGGAAGAGCGGTGTGACGTTCGACACCGGACAGAACGTCTCGCAGATCGTGCACTTCACGCAGTGATCCAGCGATCCCCGAACCCATTCCATCGTGTCCATCAGGAGGCCCACTCCACGATCGCGGACGCCACGGCGAACCCCGATGCCAGGGCCAGACCGTTGCCGGAAAGCTCCCGCCACGGCTCGGCGCCCCCGAGCGCGGCACCGGCGGTGAAGAGATTGCGGAAGGCCACGTTCCCGTCGGCGTCGAGCGGTCGAAGGCGTTCGTCCACGGCGATCCCGGCCCGACCCATGGGCTGATCGTCGAAGTACCGCGGGACGAACCGAGGCTCGCCGGCGGCGGGTACCCCCGACACCGCCAGCCCGAACACCGACTCATGGACCTCCCCGTAGGAGTCGAGGAAGATGGCGCCCTCGGCGAACCCCCCGGTTGCCAGCACGAACCATCGGGCCTCGATGGGCGTGGGGCGGGCCGCCGCGGTCTGGATCACCACGTGGGTCACGACGCCGTCCTTCGTCTCCGCGCCGGCGGCCGTCGAGCCGATCAGGAGCCGGCCTCCCGCGGCGAGGAAAGCGTCGCGCAGCGCGTGGAACAGCCGGATGCCCGCGACCGAGGGGGGAAGCGTCGGCACCTCGAACACCGGCCGCCCCAGGCGATCCTGGAGATCGAGCCAGGTCGTTCGGTGCTCGTGGAGACCGAGCACCGACGGGAACCCCACCGACTCGCCGGGCTCCAGCCGGGGAAGGAGCTCCGCCGCAACCACCGACCGGAACTCCCGATCCTCGAACATCCGCGCATAGCCGAGCGGGCTCACGTCGGCCTCGGTGCCGGGATCGCTCAGGTGCACCGCCCGAGCGTCCACCGTCACGCCGGTCGGGAGCTTGGCCTGGGACAGGTTGTCGGCCAGGAGCGCGGGATAGAAGTCCTTCAGGGCCCGAAGCCCGGCGAACGCGAACCGGCTGCCCGATCGAAGGTCCCCGGCGGCCATGGCCTCCGGGACGAACGCCGAGGGCTTGGGCACCCCCACGGCGGTGGGCAGGAGGTAGTTCTCCTCGAGGGTCCCGACGTAGGCGAGCGGCGGCATGTGCGCGCTGAGCCACTCGGCGCTCGCTGCCACCGTGTCCGCAGAGAGCCGCGCGTAGGGATGGTCCGGTCGCTCGGCCACGAAGGAGGGGAGCGCGGCGGCGGGGCGCTCCACGAGGTCCGGGGCGTAGCCCAGCACGTCGATGGTGGCGGGGGCGAGATGCATGGCGCCCGGCCCTTTCCCCACCAGGGTGGTTCGAAGGCCCGCTTCGGCCAGGCGAACCCCCGCGGTCAGTCCGGCCAGGCCCGCCCCGACCACCACGGCGTCGGCGCTCATGCGGCGCCCACCCAGCCGCCCGGCAGATGGGCGACGTCGAGGATCCCCTGGAAGATCCAGTCGTCCAACCTGGCCTGTCGGAGCTGGTCCCCGTACAGGATCGGCTGGACCCCCTTCCACCGTTCCTGGACGAAGTCGAGCAACGAGCGGTTGGCGGCCTCGCCGGGGATCTTCTCCACCTGGTGCAGGATCCCGGTGGCCCGGTAGATGCAGAAGCCGCCCTGGCACGGCCCCATCCCCAGGCGGATCGTGCGCCGGATGTCGTCCAGGTCGACGGTCTCGCGGCGCAGCATGGCCGCCTCCAGGCGACGACGGGAAACGAGCTCGCATTCGCAGATCAGCTGGTCCTCGTGGAGCGTGGGCTCCCGCCGTTCCACCCGCGATCCGAGCCAGTAGTACCGGCCGGGCTCGGAGTCGGGCAAGGGTTCGTCCGCGGTCCGGCACGCGTGCTCCACCCCGACCTCCGCGCACAGCGCGTCGACGGTGTCCTCGGCCATAAGCCGGAACGTGCAGAACTTCCCACCGGTGATCGTGAGGAACCGCTCCACACCGTCCCGCTGCCGATGGTTCAGCAACGTGTGCGCCCGGGTGACGTCGCGCGTGTCGGCTCCCTCAGCCTTGTCCTGAAACAGGGGCCGGACCCCGCCCCATACGCGGAGCGCCCGGGCCCGGCGGAACCCCGGGACCAGGTTCTCGCCCGCGTCCATCATCTTCTGGACCTCGTCCCGGGCGATCTGCCAGTCGTCGGGATCGGCCACCTTCTGGTCCGTCGTCCCGATCACCGAGACGGTGCGGATCGGCACGATGATGTCGCCGTCGGCCGGCATCTCGCACCGGTTGACCACCGTGTTCACGAGCCGGTGGTTCATGGCGATCATGATCCCCTTGCCCGGGAGCACGGTGGCGTCGCAGCCCGCCATGGCGGCGATCCGCCCGGCCCATGCCCCCGAGGCGTTGACCACGAAGTCGGCGTCGATCCGGACGTCCTCACCGCCCCGGCGGTCCTTGACCAGGGCGCCCCGGACCGCTCCGCCCTCCACCGTGAGGTCCAGGACCTCGTGATAGGGAAGGATGCGGCTCCCGTACGCCTGGGCCGACCGGGCGCATGCCCACACGGTCTTCCACGAGTCCACGCTGGCGTCGGGAACGGTGAAAGCGCGGGAGATCAAGGGGTTCATCCGTGGCTCGCGGCGGAGGGCCTCGGCGACGGGGATCTCCTCGACCGGGATGCCGGCGGCCCGGCACCCCTCCACGAACCGGTCGGCGTACTCCGGCGTGTCGATCGGCGTCGACACGAACAGGCCACCCGTGTCCTCGATGCAGTCGGCGGCGATCCGCCGGAGGATCACGTTCTCGTGGATGCACTCCTCGGCGGCCTTGGGGTCCTTCACTACGTACCGGCCCCCGGAGTGCAGGAGCCCGTGGAACCGTCCGGTGGTCCCCGTGGCCAGGTCGCCTCGGTCCACCAGGACGGTGGAGAACCCGCGCATCGCGGCATCCCTGGCCACGCCGACGCCGGTGGAGCCTCCCCCGATGACGAGCACGTCGGTGTGCAGCGTGGCCATCCCGTCGATTCTCCTACGGGGCGCGTTCAAAGGGCGCGGGGTGCGGCGGCCTGGCCGCCGCACCCCGCGCCCCCCACGTCACTTGTCGTGCTCCTTCTCCTGGCCCTCGGCGAAGTCGCCCTTATGGTGCCCCTCGTGCTCCTTCTCCTGGCCCTCGGCGAAGTCGCCTTCCTTGTGCTTCTCGTGCTCCTTCTCCTGGCCTTCGGCGAAGTCGCCCTTGCGGTGCTCCTCCGGGTGCTCGGCCTCCTGGCCGGCCGCGAAGTCGCCCTCCTGGTCGTCCTTCATCGCTCCCTCCTTTCGGAAGGGATGCCCTCACGGGGCTGCCCGGGGTCTGGGTCTCGCCGGGCGCCGACTTCGTTACGCGGCCTCCTCTATTCCTCCACCCAGTCGAACGTGCGGGTGACGGCCTTCTTCCACTGCTTGTACTCCCGATCGACCTCGGCCTTATCCATCTTGGGGCTCCAGTCCTTGTCCTTGCCCCAGTTGGCCCGAAGGTCGTTGACCTCCTTCCAGAACCCGACGGCCAGGCCCGCCGCGTAGGCCGCGCCTAGCGCCGTGGTCTCCGCCACGCTCGGCCGGATCACCGGCACGCCGAGGACGTCGGCCTGGAACTGCATCAGCAGGTCGTTGTAGACCATGCCGCCGTCGACCTTCAGCTCCTTCAGCGCGACGCCGGAGTCCGCATTCATGGCATCAAGCACCTCGCGGGTCTGCCATGCCGTTGCCTCCAACGCCGCCCGGGCGATGTGGCCCTTGTTGACGTACCGGGTGAGCCCCACGATCGCGCCGCGAGCGTCGCTCCTCCAGTACGGGGCGAACAGGCCGGAGAACGCCGGCACGAAGTAGACCCCGCCGTTGTCATCCACGGTCTTGGCGAGATCCTCCACCTCGGGCGACTGCTTGATCAGCCCCAGGTTGTCCCGCAGCCACTGCACGAGGGCGCCGGTGATGGCGATGGCGCCTTCCAGGCAGTAGACGGCGGGCTGGCTGCCGATCTTGTACCCGAGGGTCGTCAGCAGTCCGCTCTTGGACTGGACGGGCTTCGTCCCCGTGTTCAGGAGCATGAAGTTCCCGGTGCCGTAGGTGTTCTTGGCGTCGCCGACGTCGAAAGCGGTCTGGCCGAACACCGCCGCCTGCTGGTCGCCGAGGTCGCCCGCCACCGGGATCCCCGCCAGCGCGCCCTTGGCCTCGCCGTAGACCTCGCTCGAGGGCTTGATCTGCGGCAGCATGGCCCGGGGGACGCCCATGATGCCCAGGATCTCGTCGTCCCAGTCGAGCGTCTCCAGGTTCATGAGCATGGTCCGGCTGGCGTTGGACACGTCGGTGACGTGCGCTCCGCCGTCCGGGCCGCCGGTGAGGTTCCAGATGCACCAGGTGTCGATGTTGCCGAACAGGACCTCGCCCCGCTGGGCGCGCTCGCGCACGCCGTCGACGTTGTCGAGGATCCACTTGATCTTCGGTCCCGAGAAGTACGTGGCGAGCGGCAGTCCGACCTTCGAGCGGAACCGGTCCTGGCCCCCGTCCTTGGCAAGGTCGTTGCAGATCTTGTCGGTCCGCGTGTCCTGCCACACGATGGCGTTGTAGACCGGCTTTCCCGAGGACTTCTCCCATACCACGGTGGTCTCGCGCTGGTTCGTGATGCCCACCGCCGCGAGATCGCTCGCCTTGATCTTGGCCTTCTTCAGGCCCCCGGTGATGACATCCTCGGAGCGCTGCCAGATCTCCATCGGGTCGTGCTCGACCAACCCGGGCTTCGGATAGATCTGCTCGTGCTCCTTCTGGTCGATCCCGACCACCTTGCCGCTGTGGTCGAAGATCATGAACCGCGTGCTGGTCGTACCCTGGTCGAGCGCTCCTGCATACTCCGCCATGGCGCCTCCTTGTCCTCCTCTTCCTCCTCTTATGGGTCCCCGTCGGCCCACGTATCGGCTGCCGTCTTCAGCAGGAGGTACGTGGACGTGGCCCCTGGATCCTGATGTCCGGCGCTCCGCTCGCCGAGGTAACTGGCCCGTCCCTTCCGGGCCACCAGGGGGATCGTGCCCTTCATCCCTTCCTCGGCCGCGGCGGCCGAGCGCCGGAGCGCGTCGCCGAAGGAGGCCCCCTCCTCGAGGGCCTCCTTCAGAGCGTCTCGGGCCGGCGTCAGCGCGTCGACCATCGTCTTGTCACCGGGCTCGGCCTTCCCCCGCATGACCAGGCCCTCCAGCCCTTTCGTGAGGGCCTCGGCCCAGTCTTGCGAGGAGAGCTCGGGCTTTCCTGCCACGGCCATGCCCATCTGGATGAACAGCGTGCCGTACAGGGGTCCTCCGGCGCCCCCGACGGTCGAGACCAGGGTCATCCCCACCGTCTTGAACAGGTTGCCGACGTCTCCCTCCGGCACGCCGTCGAGCTTGGCCAGGGCGGCGCTCATCCCGCGATCCATGTTGATCCCGTGGTCCGCGTCGCCGATGGCGGAGTCCAGGTCGGTCAGGTACTCCCGGTTCTCCGACACCACCTTGGCGAACGTCCGGACGAACTGGACCACCTGGTCGTAGGGGACGCTCACCGACCCTCCTTCCTGCCTCGCCGGCATCCGGACCGGCCGCCTCCTGAGATGCTCACACGCCCCAGCGCAACGCGGGCGTCTTGACCGGCGCGTCCCACAGCTTCGTGAGCTCGTCGTCCAGCTTGAGCAGCGTGATGGAGAACCCCGCCATCTCGAGCGACGTGATGTACGAGCCGATCAGGTTCCTGGTGATCTTGACGCCTCGTCCCTCCAGGAACTTGTTCACCTCGTTGTACACGACGTAGAGCTCGATGAGGGGCGTCCCGCCCATACCGTTCACGAACGCAAGGACCTCGTCGCCCTTCGCGTACGGGATGTCCTCCACGACGGCGACCGCCATCATCTCCACGATCTCGTGGACCGGCTTGAGCTTCATCCGCTGCCGGCCGGGCTCGCCGTGGATCCCGATGCCGATCTCCATCTCGTCGTCGCCGATCTCGAAGGTGGGCTTTCCGGCCGCCGGCACCGTGCACGAGGTCAGGGCCATTCCCATGCTTCGCCCGTTCGAGTTCACGTGCCGTGCGATCTCGGCGACCTCCTTCAGCGCACGACGTTCCTCCGCCGCCGCGCCGGCGATCTTCTCCATGAGCACGGTCGTGCCGACGCCCCGACGACCAGCGGTGTACAGGCTGTCCTGCACCGCCACGTCGTCGTCGACCAGAACCGATTCGACCTCGATGCCCTCCCCTCGGGCCATCTCGGCCGCCATGTCGAAGTTCATGACGTCGCCCGTGTAGTTCTTCACGATGTGGACGACGCCCGCGCCGCCGTTCACCGCCTTCGTCGCTTCCAGCATCTGGTCCGGGGTGGGAGAGGTGAACACCTCGCCCGGGCATGCCGCGTCCAGCATGCCCATCCCCACGAAGCCGCCGTGCATGGGCTCGTGGCCGGAGCCGCCCCCCGAAACCAGGGCCGCCTTCCCCTGGACGGGCGCGTCGGCCCGAACGAGGAAGTTCGGGTTCGTGTGCACCCGTACGAGGTCTGGATGTGCCGCCGCGATGCCCTGGAGCGCCTCGGTGACCACGTCCTCCGGCTTGTTGATCAGCTTCTTCACATGGGCTCCTTCCCGCGGCGGAACGGCCGCATCCCTACGTGAACATCCCCTTGTAGAACCAGGCGCCCAGGATGCCTCCGACGATCGGGGCAACGACCGGGATCCATGCGTAGGACCAGTCCGAGTCTCGCTTGCCCGGGATCGGCAGCAGGAAGTGCGCGATGCGGGGACCGAGGTCCCGGGCGGGATTGATGGCGTACCCGGTCGGGCCACCGAGCGACAGGCCGATGGCCAGCACCAGCAGGCCGATCAGCAGCGGCGCGAAGCCCGTGGTCAGGTCGTTGCCGAGGATTGCGAGCACGCCGAGCAGCAGGGCGAACGTCCCGATGACCTCGGTGATGAAGTTGGCCACGTAGTTGCGGATGGCCGGCCCGGTGCAGAACACGGCGAGCTTGGTCCCCGGGTCCTCCGTCGGGGCCCAGTGGGGGTAGTAGGCCAGGTACACCAGGACCGCGCCGATGATCGCCCCCGTGTACTGCCCCGCGATGTACGTCGGCACGTCCTTCCACGCAATCCCCTGGTCGGTGACAGCGAGCCCGAGCGTGACCGCCGGATTGATGTGGGCCCCACTGAACCGTCCCACGGCGTAGACCGCGACGGCGACCGCCAGGCCCCATCCGAAGGTGATGACGATCCACCCCGAGTTCTGCGACTTGGTCTTGTTCAACACCACACCGGCGACGACGCCGTCCCCGAACAGGATCAACAGTCCGGTTCCGATCGCCTCCGCAGTGAAGTTGTTCATGACCACCCCCTTCTCGAGACGACAGGGCAAGCAACCTGGGCCCCTCGGCCCGGGCGAGAACTACCTGGCCCACCCCCTTTCTCCCGTCGAAGATCACGGGTGGCGCTTTCCACAAAAGCCAAGATCGTTCGGTCTCGTATGTCAAATCGGTTCAGTTCAAGACGGCGTTCGGCATCGTCGAACGCCCCGTTGGCCTATGGAGACCGTCGACCGGCGCCGGGCACGCGCTTGACAGGCGGCCCCGGACAAGCGGAACGTGCAGGAGATGCGAGAGCAGCGCTCCAAAGGAGTCGCGGGGACGGCGGAGGGAGACGGCGAGGCCTCCCTGGGAGCGGCGTTCGTCATCCAGTGGGTGAACGAGCTGGCCAGCGCCGTGCGGGACCAGCGCGACTACCTGACCCAGCTCGACGCGGCGATCGGCGACGCGGACCACGGGATCAACCTCGACCGGGGCCTCAGGGCCGCCGTGGCCAAGCTCGAGGGCATGGAACAGGAGGCGCCGGGGATCATCCTCGAGGCGGTGGGGACGGCACTCACGTTCACCGTGGGCGGGGCGGCCGGCCCACTCTACGGGAGCGGGTTCCGGGACCTGGGAAGGGCCCTGGGGTCCAAGGAGCGATTCGGTCCGGAGGACCTGTTGGTGGCGCTTCGGTCCGGGCTCGGGGCCATCCAGAAGCTCGGGGCAGCCGCCGTTGGTGACAAGACCATCGTCGACGCATTCGTCCCGGGACTGGCGGCGTTCGAGCGGGGGCTCCGGGCCGGAGCGGGCTGGCCGGCCGCCGCCACCAGGGCCCGTCAGGCGGCCGAGGATGGGATGCGGGCCACCGTGCCTCTCCAGGCCCGGAAGGGCCGGGCCTCATACCTCGGCCCCCGGAGCATGGGGCATCAGGATCCGGGCGCCACGTCCACCGCGCTGCTCTTCTCCGCACTGGAGCGGGCGGCGGGGGGCACGGCCCGCGCGGTCGGGGAGCCACCATGATCCAGTCGGTGCATCGCGCCGCCCTGATCCTGAAGGAGCTGGGGTCCTCCCGCCGCCTGGGCGTGACCGAGCTCGGCGAGCGCCTCGGCCTGGCCAAGGCCACGGTCTTCGGGCTGTTGCGTGCACTGGAGGCGGAGCAGCTCGTGGAGCGGGACGACGAGGCGGGGAAGTATCGCCTGGGGCCGGCCATGCTCCAGCTGGGGAACGCCTTCCTGGACAACCACGAGCTGCGGGCCCGGTCGCTACTCTGGGCCGAGTCGCTGGCCAGCCGGGTGGAGGAGGCGGTCCGCGTGGGCGTGCTGAACGGCCGGCGCGTGCTGATCGTGCATCACGTGTTCCGGCCGGACAACTCGCTGCAGATCCTGGAGGTGGGGGCGTCGATCCCGTGGCACGCCTGCGCATTGGGAAAGGCCATGGCGGCGTACCTCGAGGCCGAGCGGCGGAGCGAGCTCCTGGACGAGGATCTCGCCCGCCTGACCGGCAAGACGGTGTGCGACCCGGCGGTCCTGGACCGGGAGCTCGATCAGGTGGCCAGGCGTGGCGTGGCCCTGGAGGACCAGGAGGCCATCGTGGGGGAGGCCGAGATCGCGGCGACGGTGTTCAACTACGCCGGCGTGCCTGTGGGCGCGATCGGCGTAGCCGGGCCGGTCGAGCGGCTGCTGGGCGACGGGCCGTCGCCGCAGCTGGTCGCCGCGGTCCGGGAGACGGCCCGCAGCCTGTCACGGGAGATGGGCGCGGGCCGCCTGTCGGCCCGCGCCCGCTGATCCCTCTGTCGATGACGGCCGCGCAGTCTCTATGACACCATGGCCCGTCCATGGGCGGGATCGATCTCCACACGCACACGAACCGCTCCGACGGGACGTTCGCGCCCTCGGCGCTCGTGAAGCTCGCATCCGAGCGCGGCCTCGAGGTCATCGCCATCACCGACCACGACACGACCGATGGGCTCGAGGAGGCCGCGGCTGCCGGCCTCCCCCACAGCGTTGAGGTCGTTCCCGGCGTCGAGCTCTCGGCCGAGCATCGAGACACGAGCGTCCATGTCCTGTGTTACTGGATGGATCCCGAGCACGAGGAGCTCCAGGCGGAGCTGGTGCGCCTGCGCTCCGAGCGGCTCCTCCGAGGGGAAGCCATGGTGGAGAAGCTCCGGTCGCTCGGGTACCCGATCTCGTTCGAACGGGTCGCCGAGATCGCCGGCAGCGGCAACATCGTGCGACCCCATGTGGCCCAGGCGCTGGTCGAGGCCGGCGTGGTATCCGACGAGGAGGAGGCCTTCGACCGCCTGATCGGCGACGACGGGCCCGCGTACGTTCCCAAGCACGCCCTCGATCCCCTCGACGCGCTCGCGCTCGTCCGTCGGGCGGGCGGCGCGTGCGTGCTCGCCCACCCGGGCATGTGGAGGGCAGAGGCCCCGGTACCCGAGGATCTCATCGAGGCCATGACCGAGTCGGGGATGGCGGGCCTGGAGGCCGACCACAGCGACCACACCCCGGAGCAGCGCGAGCACTACCGGGGCCTGGCCAAGCGGCTCGGCCTGGTGATCACCGGCGGGTCGGACTGCCACGGGACGCGCTACGACCCCGTACGGCTGGGGTCGGTGACGACCGACCCCGAGCAGTTCCGGGCGCTCCGCGCCCTCGCGGCCCCTGGATAGCCGGATGAAGCCCGGAGGTCGGCGCGTGCTGATCGTCGGAGGCGGCTACGTCGGCATGTACGCGGCGTTGGAGATGCAACGCGAGCTGGCCCGGGCGGGGCACGACCTGACCCTGGTGAACCTGGAGAACTACATGCAGTACCAGCCGTTCCTGCCGGAGGTGGCCTCGGGCAACATCGAGCCTCGCCATGTCGTCGTCCCCCTCCGGCAGGTCCTCAAGAAGACCACCGTCCTGGTCGGCGAGGTGCAGCGCATCGATCACGAGGAGCGAGTGGCCACCGTGCGAACCCCGAACCGGGAGGACATCGACGTTCCGTACGACATCCTGGTGCTGGGCGCGGGGTCGCGATCGAGGGTCCTGCCGGTTCCGGGCCTGGCCGAGCGCGGGGTGGGGTTCAAGACCGTGGCCGAGGCCATCTTCCTTCGCAACCACGTGTTGTCCCGGCTGGACGCCGCCGCCGAGGAGCTCGACGAGGATCATCGGCGTGCCGCCCTCACCTTTCTCTTCGTGGGAGCCGGGTACGCCGGGGTGGAGGCCATGGCG
>VAYX01000205.1:0-3698 GCA_005885325.1 Actinomycetota bacterium
GGCCGGCTGGTCCGGCCGGCGGGTCGGTCGTCCGGAGGCAAGGGGCCGAGCGCCATCCTCTACGAGCTGAACCCGCGTGCGGGATGGGTCGTCGGGATCGACGTGGGAAGGTCGGTGGTCCGGGCGGCGATCGGGGATCTGAACGGCGACATCGTGGCCCGCCGGAACGAGCGAGCCAGAGCGAGCAAGGCGGACACCCTCATCTCGCAGATCGGGGAGGTGGCACACGCGCTCGCCCGCGAGGCCGGCATCAAGTGGAAGCAGGTCACCTTCGCCACGGTGGGAAGCCCGGGTGTATTCGAGCCCTCGCGTGGCCTCGTTTCCTTGGCCCACAACCTTCCCGGTTGGGGGCGGCACGGCCTGGTGGAGGCGGTCGAGCGCGAGCTCGGGACGAACATCGCCTTCGAGAACGACGTCAACCTGGCCACGGTGGGAGAGCAGTGGCGGGGACTGGGCAAGGACGTCTCGAACTTCGTCTACCTGCACGTGGGGACCGGCGTGGGGATGGGGCTGGTGCTGAACGGCGAGCTGTATCGGGGCTCGACAGGCGCGGCCGGCGAGATCGGGTACCTGCCGCTGGCCGCCGCGGACCCCCACGACCCGGCGAACCGGCGGCGGGGTGCGCTGGAGTCGGCCCTGGGCGCGAAGGGCGTCGTCGAGGCGGCCAGCTCTTCCGGCATGTCCGCGCCGCTCACGCCGAAGAAGGTGCTCGCCGCGGCGAGGAAGGGCGACGAGCGGGCCCGCAAGGTGGTCGCGCTGGTCGCCGAACGCATCGCGCTCGCCATCGCCGCCGTGGTCCCGGTGGTGGATCCGGAGCTGGTGATCCTTGGCGGCGGGATCGCCCGGAACGGCGATCTTCTCCTCGAGCCCATCGAACGGGAGCTCCGCGCCATCTCCCCGTTCCTCCCCAGGCTCGAGATGTCGGCCCTGGGTGAGGACGCGGAGCTGCACGGGGCCGTGGCACTGTCGCTCCAAGCGGCCCAGGATCAGCTGTTCGCTCGGACACGATCGAAGACCGAGGGGGTAGTGGGATGAAACGGATGCTTTGCGTATTGGCGTCGTTCGCGCTGTTCGGTGCGGCCTGCACCGCAGGCGGCGGGAGCAAGGAGCCCGTAGAGACTGTGAACCCGAGCGGGTCGCATGCGCCGGTCACGCTCACGGTCTGGGACTACTTCACCGAACGGGAGCTCAGCAACCTCACGGGTGTGCTGAATCAGTTCAAGCAGCAGTATCCATGGATCACCGTGAACGTGGTGCCGGGCAAGCGGCCGATCGATTTCGTACGCGGGATCAACGCCGGTGAGACCTTCGACGTTGCGATCGACTCGGAATCGACGAACGTTCCCTTCTACTGCTCAACCGGGGGACTGGTCGACCTCTCATCGTACCTGCAAGCGGACGGGACGGACCTGAGCACCATCATCCCGCCCGCAGCCCTCAAGTACACCAGCTATCAGGGTGTGCAGTGCACACTGCCATTGCTCACCGACGCGTACGGGCTGTACTACAACAAGGACATGTTGGCGGCGGCGGGATTCTCGGAGCCCCCCAAAACGCTATCGGAACTGACCGCGATGGCCAAGAAGCTCACCGTCCGCAACCCGGACGGGTCGCTCAAGGTCGTGGGGTTCATGCCGCTCTCGACCTTCTACGAGAACACCAACATGTACAACGGGAACGCATGGGGTACCCAGTGGTATCAGGAGGACGAGTCGTCGGCATTCGGGACCGATCCGGCATGGAAGGACATGCTGGAGTGGAACAAGGAGATGGTCGACTACTACGGGTACAACGACCTCCAGAGGTTCTTCCAGCAGCTCGGTGGCCCGAACTCGGAGTGGTCGTCGGCCAACGGTTTCGAGCAGGGGAAGATCGCCCTGCTGTACGACGGGGAATGGCGGGGGACCTTCATCTCGGATGACAAGTCGAAGGTCGACTTCGGAACGGCAGCCTTCCCGGTGGCCGACGACAAGCCCGAGCTCTACGGCTCCGGGCAGGTCGGCGGGACGGTTGTGGGGATCCCCAAGACGGCCGAGCATCCCTCGGAGGCCTGGCTCCTGGTCAAGTTCCTGACCATGAACACCAAGGCCGTGCAGACCCTCGCCAACCTCTTGGGGAACGTCCCAACGACGTTCGAGTCCCTAAAGGATCCGAAGCTCGCCAACGACCCCTTGTTCAAGCCGTTCATGGAGATCTTCCAGAACGAGCACTCTTACCTGCTGCCGCTGACGCCGGCCGCCTCAGCGCCGGCCGATCTGTTCGCGGACTTCCAGGGGAAGTGGGAGGCGGGCAAGGTCTCCGATCTCCAGTCCGGGCTCGAGGATCTGGCGACCGCGGTCGACCAGCAGGTGGGTCTGGGATGAGGGCGATCGGCTGAGCGGCCGAGTGGCCACGACCCTGACGGCTCGGGAGGCGGCGCCGGCGATCCGCCGGCGCCGCCCCCGCAGCGGGCGGTTCCGGCGTGTCGCGATCGTGTTGCTGTTCATGTCGCCGTGGATCGTCGGGTTCCTCGCGTTCATCCTCTACCCCATGCTGGCCAGCCTGTATTTCTCCTTCACCAAGTACAACCTGCTTCAGCCGCCTGAGTGGGTCGGGCTGTTCAATTACAAGTTCATGTTCCTGCACGATCCGTTGTTCTGGCAGTCGGTCAGGAACACGGTCTGGATCGTCCTCTTCGGCGTTCCGGTCTCCATCGTGTTCGCGGTGGGGACGGCGATGGTCCTGACCCGGGTCAAGGTGGGGTCCGGCGTCTACCGAACCATGTTCTTCCTGCCGACGATGGTCCCCGCGGTTGCGGCCACATTGTCGTTCGTCTTCCTCCTCAACCCCTCTGGCCCGATCAACACGATCTTGCGGCTCCTCCACATCCCCCAACCGCTGTGGTTCGCCAGCCCGCAGTGGTCCAAGCCGGCGCTGGTCGGCCTGAGCCTGTGGGCGATTGGGGAGACCATGATCATCTTCCTGGCGGCCCTCCTCGACGTGCCGCGCCAGCTGTACGAAGCGGCCGACATGGAGGGAGCGGGGCCGTGGCAGAAGTTCCGACACGTGACCCTGCCCATGATCTCGCCGGTCATCTTCTTCTCGGTCGTCATCGGGGTCATCTTCGGGTTCCAGTACTTCACCCAGGCCTACATCGCCTCCGGCGGCCAGCTCCACCTGGGCGAGCCCCAGGGCTCCATGCGCTTCTACGCCGTGTGGATGTTCCAGCAGATCCAGTACTCGCATATGGGCTACGCATCGGCGCTCGCGTGGGTGCTGTTCCTGGTCGTGATGGCGTGCACCGTGGTGCTCATCAAGGCGTCCAGGCGGTGGGTCCATTACCAGGGAGGGTTCCGATAGCCACCGCCTCCGTCACCGGCTCGGCCATACGCCGACCGATCGTGCCTCGGGCCATCCCGGTCGAGGAGCGGCGACGGCGCTTGCTGATGGCGGTGGCGAATCACTCCATCGCGATCGCGATCTCGGCCATCTTCGTTCTGCCCTTCTTCTTCATCCTTGTCACCGCGCTGATGACGCAGCAGCAGGCCCTGACGACCCACCTCTGGCCCAGCCCGTTCCAGTGGGGGAACTTCGCCAGGGTCTTCAGCGAGATCCCGCTGCTCCGGTACACGTACAGCACCCTCGTCTACGCCGTGCTGGCAACGATCGGGGTGGTGGCGTCATCCATCCCGGTGGCGTACGCGCTGTCGCGGATGAGC
>VAYX01000205.1:3787-4612 GCA_005885325.1 Actinomycetota bacterium
ATCGTTCCGGCGTTCTTCGGCGACGCGTTCACGATCTTCCTGCTTCGCCAGTTCTTCCTCACGATCCCCCAGGAGCTCTCCGACGCCGCCCGGGTCGACGGGGGTGGAGAGTTCCAGATCATGACCCGGGTGATCATGCCGCTCGCGAAGCCGGCCATCGCGGCGGTAGCGCTGTTCCAGTTCCTCTATTGCTGGAACGACTTCTTCGGGCCGCTGCTGTACACGGGGAGCAATCCCAAGATCTGGACCCTGGCCGTCGGCCTGTCCCAGTACAGCGAGACGGTGCACCGAAGCGTGCTGTGGAACATCCAGATGGCCGCCTCGGTCCTGTTCATGCTGCCGGTCATCGTCCTGTTCTTCCTGGCCCAACGGGTGTTCGTCGAGGGCGTGACGCTGACGGGCGTGAAGGGCTGACCGAAAAGCCGCTCACGATCGGCCGACCTGTTCCTCACCCGCACGGGACAGCGGTCGTCCTGGCGTCGGTGAAGTTGCCCGGCTGACCGGCGGCCCTGGCCCACTCCCAGGAGTACCCCGCCCGCCGGAGCGTGATCCGAAGGATCCCGAATGCGGCGTACTGGGCCACGGCCAGGTTGGCCGGCCTCGTCCCCGAGAGGAGCGCGTACTTGCTAGCTCCGCCGGTCCCTACGACGAACTCGCGGATCCCGTTGGCGGCGTCGAGCCCGCCCCCGGGGGTCTGGGGCCTCCACCGCTGGTAGTTGTGGGAGTGGCCGTTCATCACGATGTCGGAATGGGCTCGGTAGAGCAGGCGCCACAGCGGCCGCATGGCCAGCGACGCGCCGCTGCCGCTGGAGAACGAGAACAGAG
>VAYX01000206.1:0-503 GCA_005885325.1 Actinomycetota bacterium
CGGTCAGGGCCCACAGGTCCTCGTCCTCGTCGAACCGGTGAGCCAGGGCGCGCATCACCCCCTCGACCGAGATCAGGTGGCGGACGGTGGTCTCCTTCTCTGCCTTGGTCCTGCACAGCTCGATGGCGGCTTCGCGATCCATCACGCCTCCTCCAGGGCGAAGGGCACGCTCGACAGGATCACCCGGGGCTCGTACAGCAGCAGGCGCTTGACGAACAGCGCCGCCTGGTTGTGCAGCAGCCAGTGCCGCCACTTTCGGACGACGAACTCCGGGATGACCACGATCACCAGGGTGTCGGGGCGCGCCGTGTACCGGCGGACCTCCTCCAGGATCGGGCCGGTGAGGTCGCGGAACGGCGCCTCCACGATGTCGAGCGGGACCTGGCAGCCCCGTTCTCCCCACTCCTCCTGCATCCGGTGGGCCGCCTCCGGATCGAGGTCGAAGTACACGGCCCGGGTCTCCGAGGCCTCGAGCGAAGCCGCGTAGTTCAGGGCCCGGATCG
>VAYX01000206.1:578-7383 GCA_005885325.1 Actinomycetota bacterium
TCCTCCACGAAAACCGGCACGTCGGTGACCACGATGTTGGGCTCCCGGAGGAGCCCGGCCTTCAGGCGCACCAGGGCCCTTCGACGGATCAGATAGCCGGCCAGACCCTCCTGAACGACCTCGGGGATGAACACGTTCACGAAGTCGCTGGGGGCTCGATCGATCCCCCGCACGTACCTTCGCACGGCCTCGAGCAGGTCTCCGCCCGTGACGGGGAGCGGCTCGAGATCGGGAGCACCCATCGAGAACTCGCGCCATCGGTCCCGAAGCTCGGCCGGGATGCCGTCGTTCGAGGGATAGACCACCCGCCACTCGGTCGGGCGGATCGAGCGGATCGCCCCCAGAGCCTCCGCGGTGGCGACGTCCAGGTCCCGGACGAGGAGCACGAGGTGGTTGACGCCCACCTCGCCGGCCCGGACCCTGCCCCGCCGGAGCTCCTGCAGCACTGCCTCGTAGTGACGGTGGATGGACAGGAACATCATCACGATGAACGGCATCGCCGCGATGACGATCCACGCCCCGTGCTTGAACTTCGTGTACGTCACCACGACCAGCACCACGAACGTGGCCGTCGCGCCGATCCCATTGATGACGATGGAGCGGCGCCAGCCCCGAGCCGCGTTCGGCCCCTTCCGCTTCTCCTTCAGCCAGTGCCGGACCATCCCGGTCTGCGACAGCGTGAACGACGTGAACACGCCGACGACGTACAACTGGATCAGCCGGGTGAGGTCCGCGTCGAACACCACGATCAGCAGGCAGGCCAGCGCGGTCAGGACCACGACGCCGTTGGAGAACACCAACCGATCCCCTCGGTTGGCGAATTGCCGTGGGAGGAACCGGTCCCGCGCCAGGATGGCCGACAGCCGGGGGAAGTCCTGGTAGGAGGTGTTCGCCGCAAGGACCAGGATCGCCGTCGTGAAGATCTGGACCGTGTAAAAGAGGAACCCACCGCCGAAGACGGCGTGCGCGATCTGGGCGACGACCGACCGCTCGTCGCTCACCGTCACGTGCATCCGGCTGGCCAGGAAGGAGATGCCGAGGAACATCGTGATGGCGATGGTCCCCATGATGGCCAGGGTGTCGGCGGCGTTCTTGGCCTGCGGGCGGCGGAAGGCGGGCACGCCGTTCGAGATGGCCTCGACGCCGGTGAGCGCCGTCGAGCCCGAGGAGAAGGCTCGCAGGATGACGAACAGCCCGATGGGGCCGGCCACCCTGGCCAGTTCGGCCGCCGGGGCGATCGGCTCGGCCGACGGGCAACCGCCGAGGCATCGGAAGAGCCCGACGCCGATCATCGTCACGATCGACGCGATGAAGGCGTACGTGGGGAACGCGAACAGCGTTCCGGACTCGCGAACGCCCCGCAGGTTGGCCAGGGTGATCAGCAGGACGAACCCGATCGAGAGCTCGATGCGAAACGGCAGAAGCCCCGTCACCGCCGACGTCAAGGCGAACACGCCGGCCACCACCGAGACCGAGACCGTGAGGACGTAGTCGGTAAGGAGGGCCCCAGCCGCCACGAGGCCGGGCAAGGTCCCGAGATTCTCCTTGCTCACGATGTAGGCGCCGCCTCCGTTCGGGTAGGCCCGCACGGTCTGCCGGTAGGACGCAACGACGATCAGCATCAGGGTGGCGATGGCGATGGCGATCGGCATCACGTATCGATAGGCGAGGACCGCCGCTGTCGCACCGAGCAGCACGCGGAGGATCTCCTCGGTGGCGTACGCGACCGAGGAGAGCGCGTCCGAGGAGAAAACAGGAAGCGCCAGCACCTTCGGCAGCAACGTGTGCTCGATCTGGTGGGAGGCCATCGGCCGCCCCACCAGCACCCGCTTCAGGACGTACCCGACCGACGTTCGCTGGGGGGCCCCGGTGATCATGCAGGCGATTCTAGTTCGGCGGTTCCGAACGCTCGGCGATCCACCGGTAGCCCACGCCGGGCTCGGTGAGGATGAGCTCAGGCGCGGCCGCTCGGTCCCCGAGCTTGCGCCGCAAGGCCCGAACGTAGACCCGGAGGTATTGGCTCTCCTCGCCATAGCCGCGGCCCCACACCTTCCGCAAGAGCCACTGGTGGGTGAGCAGCTTCCCGGCGTTGGTCACGAACGCCTCGAGCAGCGCGTACTCGGTCTTGGTGAGGTGAACCGGCGTGCCGGCCAGCGTCACCAGGCGGCGGGCCAGGTCGACCTGGAGGTCCCCGAACCGGAGCACCGCCGGGCCCGTCTCCTCCGGCTGGGCTCGTCGGAGCTGCGCCCGCATGCGGGCGAGCACCTCCTCCATCCCGAACGGCTTGGCCACGTAGTCGTCCGCGCCGGCGTCGAGGGCCGCGACCTTGTCGGCCTGCCGGTCCCGGACCGACAGCACGATGACGGGGACCTCGGAGAAGGAGCGGACCCGCTTGATCACCTCCGTCCCGTCCAGGTCGGGGAGGCCGAGGTCCAAGAACATCAGGTCCGGCGACGCCTCCGCCGCGGCCACCACGGCCTCCTCGCCTGTGCCTGCCGTCTGCACCGTGTAGCCGTGGGCCTCCAGGCTGGTCCGAAGGGCTCGGCGGATCTGCGGCTCGTCATCCACGACGAGGATGGTCGTCATCCGGAGGGCTCCTGCCGCACCGGCTGGGCATCGGCGACCGGCAACTCGAAGACCACCGCGGTGCCACCGGAAGGCGACCCCTCGATCCAGATCCTTCCCCCGTGCGCAAGGACGACTGCCCGGGCGATGGCAAGTCCCAGGCCGCTCCCCGTCCGAGCCTCTCCGGCGTCGCGGCGGAAGAACGGCTCGAAGACCCGGTCCCTCTCGTCGGCCGGGATCCCGGGACCCTGGTCGGCCACCCGGACCCGCACCGAGCGTTGCCACGGGGCAGCCGAGAGCAGGATCTCCCCGCCGGGGGGAGTGAACCGGGCCGCGTTCTCCAGCAGGTTGGACAGGACCTGGTCGATCTGAACCGGGTCGACGGGGACCTCGGGGAGGTCCGGTCGGACCGCGGTTCGCACGCGCACCCGCGACAGCGCCGGCTTCATCCGATGCAGCACCGACTCGATCACCTCGTCGATCGCAGTGGGCTGCTTCGCCGGGACCAGGGCCCCGGCCCGGACCCTGGCCAGGTCGAGGATGTTGCCGACCAGCCGGTTGAGCCGGTCGGTCTCCTCCAGGATGGTCCGCAGGAGCTCGCGCCTCTGGTCGGCGTGGAGCGTGACCCCCTCGTCCAAAAGAGTCGTGACCCCGGCTTTGATCGAGACGAGGGGAGTTCGCAGGTCGTGCGTGACGGAGGAGAACATCGCCGCGCGCAGCTGGTTCGTTTCGGCCTCCAGTCGGGCCCCCTCCACTTGTTTGTCCAGGCGCGTGCGCTCCACCGCCAGCGCGACCTGCTTCGCGCACGCGTCGAGGAGGGCGCGGTCATCGTCCTGCGGAGCTTCCAACCCCGCCCGACGGACCGCGACAAGCGTCCCGAGCTCGGCCTTGCCCACCAGCAGGGGCACGGGAACCGAGACGCCCTCGGCCGCGCCGGCCCGTTCGGCGCTCCCATCGAGCGTGACGTCGTCGGCTCTGACGTGGATCTCGCATCGAGCCAGCGAGAAGGGTTCGAGGAGCGCGTTGGCGAAGTCGTCGAGCATGCGTTGGAGGGGCTCCCCCGACAGGAGCTTCGACGCGAAGTAGTTGAGGAGCCGGGCCTCCCGCTCCCGGCGGGCCGCCCGGTTGCGCCCTTCGAGCGCCCGTGAAAGGAGGCTTCCGACGATCACGGCCACGACGAGGAACACGATCAGAGCGATCAGGTCCTCGGGCTTGCTCACACGGAAGGTGTGCTCCGGCGGCGTGAAGAAGAAGTTCAGGCCGAGGAACGAGAAGACCGCCGCCGCAAGGCCGGCCCACAGCCCTCCGACGGCCGTCGCCGCGACGACCGCCAGGATATAGATGGAGACCGCGCTGGCGTCCCCCCCATGGAACGACGAGGCGAGGAGGGTCGCGGCGGCCGGCGCGCCGGCCGCCGTGACCGCCCCCCGGAGCCAGGGGCTCCGAACGATCCGCAGGACTCGCTTCACGGCTCAACGCTAGCGAGTTTTACGGGATCTTCATGCTCTCCCCCCCGGCCTTCACAGGTCGCTTACGCCTCGCGGACGAAGCTCCAATGCAGGAGGTCTGGGGATGGCAACGAGGGAAGCGGCAACCGCATCTGGGCGTTCAGGATCGACGGCCCCGACCCGTCCTTCGCGCCCGTCTGCCCTCCCCCAGGGACCCGGGTACGCCCTGAAGCGCGCCGTCCTCGGCCCACCGCTCCCCACCGCTCACCTGGTCCACGAGCGGCTGGGCAAGCCGACGGCCCTGGCCGTGTTCGCCTCGGACAACCTGTCCTCGGTCGCCTACGCGACCGAGGAGATCCTCAAGGTCGGGGTCCCCATCGCCGGCCTGGCGGCGTTCTCGATGGTCATGCCGATCACGTTCGGCATCCTCGTGGTCCTGGCAATCCTGCTGTTCTCCTACCGCCAGACCATCAAGGCGTACCCCTCGGCCGGCGGGGCCTACATCGTCACCCGGGACAACTTCGGTCTGCTGACCGCCCAGGTTGCCGGCGTGGCCCTCCTCACCGACTACGTGCTCACCGTCTCGGTGTCGGTGGCGGCCGGCATCGCCGCCGTCACGTCCGCGTTCCCCGCGCTGTACTCGTACCGCGTGGAGATGTCCGTGTTCTGCATCTGGTTCATCGCCTGGGGAAACCTTCGCGGAGTCCGCGAGTCGGGCCGGATGTTCGCCGTCCCCACGTACTTCTTCATCGTGATGATGTTCGCGTTGCTCGGGTTGGGGCTGTTCCGGTCGCTCACGGGCGGGCTGCACCCGCTCCCCATCCCCGCCGACGCGAGCCTCGGCACGGGTGTCGTCACGCTCTTCGTCGTGCTCCATGCGTTCGCGTCCGGCGGCGCCGCGGTCACCGGGGTGGAGGCCATCTCGAACGGCGTGCCGGCCTTCCGCCCGCCCGAGTGGAGGAACGCCAGGACCACACTGATGTGGATGGGGAGCCTCCTGGGGGTCATGTTCCTGGGGTTGTCCTACATCTCCGTGAAGCTGCGAGTGGTCCCCAGCGAGACGAAGACCGTGATCTCGGAGGTGGGGCGCGCCGTGTTCGGAGGCGGCGCCCTCGGTTACGGGCTGTTCCTGCTGCTTCAGGTGGCCACCACCCTCATCCTGATCCTCGCGGCCAACACGTCCTTCGCCGACTTCCCACGACTTGCGAACTTCCACGCCACGGACAACTTCATGCCCCGCCAGCTCACCAAGCGCGGCCACCGGCTGGTCTTCTCCAACGGCATCATCGGTCTGGCCATCGCCGCGACCCTGGTGGATCCCGCTCTACGCCATCGGGGTGTTCACCTCCTTCACGCTTTCCCAGGCCGGCATGGCCCGGCGCCATCTCCGCATCAAGGAGCCGGGCTGGCGTCACGGGCTGGCCATCAACGGGCTCGGCGCGGTCACCACCGCCGTGGTCACGGTGGTCATCGCCGTCACGAAGTTCAGTCACGGAGCCTGGGCGGTGATGGTGTTCGTGCCGGTCATGGTGTGGCTGCTCGTCCGGTTGAACCGCCAATACGAACAGGAGCACCGGGAGCTCGACGAGGACCTTCCCGTCTTCGACGCCTCGACCGTTCACCGCCCGATCGCCGTCCTGCTAGTCCAGGACCTCGGCCGTGAGACGGTCCACGCGCTACAGTACGTCAAGACCATCAGGGCCGAGGAGACGCATGCGATCCACTTCGCACGTGACGAGCGGTCGACGAAGGCCATCCGGCGTGCATGGGACCAGCTCGGCATCGACGTGCCCTTGAAGGTCGAGAGGTCCGATGGGGATCTCGCGACGTCCATCGCCCGGTACGTGAAGTCGTTCCCCGGTGACGCCGACGTGAACGTGATCATCCCGGGACCGGCTTCGATGGGGTTCGTCGAACGGCTCCGCATCTCGCGCAGAGGAGCGCAGCTGGCGAAGGCGTTGCTTCCCCTGGAACGCGCGCGCATCACGGTCGTACGGGACCACCTGGGGCCGGGTCATCCGGTCAACGAGACGATCGGAGGCGGCCACCGGCTCCGGGTGCTGCCCCGCCCGAACCACCGAGCCGTCGTGCTCGTCGACAAGCTCGACCGGGCGTCCCTCGAGGCGGTCCGCTACGCGCTCGGCCTCGCCCCCACCGAGGTTCGTGCGGTCCACGCCGCCGTGGACGTGGAGAACCAGGAGCAGCTGATGCGACGGTGGATGGAGCTCGGTGTCCCGGTCGAGCTCGACGTGATCGAGTGCTGGGATCGAAACGTCGCTCGTTCCCTGGAGCGGTACGTGGTGGAGCTGATGGGGAGGCACAGCGAGGTCACCGTGGTCATGCCCCGTCGTGACGACGCCCGGCTCAGTCACCGGCTCCTGCACGACCGGACCAGCCGGAAGATCGCGCGAGCCCTCGGCCGCTACGAGCACGTGGACCTGGCGGTCGTGCCGTACTACTTCGGGAAACAGCCCTCCCTCGGCGCCGTGGGTCGACTAACCTAGCGACCCGTGCGAGTGATCATCGTCGGGTGCGGACGGGTGGGTTCCGAGCTCACGATCCAGCTCGGCAAGGCAGGCCATGACGTCACGATCGTGGACAAGCGCCCGACGGCCTTCGACCGGCTGCCCCCAGGCTTCGAGGCCCGAACCTTGGTCGGCCTGGGGTTCGACCGGGAGCTGCTGGAGGAGGCCGGGATCAAGGAAGCCGACGCCTTCGTCTCGGTGACGAACGGCGACAACTCGAACATCGTGTCCGCCCGGGTGGCCCGCGAGCACTTCCACGTACCCAAG
>VAYX01000207.1 GCA_005885325.1 Actinomycetota bacterium
CGACGAAGTTCGCGGGGTCGATCGAAGGGGAGTATGTGCCATTGACCGGCGCCAGGCTCGACGCCGAGACGGGGGTCGCGCTCGACGACGGTACCGCGCTCGACGGTGACGTTCCCGGGCCGCTCGATGAGCTGCAAGCCGTGCTGAGTAGGGCGAGCAGGCCGAAGGCGACCGTGGAAACCGCCGCTGATGAGATCCGTCTGGACCGTGTCACCATCACGTCCTCCGATCCGTTGGATGTGGCCATCGTAGCGGCGGGTGGATGAAAGGAAGATGAAAGGAAGCCCATCCATTCTTGTCTCCGAGCATGCACATCGCTCAGCAGCTCGCTCAGCGGCCGTCTGGACGCCTTCACACTTTCACCATGAATGAGCCGCTTGTTCGGGGCCGCTTCGGCCGATTGGCTCACGACATTTCGATCAGGTAGATGCCAATGTGCGGCGTGCGTCGATCACGATCAGCACGATCAGGACCACAGCCGCGATCGGACCGATGATCGTCCAGACGAGCGCGACGCCGCCCGCCAACGCCCCGGCCACAACGAGCGAGCTAGCCAGCCAGGGTGACGCCGATCCAGACGCGTAGAAGCCTGTTCCCACCAGCACCGCGGCCGCGAGCAGGACGAGTGGGAGAGCGATCCCGACGCTGCCAAAGATTAGTTCCGCAAGTGCCATGAGGAGACAGCCTGCGGCGAAGAGACTGGCCAGGATGGAGGTGCGCCTGGAAAGCCAGTCACCCGACGACAGCATGGGCGGCAGGATATTTCGGCCCAGAAACCTGGGTCAATGGCGGATATCGACGACCGCTCCGTGAGGACCCGGCTACGTCGAAGGTCGTTCCTCGCCACCCAGAGCGGTTTCGATCTCATCGAGGTGCTCGGCGCGGTGGGTGGCGCGCAATGGATTCAGGGGGCTGTTGGCGTCGATGGCCCACATCCGGTCGGGCTGGAGAGAGGCCACGCGCCGGTCGGTTTCCTCGGCCAAGCGCAACGCGAGTTGGGCCACCACACGTGGGGCGATGGCGTGGATCAGCGGGCGGGAAGCGTCGTTGATCCAGTCCACATCCTCCGGCTCGCTGTCGGACGGCGAGAACGGGACGCCGCGCTCCAGCTTGTCGGCCAGGGCCAGGACGCGCGCGTCCCAGAAGGCGATGTGACCGAGTACGCCAGCCACCGTCCAGTACTCGTTCACCGAGCTGCGCAGCTCGTCGTCACTCAGGCGCTCCACCAAGGCGCGTAAGCGCTCCTGCTCACGGGCGTTCTGCTCGACGAAGGAACGATCGACAGACATCTCACCTCCCCAGCTAGAGCGCCGCCGACCCAGCCTAGCTGGACCGCACGCTCGGTGATAGGGTCGATCCGATGGTGAGGGCTCTGGCCGTCATTGCACTCGTGGTGTTGGTGCTGCTCTTGGTGCTCCCGCTCGGGATCGGGATGGCGATGACGGGGGGCTGCCCGGAATGCCAAGCTCCCGGGTCCCTCGGCGGCCTGGGGCTATGTCTCGCGGTCCTTACGTCCTTGATGCTCGTCGCCCTCGGCTTCCGGGAGCTCGCACCTGTGGCCTCGGCTTCTTCGCGCCTTCTCCTGCTATCACGTTCGGTCGAGAAACCTCCGCAGCCTCTCTCGTTCGTCTAGCACCTCTGACCCCTGGGTCTTCCTGGTCGAACCCGAGAGGAGCCCTAGTCCCATGCGTAAGCCCAGGCCTTCGCGTGGCGCCGGAATGAATTCGCGGCCAGACGTCCCGGGCCGCCGCGGTGCGGAGTTTCCATGGCTCCGAGGCGATGCGGAGCGCTACGCGCGCCTCGGCAAGCGAATGGCTTTGGTCGGAATTGTCCTCTTGGTTATCGTGCTTGCGGTGCAGGAGCTCCGGTCACGTGGCACCGGGGGCGAATCGGGGATCACGATCGCCAACTACCGGGCCGTGGCCCAAGCAGACGATCGGCCCGCGCCCGATTTCGAGATGGCGGCTCTCGACGGGGGCGACCAGATCCGGCTGAGCGATCTCGCAGGCGCGGTGGTGGTCCTGAACTTCTGGGCCACCTGGTGCGGACCGTGTCGGCGAGAGGCTCCCGGGCTACAGAGCACCTGGGAGGCCTACCAGCACCGTGGCGTACGATTCCTCGGCGTCGACTACCGGGACGACCAGGCAGCAGCGAGGGCGTACGAGGGCGAGTTCGGGATCACGTACCCGATCGTCTACGACCCCGCTGGCGAGCTGGCCTTCGACTACGAGTTGGTTGGACTCCCGACCACCTTCATCATCGACAGCTCGGGGAGGATCGCATACCGGTTCATGGGGTACACCGACGCCATCATCCTCCGAAAGGCGTTGGAGGACGTACTGAACCGAGACCGCACGTGAGCGCCCTCGGCCCCTACGCCCTGGCCTTGATCGCGGGAGTCCTGTCCTTTACCTCGCCATGCTGCCTGCCGCTCATGCCCGGGTACGTATCCTACGTCAGCGGTGTCGCCGGCTCGGGCTCCGAGATCGTCGCGGTCCGAGCTCGCGTCCTCGGGGCAGCGCTCCTCTTCGTCCTGGGGTTCACCACTGTGTTCACTCTCCTCGGTGCGAGCGCGTCCGTGATCGGGTCTGCCCTCCTCGCGAATCGTCAAGTGCTCATCAGGGTGGGTGGCACATTCGTGATCCTCATGGGTCTCGTCACGATGGGGCTCTTCAGGTTCCCGCTCCTGTACAGGGAGCGCCGCGTGGACCTGGGCAGAATCCGATCGGGACCCCTCGGGGCGGTGCCGCTCGGGATGGCGTTCGCCGTCGGCTGGACCCCATGCATCGGGCCAGTCCTCGCGGGAATCCTGACGGCTGCAGCCTCTACCGGGACCGCCATTTCGGGAGCAACGTTGTTGTTCGTCTACTCCCTCGGTCTCGGCATCCCGTTCATCCTCCTGGCGCTCGGATATGCGCGAGGCGGGCGAGCTTTCGGATGGTTCCGCCGTCACGGCCGTGCCATCGAGTTGTTCGGCGGTGGGGTCCTGCTCCCACTGTTCACCCCGCTCATCCGGTGGTTCTCGAGGCATCAGTGGCCTCCCATCTGATGACCAGGGCCAGCCCGCCGGGTGTGTCATCCGGAGTACTTCACGCCATCGTCGATTGCCATGGTGGGCGGCTGAGCAGTCGCCGACGGGCATGTGCGCAAAGGGTCGTCTTCGGCCTGGTGATCGTCATCGCCATTCTGGCCGCGCCGGCCGTGGCCAGCGCTCACGCCGTCCTAGCCTCCTCTCAACCCCGGGCGGGCGAGCGGCTCGGCACCGCTCCCGGCGTGGTCGTGCTGGAGTTCAGCGAGC
>VAYX01000059.1 GCA_005885325.1 Actinomycetota bacterium
CAGGAACACCGAGATTAGGTCGGCGCGTTGGATGCCGGGTGTGGTGGGGTCGGAGTCGGGGACCTCGGTGCCGTAGACCGCGTTCAGCAGGTGCGGCAGCTCGGGATCCTGCACCTTGGGCAGGTACACCGCATCCCCGGACGGCTCGGAGGAGTTGAAGTAGTCTTTCGCCCCCACAGGCACCACGACCTCGTTCACCAGCGGCATGCCCAGCCGCGACACTTGAACGAACTTCGCGGTGAAGTCCTGGCTCCCGGACGCCTCCACGCGCATGCTGCGCCGGGATGCGGTGGTCCAGATGCCGATGGTCGGGTTGGCCTCGGCGTCACCCTTCGCCGCCAGGGCGTCGTTGGGCACCTGGAGCGCGAAGGCGCTGACGTTGAAGCCGGCGAGCGTATCGTCCCCGACCTCCTTGAGATCCGCCCCGTACAGCAGGTCGAACACCCGCAGGTCCAGGAAGAACGGGTCGTCGGCCTGGCCCACCCACGAGTAGCTGGGGTTCGCCGAGCCACCGAACTGCTTCACGGCCCCGCCGAACAGGTCGGCGTTGTAGTTCGGCATCGACGCCGCACCCACGTTCGACGGTGCCGCGATCGCGTCGTTGAGGAGCGTCGCCGATCTCCCCGTGTCGACGTTGATCCGGTACAGGTCGTAGGTCTGATAGAAGTTCAGGTCCGCGTCGGTGAGCGACGTCACCGTACCCGTGTTGTACAGGAACGTGTCGGCGCTCCGGTAGTGGTTGTGGAACACCCACCGGTAGATCAGATCGGCCTTGGCATCGCCATCGTTGTCGATCTTGATGTCGTAGTTCACGCCGGTGGCCCAGGCGTAGAAGTTCGGGCCGCCGGCCGGCTCCTGGAACGGGATCCAGTTGCTGACGAGCGTGACGGTACTCGGCCGATCCGGGCTGACGAAGGCGTAGAGATCCGTCCCGTCGATCTGGGGATCGGCCGCGGTCAGCGGGGCCTCACGGTGGCTCGACGCGCCGCTCACCAGGGGCCCGAGACCGGCGTACAGGCCGGTCCCGAGCACGAGCGTCGCCGCCGCCGCGAGCGCCCGCGTGCGCAGACGCGTGCGAAGCAACGGAAATACCTCCTCGTTGACGTGGGACATGGAACGCTGTGAACGCTCGACCGCCTCCGCCGCGGGGCCTCTCCGCCGCGGCGACCGCCCTCACCTCCCATCTGGCGCGGTCACGCATGCTTCGCGCCATGGATCGTGTCGGATCACCGGGAGGAAACGGGCTCAGCGGTCGGCGCGCGCGGCGCTCGAAGAGGCGACCGGCCGCGAGACCCGGAGGAACCCCCAGAACATCACGGCGATGCCGAGGGCGAGCCCCACCGAGAACAGCGGCACGATGTCGAGGCCGGCCCCCACGCCCGATGCGATGGCCACGATCGTGGCCCCCGCCGCGATGCCGAGGGTCCCGAAGAACCGGTCGACGAGCTCCACCCGTCCCCGCATCCTCCAGGCCGACCACAGGCATCCCGCGACGAGAAGGACGTACGCGGGATAGGCGTAGAGCTGGGCCAGCCGGTACGGGAGCGCACCGTCGCCGAAGACGTCCTTCCCGAGCGGCAGGTCCTTCGTCAGGGCATCCACGTTCAGCGAGGCCGTACGGACCTGGGAGGTGGCGAAGGCCGAGAGGAACAGCAGGATCACGAGCACCAGGTCGGTGATCGTCCGTCGCTTGATCAGCAGGTACAGCTCACCCATCATCAGGAACGGGACGTTCAGGATCGCGCCGAAGAGCCAGTAGACCCGGTACTCGCCGGTGGTCCAGCCGTCCAGCACGCCGAGGAACATGGCGAACGACGCCGCCGCGTACATCGCGAGCGCCACCGCCCAGACGGCCTGGTACGGCCTCCTGCGGGAGACGAACTGGCGGATGAGCTGCCAGCGGGAAGGCCCACATGGGGCAAGCAGCATACGCGGCCTCCTCGCGCCCCGCCGATAGAATCCCCCGCCGTGGAGAGCGAACTGCACCCGCACGGACCGAGCCTCATCTGCTCGACCGCCGCGTTCTTCGGCCGGCCGCTCGGCGACGCGTTCGGCCACATCGCGGAGGCGGGGTTCGGCGGCGTCGAGGTCATGGTCACGCGGGACCCGGCCACCCAGCGGGCACCCGTGCTCCGCGACCTCTCGAGGGAGCACGGCCTTGCCATCAGGGCCATCCACGCACCGTTCCTCCTCATGACCAGGACCGTGTGGGGCACCGATCCCATCGGCAAGATCGACCGGGCCGTCGAGTTGGCCCGGGAGACGGGGGCCGCGCTCGTCGTGGTGCACCCGCCCTATCGATGGCAGACGGAGTACCGGAGGTGGGTGGACGAGCGACTTCCGGATCTCGCCCGCGACACGGGAGCGCGCGTCGGGGTGGAGAACATGTTCCCCGTGCGGTGGCGGGGGGGACGCGGGGTCCGGCTCCATGCCCGCCAGTCGATCAGCGACCTCGAGCGGTACCCCCACGTGGTGCTGGACACGAGCCACGCAGCGGTCGCCGGCCTGGACCCCTTCGAGGCGGTCCGGCGCCTCGGCGATCGGCTGGTCCACGTGCACCTGTCGAACAACGCCGGGCGGGGCTGGGACTCACATCTGCCGCTCGACCAGGGGATCCTGCCGATCCCCGAGCTCCTCGACCTCCTGCGGACCGAAGGCTTCTCGGGGAACGTCTCCCTGGAACTGGACCTGCGGCGGTACCTGGAAGACGACGACGCCATCCGGAGGGTCCTCGCGTCGAACCTGGCGATCTGCCGGGACCGGCTGCCGCAACCTGTCTGAGCTCGTGACGTTTCCCTCTCGTGGAACCGTTTTCCCTGCGCCTTCGTCTGAGGCGTAGGATGAGCCAATCCAGGGGGGTGGTCCTGTTGGGCAACGCACGCTCCAGTTCCTCTCGCCGGAAAGCCCTGCGCGCCTTGACTGTCTGCTTTGGGCTGATTGCGGCAAGCCTGACCTTCACCGACGCGCCGGCCGCGACGCCGTGCGCCAGCCCTCCAACGGTATTCCCCGAGAGCTCGATCACCCCCGGCATGATCGGCACGGGCCTCACCGCCGTCCAGGGGAGCGCCCCCGTCAGCTTCGACATCCAGGTCATCGGGGTCCTGCCGAACGCCCTCCTCCCCAGCTTCGACCTCGTCATCTTCAAGATCACCGGCCCGCCGGCGTTCCTGGACCAGGCCCACGGGGTGGCCTCGGGGATGTCGGGGTCCCCGATCTACATCGGGGGGCAGCTGGCCGGGGCGGTGTCCTACTCCTTCGGCCTTGCGGCCGACCCGATGATCGGACTGTTCACCCCGGCCCAGCAGATGGTCGACCTGACCGCGCTGCCCACCGGTGCGTCCACGTCGCTGCCGAGCTCGGTGGCGGTGACGCACCGGGCCCGGGTTGCCGTGGCCGACGCGGCCAAGGTCCCGGTGAGCTCGGTCCCAACCACGGTCCAACGGCTGGCCATCCCGCTCGGGGTCTCGGGGCTGTCGGATCAGCGAGCGCAGCGGCTGCAGTCGATCATCGACGCGCACGGTCTCCCCTTCCACATCTACCGGGCCGGCGGAGCGGCGTCCGCTTCGGCGGCGACCATCAACCCGACGCCCCTCGCGGCCGGCGAGCCACTGGCCGCCGAGCTCTCGACCGGCGACGTGACGTTCGCCGGGATCGGAACGGCCACCTTCGCCTGCGGCGACCTGAACGTCGGCTGGGGTCACTCCTTCTTCTTCGGGGGCCCCAGCTCGTTCGCCATGGGCGGCGCGAGCGTGATCACGATCGTGAACGACGTGAGCGGGCTGTTCGGGCCGTTCAAGATCCTGGTCCCCACCGACCTCCGCGGAACGGTTGTCCAGGACCGGCTGGCGGGGCTGATGGGGCAGGCCGGGACCCTGCCGACCTCGATGCCGGTCACCACGACGTTCACGGACACGGACAACGGGAAGACCCGGACCGGACAGACCGACATCTTCTACCAGAAGGACTTCTGGGGCCCGGAGATCACCTACGAGCACGTGTTCCAGAACTTGCTGCTCGTGTTCGACCACTTCGGGGAGGGGACGCTCAACCTGTCGTACACGATCCAGGGATTGCGCGAGGACGGCGTGACGCCGTTCACCGTCCACAACTCCAACATGGTCGCCTCCGAATACGACGCGTTCCAGGCCGCGTACCGCCTCCTTAACGCCATGTACGAGTTGGCGTTCAACCAAGCGGAGGACATCACGTTCACGAGCGTCGAGGCGAGTGGGGAGATCACGGATCGGCAGCTCGTCGGCGACATCGTGCGGGTCCGAACGTCGAGCTCGCTCCAGCGCGGCCTTCGGGACCGCCCGGTGCTGAAGGCCAAGCGCGGGAGCACGATCACCCTCGAGGTCATGCTGCAGCCGGCGGGGGGCGGAGCGCCCGAGACGGCGACGTTTCGGATGCGGGTCCCCCACCGGGCCGACGGGTTGGAGCGCATCTCGTTCCGCGGCGGACGGGCCCGTCAAAAGATCGACTCCCGCCACCTGGGGTTCGAGCAGCTCGTGGCGATCCTGAACGGCGGCGAGCACCCCAACGACCTCATCGCCACGGGCCTGGGCCGCCAGCTCGTCCAGCAGCAGGACGTGGTGGTCGAGGGCCAGGCATCGGTCACCGTGAAGGTGGTCGGGTAGGGCCAGCAGTCGTGAGAATGGCCGGGGCTTCGACGAAGCCCCGGCCCGTCCGACTTCCCTACCGGGGATCCCAGGGACGGATCGTCGCGACCTGCTCCCCCTGCTCCCTCCAGTCCGGAACGTCCGCGTACAGCTCGAGCTCGATCCCGTCGGGATCGCGGATGTACAGGCTGTGTGAGACACCGTGATCGCTCGCCCCCACGATGTCCACGCCGGCGTCGGCCAGCGCGCGGAACGCGGCTCGGACGTGGTCGTCCGAGGGGTACCGGATGGCCACGTGATAGAGACCGACCGCGCCCGGGGGCGGGCTGGGTGCGCCGTCTCCCACGGCCTGCAGCGCCAGGTCGTGATGGTTCTCTCCGGTTGCGGTGAAGAAGGCCATGACCCCGCCGAGCTCGGCGACCTTGGTGAACCCCAGCAGCTCGTAGAACGGGGTCGACCGGGACAGGTTCCGCACTCGGAGCACCACATGACCGACCTCGAGCGGCTTGATCTCCTCCATGCGTCCCTCCTGCTAGCCTCGCGCCGTGCGCCGCTTCACCCTGATCACGATCATCTGTCTCGTCGTCCTGCTCGCCGGGGCGGCCGTCGCGCAGCTCATCATCGCCGGCGCGGACCGGGAGCCATTCCCGGGACCGGTTCCCGGGACCCCCTACCCTTCCTTGCCGACGCCCGGCCCGCCGACTCCGTCCCCCACGCCATAGCCGGGCAGGTCATCCCCCCGGCCGCGAAAGCGTCACGGCGTCCCCTCGATGAAGGCCGAGCGCCTCGGCCGCACTGCCCCCGTTCACGATCAGCGCCACGAAGCCCTGGGAGTCGACGATGGCCGCCGGGGAGCCCTCCGAAACGTCGGCGAAGGTCGAGGCCCTCGAGACGACCCTCCCGCACACCTCCACGGAGCGTTCCAAGCCGGCCACCTCCAGGTCCCGGGAGCGGGCGTTCAGCTGGACGTTCCCGTACCCGTCCACCCCGATGACTCGCGCCCCCACCACCCCTCGAAGGATCATCGGGGCGGGCATCTCGACCGTGTGCAGGGTCCGGGGGTCGACGGGCGGACCGAGATCCGGAAGCGGCATCCCGATCGACAGGTGGGCTGCGGCCGGGGCGAACACGTCTCGCCCGTGGAACGTTGCGGACACCGGGCCGAGCAGCACCCGTTCCGAGGTGATCTCCGCGGCCTGGGCGGCACCGCCGAGTGCCGCCCAGGCCATCGACAGCACGCCGTTGTCCGGCCCGACCAGCAACGCGCCGGACCCACAGGCAACCGCGACCGGGCGCCGGGCCGACCCGACGCCCGGGTCCACCACCCCGAGGTACACGGCGTCCTCCGGCATGAACGGCGCCGCGCGGCCGAGTGCCATCGCTCCGGCCACCACGTCCTGCCGAGGGATCGCGTGTGTCAGGTCGATCACCCGGGTCGCCGGGGCGATGCGGGCCATGACGCCGTGGCAGATCCCGACGAACTCGTCGGCCAGGCCGTAGTCGGTCATGAAGACGATGGGGCGTCCCATCAGGCCCCCGAGTGCTGCTCGAGGTATCCCGTGATCAGGGTCTGCATCCGGCCCGACTGATTCCCGGTGAGCAGGTCGGTGCCGTGGTCGCTCGACGTGACGATCTCGACCTGCTTCGGCGGTGGGGACTCCTCGTACATGGTCTCCGCCGACGTGGCCGAGCCCGTCGGATCGCTGTTGCCGGCGACGAACAGCTTGGCCGCCGTGACGTTCCCCAGGACGATGCGGTCGGCGGTCAACCCCTCGAAGGATTGTGGGGCGGAGAGCGCGACGATCGCGACGACCGAAACGCCGGGCTGGGCCGCGGCGATCAGGGAGGCGGTCCCGCCCATGCTGGCTCCGACGAGCATCACCCGGACCAGTCCCCGTCCCATCAGGAAGTCCACCGCGCCGAGGACGTCCTGCCACATCGCCGCGACGTCTCGTTCACCCTCGGAGCAGCCGGCCACCCCACCGGGGCAATAGCCGCGGAAGTCGAAGGTGAGGACGGTGAAGCCCTTCGGGGCCAGGGTCCGGGCGAACGCCCACCACGAGGCTTGATCGGCCGTGAACATGTGGGCGAGGACCACGCCCACCTGTCCGTTGCCGAACACCCTTCCCGCGAGGTTCACCCCGTCGGGTGAGCGGAAGGTGACCGGCGTCGAGGCGGCGATGTCGGCGTTGCGTTCCTCCTGCCGGGAGGGTACGCACCCCACAGCCGCGGCCGCCAGGGCAACGGCGAGGGCCACGGCGCGCAGGGATGCCGCCCGGCTCGTCCCCGATACCGGCACGGCCGGGCTCCCGCTCCTAGCGGCCCTGCTGCCGGCGCTGCCAGCGGGTCTTCTTCAACAGCTTCTTGTGCTTCTTCTTCCGCATCTTCTTGCGACGCTTCTTGATCAGTGACGGCACGAGCATCCCTTCATCGTCATTCCGAACCGAACACGTTCCGGAGGTCCACGCGCTTGGCGCGGTAGCTCTCCTCCAGGCGAACGGAGCCCAGTCTAAGCGCCTTGGGCCCCTCTGCCACCGGCGAGATGAGGCGCAGCACCCCCTCCTCCGCCCCGAACTCGAGGTAGCCGATCCCCAGGTATCCGCCGTCGCCGTCGGACAGACCGACGAGCATCCGGTCCAGGTTGGCCAGGTTGAACATCGGCGGGAGGGCCGGCATGAACACGGTCGGCTTCACCCGCCACCGGTGGAGCCCCGCGGAGAAGTACCGGCGCATCGCCGCCTCCCGGTTCTCCGCCCGCCGCTCCACGGTCGTCGGCACGACGTCGGGATGGACGCCGAGCGAGACGACCTCCGTGGTGAAGAACCGTTGGATGACACCGAGAAGGGGCTGGAGCTCCTCGCCGCGCTGGAGGCCGACCACGAGGTCGGGCCGGAGCATCTCGACCTTGTGGTACTTCAGGATCTGGCCGGAGATCCCCGAGACCAGCCCGCCGGAATCGACCACCAGCAGGTCGGCTCCACCGTCGCGGGCCCGCTGCGCCAGGGCGACCACCCCGGTAACGACGGGCAACAAGTGGCCCTGCGGCGACGTGGAGCCGACGAACGACAGCGCGTCGGCCGTCGCCAGGGCGTCGGGCTCGAGGTCCGCGACCGAGCGCACGACCTTCAGCGAGATGGTCGCCGGAGGACCCACGGTCTTCTGGCCCACGTCCGCGTCCAGGAAGGCCGAGGGCCGCCCGGCATCCACGCCGGCGCGCAGGAGCATGCGGGACAGCGTGGACTTGCCCGTATCGAGCCCGCCGACGAGTAGCACCGTGCGCTTGTGGCGCACCGCGCGCTCGACCAGCGCCTCGTGCTCGTTCACCTTCGCCTCCGCGTGGGGCGGTCTCGCCCCTCCCCGGAGGCCCAGTTCCGTGCCTGCGCGAGCGGGTCAGCCCGCCCGGGGTTCCCCCCCTGTGGTGGGCGGATGGGCGGTCTGGATGAACATTCGCTCGGGGCGATGCGCCCCGATCACGCGTACGAACCGTGCCTCGGAGAAGGGATCAAGCTTCAACGTGGGGCGAATTCTACTCAGTCGGCAAGACGGCCCACGATGGCCTGGTAGCAGGGCCAGTAGGCATCGGGCTGGACGTTGTCATCCATCACGATCACGGTCTCAGTCCGGCCCTGTGCCCTGGCCACCAGGAGAGCGGGGTCGTTCACATCGGCGATCGAGAGGGTCTCGACGCCGGACTCGATTGCGGCCCCCGCGAAGCCGTGGTCGGCGAACACCAGGTCCGGCCGCTCCTCGCCGAGCATCCTGGCCATGGCGTCGCCCCGGTGCGTGTGACGGGCCGAGGCCCGGTCGGTGAGGAGGGCCACCCCTTCCAGGTACCGAACCTGCCAGCCGTGGCCATCCGCGTCGCGCCAGGCCACCGCCTCGTACGGCCGGAGCAGCTCGACGCCGCGGGCCGCGAGCTGCCGTCCCACCCCGGTGTACAGGTGGGCCAGACCGACCGGGTGTCCGGTGGCCAGGATCACGCGTTCACCCCTCGCACAGGCCACGGCCAGTCGCTCCCCCACGGCCTCACAGGCCTCGATCACGAGCTCAGGGTCGACGGGGACCGGTCCCGCCGTCGCGTTCGGGTCCGGCGTGAAGCCCGCGGCCCGGCCCACGAGGCCCAGCACCTCCGTCGGCGTGAACAGCCCGGGCAAGCCGGACATCCCGAACTGCTTGTCGGGTTCCCCCTCGCAGAGCAGCCGGATGTTGCGCAACACGTTGTCGAGCGGGTGGCTGAGGGAGGGACCGGCGATCCGACCCTCGAGGAGCCCGTGGATAAGCTCCTGGCGGTCGCGCACCCGCCCGGTCCACCGCTCGTCGATCGCGGGCAGCTGCGCCGCATGGGATTCGATAACGTCCATCCACCAGTCATCGTAGGGGGCGCACGCGTGAACGACTTCTCTCTGGAAGGGCAGGTCGCCGTGGTCACGGGCGGGGGCCGGGGGATCGGGCGGGCCATCGCGCACGCCTTCGCCCGCCAGGGGGCCGACCTGGCCCTCGCCGCCAGGACGAGGGATGAGATCGAGCGCACGGCCAAGGAGGTCGAGCAGCTCGGCCGGCGGGCCGTGCCGATCGTGGCCGACGTCTCGGACGAGGAAGCCGTACGAGAGCTGATCGAGGCGGCCGTTCGGGAGCTCGGCTCGCTCGACATCCTCGTGAACAATGCGGGCGCCGCGCCGTTCATGGCACCGTTCAGCGAGACCAGGGCCGAGGGGTTCGAGAAGTACTTCCGGGTGAACTTCTTCTCGGCCGTCTACGGGATGCGGGCGGTCGCGCCGGTCCTGCTGGCCAAGGGCTCGGGCTGCGTGCTGAACGTCGCCTCCATCGACGGGTTCACCGTCGAGGTGGGTCTGGCGTACTACGGCGCGGCGAAGGCCGCGATCATCAACCTGACAAAGGCCACGGCGCTCGAGTGGGCACCGTCCGGCGTGCGGGTCAACGCGATCGCCCCGGGATGGATCGACACCCAGATGAACCAACCCGAGCGAGACGACCCGGAGGCCGAGGCCCGGATCCGGTCCAGGATCCCCCTGGGCCGGTGGGGGCGTCCGGAGGACGTCGCCGCGGCCGCGCTCTTCCTGTGCTCTCCGGCGGCGTCCTTCGTCACGGGCGAGGTGCTGGTGGTGGACGGTGGCCAGAGCGTCACGAGCGCCAGGGAGCCGTGAGATGGATCTCCGCGGCGCCGTGGCGGTGGTGACGGGGGCCTCGTCCGGGTTCGGCGAGCTCACCTCGAGGATGCTGGCGAAGGAGGGAGCGGCCGTCGTGCTGGCGGCGCGCCGCGCGGAACGCCTGGAGGCCCTAGCCGCCGAGATCGAGGGGCGGGGTGGCCGGGCCCTCGCCGTGCGGTGCGACGTGACCGAGGTCGCCGATCTCCAGGGACTGCGCGACCGGGTGGACGAGGCCTTCGGGCGATGCGACGTCCTGATCAACAACGCCGGCATCCCCGGCGGGGGACGGTTCGAGGACCTCTCGCTCGAGCAGATCGAACAGGTCATCCGGGTGAACCTGCTCGGCGTGCTCGTCTGCACGAAGGTGTTCCTGCCGATGATGCTGGACCGGCAGCGAGGCCACATCGTGAACGTGGGATCGCTGGCCGGACGCTATGCGGCCCCCGGCGCGTCGGTGTACTCGGCGTCCAAGCACGGCGTCGTGGCGTTCTCCGAAGCCCTCTACTACGAGCTCGCCCCCCGCGGGATCCTCGTGACCAGCGTGAACCCGGGCTTCGCGGCGACCGAGGGCTTCCCGCAGGGTCGGTTGCCGTCTGCCCTCGTCATGCGGGCGGACAGGGTGGCCCGGGTCATCGTGGACGTCATCAAGGAAGGGAGGGCGCCGGAGGTGTCCGTGCCGCGGGGCATGAGCCTGTGGCAGGCGTTCCGGGTCCTCACGCCCCCCCTGTACCGGTGGGGCGTGCGCACCGCCACCGGTCGACTCGGAACCACGCCGGCGAAGTCTCGGAGGTAGGCTCCCCTCATGGCGAGGACCCGGTTCACGGCGAAGCTCCGGCCTTCGGGCCGTGGGGGCGGCGGGCACCTGGTCGAGGTGCCGGCCGAGGTCGTCGCCGCGCTCGGCGGCAGGGGCCGGATCCCGGTGCAGGCGAGCTTCAACGGCGTCCCGTACCGCGGCTCCATCGTGAGGATGGGCGGCGTGATGATGCTCGGCGTGACCAAGGCCGTCATGGCCGAAGCGGGCGCGGGACCCGGCGACGCCATCGACGTCGTGGTGGAGAACGACGAGGCTCCTCGCGAGGTCGAGGTCCCACCGGAGCTGAGGAAGGCGCTGAAGCGGAACCGGGCGGCCGCGGCGGCCTGGGACCGGCTCTCGTTCAGCCATCGTCGCGAGTACGTCGGCCATATCGCCGAGGCCAAGAGGGAGGAGACACGGGCCCGCCGCGTCGAGAGGACCATCGAGGCCCTCACCGAGCGCGCCGCCACCTAGCTTCGCGATCCGTCCGCCCATCGCGGCGAAGTTTCAGCCGACCGGGCTTCCGAGCCGGTGGATCTTGATCATGTTCGTGTGCGCCCGCCCGAACGGTGACGCCGCCACGAGGACGACGAGCTGGCCATCGGTGGCCGCGCCGGCGGCCCGCAGTCCCTCGTCCATCAGCGCGATCATGTCATCCGTGTCGTCCGGCACCGCGGCCGGGAGCGCGCGCACCCCCCACCGGATGGCCAGAGCCCGTCGCACGGCCGGATCGGGAGCGAACGCGTAGATGGGGACCGGGGGCCGCTCGCTCGACAGGAAGGCGGCGGTGCGACCCGTCCGGGTGAAGCACGAGACCGCGACGACGTCGGGGTCGTCCCCCGCGATCTGCGACGCGGCGTGAGCGGCGGCCGCTCCCTCGTCGGCATGCGTACAGGCCGGGCGAGCCGCCCGAAAGGGGGACCCTCGTTCCTCCGCCACCTCGGCGATCCGCACGGCCGCCGCGGCCGCCTCCACCGGGAACTCGCCGATGGCCGTCTCGGCCGAGAGCATGATCGCGTCGGCCCCGTCCAGGACGGCGTTGGCCACGTCGGTCGCCTCCGCCCGGGTCGGTCGCGGCGCGTGCGTCATCGATTCCAGCATCTGGGTGGCCACGATGGCCGGGCGGGCGGCCCTGCGCGCCGCGAGCAGGATCTCCTTCTGGACGACGGGGATCTCCTCCATCGGGAGCTCGACCCCCAGGTCGCCCCGGGCCACCATCACGGCGTCGGCCTCCTCCAGCACCTTGTCGATGTCTTCGACCGCCGGCCGCGTCTCGATCTTCGCCACGATCGGGAGCACGCGTGCTCCCATCAACGCGCGGAGACCGGCCAGATCGGCGGCGCTTCGGACGAACGACTGCGCGACGAGATCGACGCCGAGGTCGAGGGCGGCGGCGAGCGCCTCCTTGTCCCGGTCCGTGATCGCGGGGAGCCCAAGCCGCTCGGCCGGCACGTTCACCCCGGCCCGGGCTCGGATGGAGCCGGGCCGGACCACTTCGGTCACCACCTCGTCGCCATCCACGTCGCGCACGATCAACTCGACGGCCCCGTCGGCGAGCAGGATGCGGTCGCCCGGCCCGACGTCGCGAGCCAATCCCGCGTACGTGATCGACGCTCCCCCGGCGTCCCCGGCCCGGCCATCCGGCCGGAGCACGAACCGGGATCCGGCCGAGAGCGCAAGGGGCTCGGTGACGAGGTCCCCCAGCCGGATCTTCGGGCCGGGAAGGTCGGCCATCACGGCGAGGTCGCTCCCCAGGTCGTCGCAGATGGACCGCACCACCTGCACCCGGGTCGCATGGTCCTTCGGGCCGCCGTGGGAGAAGTTCACCCGGAACACGTCGCACCCCGCCTCGGCCAGGGCCCGAACGCGGTCGCCCGACTCGGTCGCGGGCCCGAGCGTGCAGACGAGCTTCGCGCCCGGCACGATCACGGCTCGAGCCCCAGGCCGGGGAAGACGGTGGCTCGCACCTGGCGGATCACGTCCCGAGTCTCCGCGTCGGGACGTCCATCGGGCAAGGGGGCCTCCGAGAAGGTTGCCGGGACCTCGCCACCGACCGCGCGCTCCACCTCCTCGATCCAGGACTCGGGGAGGTGGTCGGGGAGCTCCGCCTCGCACATCTCGGCGAAGTACAGGGTCCACGCGCGGGGGACCACCCTGGCCCATTGGTATCCGCCGCCGCCGGTCGCCACCCACCGGCCGCCCGCAGCCTCGTGAGCCAGCTCGTGCAGGACGGCGGCCGCCTCGCGGTAGGCACGGGTGGTGAGGAGGAGGTGGGCCAGCGGGTCGGTCTGGTGGGTGTCGCAGCCGAGCTGTGTGACCAGCACGTCGGGCCCCCACCGCCGCACGAGCGGCGGCACGACCTCCCGGAACGCCTCCAGCCAGGCCCGGTCCCCGGTTCCGGGAGGAAGGGGCACGTTCACCTTGGTCCCCTCGGCCTCACCCGCACCGCGCTCCGAGACGAAGCCCGTTCCGGGGAACAGGTACTCCCCCGATTCATGGATCGACACGGTGAGGACCCGAGGGTCGGTGTAGAACACCGCCTGGGGCCCGTCGCCGTGGTGGACGTCGACGTCGACGTAGGCGATCCGCTCCGCACCGCGCCGCAGGAGCCAGGCGATGGCCACGGCCGGGTCGTCGTAGACGCAGAACCCGGAGGCCCGCGCCGGCATGGCGTGATGGAGCCCTCCGGCGGCGTTGAACGCGTGATCCAGCCGGCCCTCCACCACCTCCTGCGCGGCCACCAGCGACGCCCCGACGACCAGGGCGCCCGCCTCGTGCATCCGGGGGAAGA
>VAYX01000060.1 GCA_005885325.1 Actinomycetota bacterium
CTACGTGACGCACGACCAGGAGGAGGCCCTGACGATGTCCGACCGGCTGGCGGTGATGTCGAACGGCCGCGTGGAGCAGGTGGGAACCCCGAACGAGGTCTACGAGGAGCCGAGGACCACGTACGTCGCCGACTTCCTCGGCGTGTCCAACCTCATGGACGCTCGCGCCGAGGGCCCGGATGGGAGCGGCCGGTGCCGGATCCGCCTCGGCGACTTCACGTTGCTCGCCGGGCAGGGCGAGAGCGACGCACGAGGCGAGGCGAAGATCGTGATCCGGCCGGAGCGCGTCGGGCTAGAGCAGCAGGGCGCAACCGGCGAGAACCGGGTCCCGGGGATGGTCGAGCGGGTGGTCTACGTCGGGTCGATCCTCCAGGTCATCGTGCGCCTCGCGCCGGGAGAGACGCTCCAGGCCTGGATCCAGAACCAGGGCGAGGGCGTGCCGTACGGGCAGGGCACGCCGGTGACCGTGCACCTGCCCGTGGATGCCCTGCGGGTCCTGGTCGACGGGGCCCCCGTGGGCGAGTCGGTAGCAGCCGTCGGCGACCAGGGCTCCTGAAGGCTCTAGACCTGGAATCCGACGAACTCTCGTGCCGCTTCGACGCGTTCGCCCCGCGTGACCCGCCGATACACGATGAATCCGATCGTGATGGCGACCAGCGTGACGACCAGCATGAAGGTGGCAGCGGCGTTGACCGACGGCGGCGGAGCCGCCCTGGCCGAGTCGTAGATCTTGACCGAGAGCGGCTCGCTCGACGCCGTGCTCGAGAGATAGCGGACCGTGATGAAGTCGTCGATCGAGTCGGCGAACACCAGCACCGCGCTGGCGAAGATGGCCGGATACAGGAGCGGCAAGAGCACACGGCGCACGGATTGCGTCGGGGCGGCGCCGAGGTCCATGGCGGCCTCCTCGTACTCCTTCCCGATCGAGAGCAACCTGGCTCGCACCACGATTACCGGGTACGACATCTGATAGGTGACTAGGCCGAGGATCTGCGCGGTCGTCCCCAGGGTCACGAACTTGAGCAGGAAGGTGAAGGCCAGGAACAGCGAGACGCCGACGATGATCTCGGGGACGACGAAGGACAGCAGCATCGTGAAGTTGGCCAGCCCCGGACCCCGTCCCCGCCACCGGTCGATGCCGATCGCGAACAGCGTGCCGAGCGGGACGGCGAGCAGCATCGTGAGGACGCCGAGGCGCACGGTCTGGAACATCGCGGTTCGCAGGTCCGGGCGGTACAGGAGCGACTCGGCCGCCGTCGGATCGCCCACCCACCACCGGAACGAGAAGCCCTGCCATGCGCTCCGCGACCGGCCGGCGTTGAAGGAGAACGCCACGGCGATGAGCACCGGCATGATGGACCACGCGAGGTAGCCCCACGTCAGCGCCTGGAGGAACCGGGGCTTGCGCCATGGGTTCCTCCACCAGGCCTGCCGGACGCTGATCGAGGCCTGGCTCACAACGCCTCCTGGGCCCGCTTGGTGCTCCGCAGGTAGTACAGGAGCGGGACGATCAAGAGCACCAGGAGCATCAAGACCAGCGACGCGGCCTGCGGGCTCCCGCCCGGCAGCGAGAGGGCGTTGTCGATGAGGTTCCCGTACATGGAGGTCTTCGTCGACCCCAGCAGGTCGTTGGTGAAGTAATCGCCGAACATCGGGAGCGCCACGATGACCATGCCGGCCAGGATGGCCTGCCGGGAGAGCGGCAGCGTCACCCGGACGAACGTCTTGAACGGACCGGCCCCCAGATCGCGGCCTGCCTCCAGCAGGTTCTGGTCGATCCTGTCCAGGAACCCGAACAGCGGAAGGATCATGTACGGGATGTAGCCGTACACCAGGCCAAGGACCACAGTCGTCGGCCGCCCCTGGAGCCAGCTCACCGGCGACGAGATCACATGGAGTTGCGTCAGGATCCGGTTGATCAGCCCGTCCGGCTGGAGCAGTCCCTGCCACGCGTAGATCCGCATGAGGTAGCTGATCCAGAACGGAGAGATCAAAAGGACCAGGTACAAGCCCTTTCGCCGGCCACTGTGCCGAGCCACGTAGTACGCCACCCCGTAGCCGAGGATGAGGCACAGGAGGCTGGCCGCCGGCACGTAGACCAGGGTCCGGACGAGCGCGGGCTGATAGAAGGCGTCCCCTCCATAGAACCTGTCCAGGATGGCCGTGAACGTCGAGCCGCTCCAGTACCACGGTTGGTACACGGGCAGCGCGTTCCCGAACAGGTCCGACGTGCCGAAGGCGACGGCGAAGACCACGTAGAAGGGAAGGACGAACAGCAGGACCAGCCAGATCGTGGCGGGTCCGGCGAACGACGGCCAGTACCACCTCGGGTACAGGACCCCGGAGATGCGGGCACCGCCGCCCTCCCCCGCACGGCGCCGTGCTTTGGGAACGGCGGTCGCTGCTTCGCTACCCACCGGCCTTGATCTCGTCCCAGGCCTGGGAGTACAGCGCGTCGACGGACGGGCTCACGCCGAGGATGAAGGAGCCGGTGTCGAAGAATTTGGGAACGACGACGGCCTCCTCCAGGCTGGGCGGGATCACCTTGGGGACCAGAGCGCTTGGGTTGATCGAGTTCATGGGGGTCTGATACCCGTTCCAGTTCTCGAAGTTGGCGAACGAGTTCGTCTTGTCGAGCATGAAGTTGACGAACTCGTGGGCCAGACGAGGGCTGTTGGCGCTGCTCGGGATGACCATGAGATCGTTGCCGATGACGCCGCCTCCGTCGGACGGATACCAGAACCCAAGCACATCGGGCGACACGCCCTTGGGAAGGTAATAGATGGCGGCGGCCACGACGTCACCGGACCAGGAGGAGCCCACCCAGTACACGTCCTCGGCCATCTTCACGTAGACGCCGTTGATCGTGAGTTGGGCGTTCGTGGCATCGATCAGCTTCAGGACGTCGTCCTTGGCCATGTCGATCAGCTTGGGGTCTCCCGTGTTCACGTCCTTGATCCCGTTCTTCATGAGCGCCATCGACATGGTCTCCCGGCGGTCGTCGTAGATCGTCACCCGGCCCTTGTATTCCGGATCCCACAGGATCTCGTAGGGGTTGGACATCGATTGGATCTTCGAGTCCGGGATGTGATCCCTTCGGTACGCGATGCCGGTCGTGTAGACGGTGTACGGAACGGTGTATCGCCACTGCTGGTCGTAGAACGGGTTCTGGAACTCCGACCAGTAGTTCGCGGCGAGGTTGGGGAGCAGGTCGTGCTGGAGCGGCTGGAGGAGCTTCGACACGACGAGCTTCGTGAGCTCCGACGGATCCGGGAAGAAGACGTCGGGGGCCACCTGGCCGGCGGAGAGCTTGGCGACACCGCCGTCGATGTCGTTGAAGGTCGTGAGGCTGACCTTGACGTCGTACTTGCTGAACTTGTCCTCGAACTCCCGGAAGAGTCGGGGCCACAGGTAGTCCGCCCAGTTGTAGATCTGGAGGGTCGCGCCCTTCTCGATGGGGGTCGAAGGGGAGATGGGGTCCTGGTACAGCGGGAGGGTGACCGGGTGGTCCGGGCGCGCCGGGTTGGCGAGCAGCCGCTCCTCGATCGACGTCCGGCTCGTCTGGCCCGGTTTCGTGCATGCGGCCAGGATCGCGGCCGCGCCCGGCAGGGCCACCGCCGCACCGGCCGACCGCCGGAGGAAGTCTCGCCTGTTCATCCTTCCCATCGGCCACGGATGTGGATGCATGCGACGGACCTCCCCTCGTTTGACCGTCCGTTCAAAACGTGAGTAGCACAAGTGTGCAGGTCACGCAACCCAACCGGGCCGGCTGAAGCGCCGTTCAGGGGCCCGGTATGATGCGGCCCCGACCCGACCTTGCGAGGGCTCCCATGACCGACGACGCGCCGGGCCACGAACCCGTCCTGCTCATCGAGGACGTCGGGCCGGTCCGCCGGCTCACGATGAACCGCCCGGAGCGGCTGAACGCAGCGTGCTGGTCCTCCGAGGAGCGGGACGGGCCTTCTGCGCCGGGTACGACCTTGAGGAGGATGCGGGAGCCGGACCGATGGACTCCGCAGCGTGGTATCGGGAGCTCGAGGGCTCGGCCGACCGGATGCTCGAGCTCGTCGACCACCCGAAGCCGGTCATCGCCCAGGTCCACAGCTATTGCCTGGCCGGCGGCACGGACCTCATGCTCGCCTGCGACCTGTGCGTCTGCTCCCATGACGCGTTCTTCGGCTACCCGGACATCCGGTTCGGATCCGGCGTCGTCACGATGCTGCTTCCCTGGGTGGTCGGCGCCCGCAAGGCCAAGGAGCTCCTGTTCACCGGGGAGGACCGGATCCCCGCTGAGGAGGCGCTCCGGATCGGGCTGGTCAACCGAGTGGTGCCCGCTGCCGAGCTCGACGACGCCACCATGGCCCTGGCGAAGGAGATCGCGAAGAACGAGCCATTCGTGGTGCGGGCCACGAAGCGGGCCATCAACCGGGTGTGGGAGCTGTCCGGGATGCGTGAGGGGGTCGCGGCCAACGTGGAGATCGACGTGATGATCGAGTCTGCGAACCTCCCACAGCGGGACGAGTTCCGTCGCATCACGCAGGAGCAGGGCCTGAAGGCCGCCATCGCCTGGAGGGATGCGCGGTTCCGGGACAGGGGCGCGTGAACCTTCGGCCGCTGCTCGCACCGCGATCGATCGCGGTGGTCGGTGCCTCGGAATCCCCCGATTCCTGGGCTCCGGAGATCTTCCGCAGCCTCCAACACCTCGGCTACCGAGGCGAGCTCTACCCGGTCAATCCAAAGTACGACGAGGTGTGGGGCAGACCGTGTCGTTCGTCGGTGCTGGAGCTGCCGAAAGGAGTGGACCTCGCCGTAATCGTCGTCCCGGCTTCGGTCGCCGTGCGCGCGGTGGAGGAGAGCGGACGGGCCGGGGTGCGTTCCGCGATGGTCGTCTCGAGTGGCTTCGCGGAGGCCGGGCCCCAGGGGATGAAGCTCCAGGAGGAGCTTCGCGCGATCGCTCGGCGGGGGCGGATGCCGGTTCTCGGGCCGAACGTCGAGGGGTTCGTGAACTACGTCGAGCGGGTGGCGCCGTACGGGACGACGCCGCCTCCCGAGCCCATCGCGGGGACCGTCTCCGTCATCTCGCAGAGCGGCACGGTCGCCTGGACCATGGGCCAGATGGCTTCGGACCGTGGGCTGGGGCTCCGCATCATCCTGGGTGTGGGGAACGAGGCGGTGGTCGGCCTCGGCGACATGTTCGGTTGGGCCGCCGCGGATCAGCACACCGAGCTCGTCGTCACCTACGTGGAGACGATGCGCGACATCGAGGGCATCGGGCGGGGGCTCGACGCGCTCCGGGTCGCGGGCAAGCCCGTCCTGCTGTGCGCGCCGGCGGGGACGAGCGAGGCCGCGCAGCGTTCGATCGTGGCCCACACGGGAGCGCTGGCCGGCGACGCCGCGCTCCGCGACGCGTGGCTGCGCGCGCACGGAGCGACGCTGATGGCGGACCCGGTGGAGATGTTCGAGGCAATCGTGCTGCTCTCGTCCCACCGTGCGCTGCGCGCGCCCGGCGTCGCCGCCGCTCTGCAGTCCGGCGGCGCCTGCACGCTGTTCGCGGAGGCCGCGGCCGAGGCGGGCCTCGAGCTCCCCGAGTTCACGGGGGCGACGAGACGGCGGCTCCGAGCAGCCCTGCCGGCCTTCGCCGGGCAGAACAACCCGCTCGACGTCACCGGCCAGGCCGCCGTGGAGACCGAGATGTACGTCGCCGCGCTCGAGGCGCTGGCCGGCGACCCGCGTATCGGGCTCGTGGCCTTCGACGCGTTTCCCCCGCGACTGGAATCGGAGGAGGTGTGGGCCGAGCCGGTGCTTGCCCGGGCGCGCGAGCTCCAAGAGGAGACGGGCGTGGCCTTCGCCTCGGTGGCCATGAGCCCCCTGTCGTACGGCAAGGCGGCGCGAGCGTTCGTGGATCGGGCGGGGATCCCGTTCCTCCAGGGTCATCGAGCCGCGGCGGGAGCCGTCCGGGCCTTGGTGGACCTCCAGGACGTGAAGGAGCGAGCCCTTCCCGTCCTTCCTCCGCATGCCAACCGGGGACGGGCCCTTCGGGCGCTGCGGGGTATGACGGGACCGCTGGACGAGGCCCGCGCGGCGACCCTGCTCGAGCTGTACGGCGTGCGCCGGCCCGTTGAGCGGGTCGTCGACACGCCGGAGCAAGCGACGCGCGCCGCGCGCGTTGTCGGCTTTCCCGTCGCCGTGAAGGCGCTCGCCCCGGAGATGCCGCACAAGGAGCGGCTTGGCGGGATCCGCCTGGGATTGGCGGACGCGGCGGCCGTGGCGGCCGCCGCGTCCCAGGTCCTGGCCGCGGCCCGGCGGGCCGGGGCCAGGCGCCCCCAGGTGCTGGTGCAGCGGATGGTGCAAGGCGCCGAGGTATTGGTGGGCGCGGTCGTGGACGAGCGGTTCGGCCCGGCCGTCACCATCCGGCCGGGCGGCGCGCTCGCGGAGAGCGGGGAGGCCACGTTCATCGCAGCGCCGCTCACCCGAACGCAGGCCGGGCGGTTCGTGGAGCACCTTGCGACGGCCTGCGGGCTCGATCCACGCGCCCACGATCTGGCCGCCGTGGCCCGGGCGGTGGAGGGGATCGCTCGCGCGTCCGCCGACCTGCGCGGGAGGTTGGCCTCGCTCGAGGCGAACCCGCTGATCGTGGGTCGCCGGGGGGCGGTGGCCGTCGACGCGCTGGCGGAGGCTCGGCCTCCGGCGTGATCTTCGGCTTGGCCGCTGCGCTCGGATGGGGGGTGGCCGACTTCGGGGCGGCCGTCGTGGCCAGGCGGGTGGGGACCATGGTCACGGTCGTGGCGTCGCAGGTGGCCGGGCTCCTCACGTTGCTCGTCCTCGTCGCCGTCCTGCGTCCGGTCTGGAGCACGCCCCCCGGGGTGATCGCCGGGATGGCCGCGAACGGCATCATCGCGGCGGCCGCGTATCTCCTGCTGTACCGGGCGCTGGAGCTCGGACCGGTTGCGCTCGTGTCGCCGGTCGTGGCCGCCTTTTCGGTCATCACGATCGCGCTCGCCGTCGTCTTCCTGGAAGAGTCGCTCCCCGGGATCGTCGCCTTCGGTGCGTTCACCACGGTCCTCGGCGTCGTGCTGACATCGACCGATCTCCGCAAGCTGGGCCGGCCGTCCCCCATCGGCCGCTCCGGGCTCAGGTACGCGATCGCATCGATGGCGCTGTTCGGTGTGGCGACCTTCCTGCTCGGCCGATACGCGAAGGAGGTGGGGTGGCTGCCCGCGCTCACCTTGTCCAGGACGTTCTCCGCCGCATCCCTCATTGGAGTGGCGATGTTCCTGCGACGTGCCCGACTCGCACACGGCGAGGGCCTCGCGCTCCCGGCGGTCGCAGGCGCGGTCCTCGTCGGCGTCGTCGACGTCCTGGGCGGCGCGGCCTACGCCCGGGGGACCGAGCTCGGGTACGTCTCGATCGTCTCGGCGGCGTCGGCCACGTTCCCGCTCATCCCGGTGGTGGGCGGGATCCTGCTCCTCCGCGAGCGGCCCGCGGCCAGCCAGCTGGCCGGCGTGGTGCTGGTCGTCGGCGGGCTCCTCCTGCTCGGCGGGGGGTGAGGGAACTCCCATCGCGGGGTGAGGGAGTAAGGTTGCGCCGTGCCGAACCTCTCTCCGGCAAGGGGCGGACAGTGAGCGATACCTTCGAGACGGCCGCCCGGACCGCGCGTCTGGCGGCGGAGCGAAACGTCCCGCTCCGGCTCATCGGTGGCCAGGCCATCCGGCTCCTCACGCCCGACTTCCCTCCGCGCGTTCGAACCGGCCAGGACATGGATTTCGCCTCGGTGTCCTCGGCGAAGGGAGCGGTGATGGAGTTCCTTGCCGGGCAGGGTTTTCAGGGGGACAAGCGCTTCAACACGATCCACGGCCACAAGCAGATGTACTTCACGACCCCCGACGGCGGGACGAGCGTCGACGTCGTCATGGACCAGCTCAACATGTGCCACGTTCTGACGTTCAGGGATCGCATCTCGCGGATGCCGTACACGCTCGACGTCACCGACCTGTTGATGACCAAGCTCCAGGTGGTGGAACAGAACGAGAAGGACGTCCAGGACATCGTCTATCTGCTCGCCGCGTTCCCCGTGGCTGAACGGGACGAGTCCGGCACGATCGACCCCATCCGGTTCTGCGAGATCGTGGGCGAAGACTGGGGATGGTGGCGGACGGTGACGCGCAACCTCGATCGGCTCGTCGAGCTCGTGCAGGGCGATCTCCACTCCCTGGTACCCGCGGGCGCCAGATTCGACCCCGTCGAACAAGCCCGGACGCTTCGAACGCAGGCCGACGCGGCGCCCAAGAGCCTGCGGTGGAAGCTTCGCTCGAAGGTGGGTGAGCGGGTGCAGTGGTACCAGCTTCCGGAAGAGATCGCGCATTGAACCGCCGGCCCTGGGTTGCGCCGCAACCAGGGGTGGTCGAAACTGTGCGCGGCGACTAGAGGGGGAGCATGCCCAAGATCTTCTACGCCACGGACGTCCACGGCTCGGAGGTGTGCTGGCGCAAGTTCCTGAACGCCGGGCCGTTCTACAAGGCGGACATCCTCATCCTGGGCGGGGACATCACCGGCAAGGCCATCGTCCCCATCGTCGAGAGCGACGGGAAGTGGGAGACGACCCTCCAGGAGTACCACGAGGTGCTCGAGTCGGAGGAAGAGGTTCAGGCGATCGAGAAGAAGATCATCAATCGCGGCTACTACCCGGCGCGCATGGATCGCGAGGAGTACCAGGCCCTGAAGGGCGACGAGAAGCTCGTGGACGCGAAGTTCAAAGAGGTCATGCTGGCCACGGTCGAGCGGTGGATGAGCATCGCGGAGGAGAAGCTCTCCGGCAAGGACATCCGGTGCTTCCTGTGCCCCGGCAACGACGACATGTTCGAGGTCGATGCGGTGATCGAGCGGTCGAACGAGGTCGAGATGGGGGAGGCTCGGACGCTAGACGTTGGCGGGTTCACCATGGTGTCGATGGGGTGGACCAACCCCACGCCCTGGGACACCTACCGGGAGGCCCCGGAGGACAAGCTCCGGGAACGGATCGACCGCATGCTGAAGGACGCCCCCGACTTCCGCCGGACCATCTTCAACTTCCACGCACCGCCGTACGGTTCCAACCTCGACGAGGCCCCCGCACTCGACGCGGACATGAAGTTCATCGCGGGGGGGCGAGCCATGCGGCCGGTCGGCTCCAGGGCCGTTCGCGACTCGATCATGGAGTATCAGCCGCTCATGTCGTTACACGGGCACATCCACGAGAGCAAGGGTGGGGTGAAGCTGGGCAAGACCCTTGCGGTCAACCCGGGGAGCGCATACGAGGAGGGCACGCTCCAGGCCGCGATCATCGACCTCGACCCCAAGAAGCTGAAGATCAAGAACTACGTGTTGGTGAACGGATGACGTCGGCTCGAGCCAAGGAGGGCACGAGATGGCCGCGGTAGGCGAAGCACCGACCCTGTTCCTGAGGAAGGCCACCGGTCTGGTCAAGGGGTGGTCGAAGTTCGATGCCTTCCTCTACTCGTTCATGTCGGTCAACTTCGTGACGCTCGGACTGTTCTTCGCCCTCTCCGTCCTGGCGTTCGTGCCGACGGGACAGGTCCTTCCGGCGCTGTTGATCTCGGGCGTCTTCATCACGTTCCTGGTGATCACGTACGCCGGCATGATCTCGGTGATGCCCCGCGCTGGTGGTGACTATGTGTGGCAGAGTCGTGTGTTGACGGGCGGGATCGCCTTCGTGCTGGCCATCACGGGCTGGTGGTTCATCCTGTGGTACTGGGCTCCCGTCTACGGCAACATCCTGAACGTCGAGGTCTTCCAGCCGCTCGCCGCGATCTTCAAGGCGGACGGCCTTCTCACCTTCCTGAGCGGCAAGAACGGCCTGTTCACCGTGATCCTGATCACGGTCATCTTGGCCGGCTTCCTTGTTTCGTTGGGGATGGAGGGGTACGCCAAGGTTCAGAAGTACTGCTTCTACATCGGGTTCATCGGCCTGGGGATCATGTTCCTCGTGATGCTCATCGGCTCGCGCGCCGGATTCGCGAGCGCCTTCGACCAGGAGGCGCGGAACCTCTTCGGCGTGAACAACGCCTACACCCAGACGCTGAAGGACGCCGGCGGCGCCAGCGTCGTCCCGAACCTCGGGTTCTCGCCCTTCTTCGGCGACACGCTCCTCCTGATCCCCTTCCTCTGTTTCTGGATCCTGTGGCCGAACTGGGGCGCCACGCTGTACGGCGAGGTCCGCGGGGCGAGCGATTTCAAGCGGGTCATGACCGGCATGATGTGGGGCCTGTGGGTCACCATCGCCGTCGCGCTCGTCTTCCTCCTCCTGGCGTCGAAGTTCTTCGGCTGGCAGTGGTTCAATGCGGCGAACCTCAACTACTGGAACGTGGTCTACGGCGTCGGAAAGTCGCCCATCCCCATCTGGTCCTACCCGCCGCTGCTCGTCAGCTTCTATTTCCACAACGCGATCGTGCAGGCCATCATCGTCCTGATGTTCGGGGCCTGGTTCCTGGGGTGGGCGGGCACGCTGTTCCTATCGTCGACGCGGGTGATCTTCGCCGCCGCCTTCGACCGGATCCTCCCCGAGCGGGTGGCCGACGTGTCGGAGCGCCGGCACGTGCCGGTGTGGGCGCTCGTCCTGATGCTGGTGCCCTCTGTCGGGGTCGGAGCCCTGTACGCCTACACGAGCAAGTTCTCGACGTACATCCTGGACGCTACCCTCGTCATCGCGGTGACGTTCTTCGGAACGGCGATCGCCGCGGCGATCCTTCCCTGGCGCAAGAAGCAGCTGTATCAGAACTCGCCGATCGCCAGATACACCGTGGCCGGGATCCCGCTCATCACGGTGTCGGGCGTGGTCACGGCCCTGTTCCTGGGGTTCAACATCTGGAAGTGGTTCAAGGACGACCTGTACGCCGTCAACAACAAGCAGTCGCTCTACTTCATGGGCGCCATGTACGCCCTCGCGCTGGTCATCTACGTCGTGGCGAAGATCTACCGAAGGAGCCAGGGGATCGACTTGAGCGCGATCCACCGGGAGATCCCGGTCGAGTAGGCCCGCGATGGTCGAGGTCTCCCCTGTTCGCACGTACGAGACCCCCACGCGCCTGGTCCACGGGATCGGCGCGCTGAGCACGCTGGGCCAGGAAGCCCGGGCCCTGGGGATCACCCGGCCCCTCCTCGCCACGGACCAGGGGATCGTGAAGGCCGGCCTGCTCGACGGGGTGCTGAACGTTCTTCGCGACGAGGGGATCGACCCCGTGGTCTTCGACCGGGTCAAGGCCAATCCGCCGATCGAGCTTGTGGACGAGGGGGCGCGGTTCTACGCGTCGGAGCGCTGCGACGGGCTGATCGGGCTGGGCGGCGGGAGCTCGATGGACACGGCCAAGGGGATCGGCGTGGTCGCCGTCCACGGCGGCTCGATCCTGGACTACGAATACGGCCGGGCACCCATCGCCCGCCGGATCCCCCCGATGATCGCCATCCCCACCACGGCGGGGACGGGGAGCGAGGTAACCCTGTGGGCGGTGATCACCGATCCCGACCGGAAGATCAAGTTCAACGTGGGGGGCACGCCGAACATCGCCTCGTGGGTGGCCGTGATCGACCCGGCCCTCACGGTGAACCTGCCTCCCGGCGTCACCGCCGGCACCGGCATGGACGCGCTGGCTCACGCGGTCGAGTGCTTCACGATGGACTACCACCAGCCGTTCACCGACGCCGTGGCCCTGGAGGCTATCGACTACGTCGGCAGGTGGCTCCGTCGCGCCGTCGAGGACGGGCATGACCTGGAGGCCCGGTCCCACATGAGCATGGCCGCCATGCTCGCCGGGCTGTCCTACGGGGTCGATTCGGCGGGGGCGAACCATGCGATGGCCCAGTCGGCCGGCGGGGTGCACGACGTGCCCCACGGCGACCTGGTGGGTCGGTTGCTCGGACCGGTCGTGGAGTTCAACGTCCCGGGGACCCCCGAGCGGTTCGCCCGGATCGCCCAAGCCCTGGGGAAGGACACGAGGGACAAGACGGTGAACCAGGCGGCCGACCTGGCGGTCGAAGAGGTCTACGCGCTCACCGAGGACGTCAACATCCCCACGCTCCAGTCCCTGGGGTTCTCGACCGACGAGGTCCCGATGCTGGCGAAGATCGCCTTCGACGACCCCCAGACCGTGGGGAACCCGCGCGAACTCGACGTCGGCTCGTACGAGGAGATCTGGAAGCGCGCCTTCGACACCGGGAAGCCGTAAGGGAGTCGCGGATGCCCGACGATCTGAAGATGCTGATCGGCGGCAAGTGGGTGGACTCGGTCTCCGGCGCGACGTTCGAAGCCACCAGCCCCTCCACGGGCGAAATGATCGCCAGGGTCCCCGAGGGCGCGCGGGAGGACGCCCAGCGGGCCATCGCCGCGGCGAACGCCGCGTGGCGGGACTGGGCGTCGCGCTCGGCGTTCGAGCGCGGGTCCACCATGAAGCGGATGGCGGAGATCGTGGGGGAGCGGCGGGACGACCTGGCTCGGACCCTTTCGCTCGACCAGGGGAAGCCGCTCCGGGCCGAGGCCCACGACGAGGTGGAGGAGCTGATCGCCTACTTCGAGATGGCATCGGCCGACGCCACGCGGATGGAGGGGCTGATCCCGCCATCGGTGGATGCCGGCAAGCGCGTGTTCGTGTACCGGGTGCCGCGAGGGGTCGTGGGCGTGATCAGCCCATGGAACTGGCCCTACACGATGCCGGGCGAGCTCCTCGCGCCGGCGCTGGCCTATGGGAACGCGGTGGTGTGGGTGCCCGCGCCGAGCACCTCGGTCTGCGCGGTGAGGCTCGCCCAGTGCATCGAGGATGCCGGTCTCCCACCCGGCGTGTTCAACATGGTCACCGGACCGGGGCCGGTGGTGGGCGATGAGATCGCCGCGAACCCGGGGACGCATGCCGTGGGGTTCATCGGCTCCATCGCCACCGGGCACCGGGTCGCGGAGCGGGCGGCGGGCAAGGAGCTCCTCCTGGAGATGGGCGGCAACGGGCCGCTCGTGATCCTGGAGGACGCCGATCTGGATGCGGCCGTGGCCGGAACGCTCACGGCTTGCTTCCTGAACGCCGGCCAGAGCTGCACGGCGGGGGAGCGGATCCTGGTCCACGAGTCCGTCCACGACGCGTACGTCGCGAAGCTCCGAACCGCGATCGACGGCGAGATCCGCCTGGGCGATCCGTTCGACGATGCGACGACGATGGGTCCGTTGAACAACTCGCCCGTGGCCGACAAGACGGAGCAGCACGTCGCCGACGCGGTCGACCGGGGAGCGGAGGTCGTGGTGGGCGGGAAGCGCGCGCCGCACCTCGGGAGCGAGCTGTTCTTCGAGGCCACGGTGGTCGACGGCGTGACCGACGAGATGGCCATCGCCCGGGAGGAGACCTTCGGACCGGTGGTCCCGGTCTCCACCATCCGGAGCGAAGAGGAAGCCGTGCGGATCGTGAACGGCTCGCCGTACGGCCTGCTGTCCGCGGTGTTCACTCGGGACCTCCGCCGAGGCCTTCGGTACGCAGAAGCCGTGCGGACCGGCTGGGTGAACGTGAACGAGGGCACGAACTACTGGGAGTCCCACCTCCCGTTCGGCGGGGCGTCCGGATCGGCGAGCGGTGTCGGCCGGGTTGGCGGCCGGTTCTCGATGGAGCGCCTGACCGAGCTCAAGACCGTGGTCGTCGGCCTGGACTAGCGGGACTGGCATAGCCTGGAGGGTATGGCACCGTTCCGCAGGAAGCCCAAGGGTGAGGCCACCCGGATCTTCTTCGCCGCGGACCTCCACGGCTCCGAGCCCACGTTCCGCAAGTTCTTGAACGCCGCGTCCTTCTACGATGTCGACGCGCTGGTGTTCGGGGGGGACCTCATGGGCAAGGCGCTGGTGCCCATCGTCCGCGATGGCGACCGGTACCGGGCTCACCTGCATGGGGACGACCACGAGCTCGACGCTGGCAGCCTCGACCGGTTCTGCCGAATGGTCGAGGTGGCTGGGTTCTACTGGAGGGTCGTCGACCGCATGGAGCACAAGCAGCTCGGGCGCGACCCGTTGCTGGTGAGGGGGCTGTTCCAGGATCGGGCCAGGGAACGCTTGTCCTCGTGGCTCGAGCTGGCGAAGGACCGGCTGGCCGGCACCCCGGTTCGCATGTACCTCACGGGAGGAAACGACGACGAGCCCGGCGTACTGGAGGTCCTGTCGGAGGCCGACGGCGACCACGTGGTCGCCTGCGAGGACGAGGTCGTGGAGCTCGACGGCGAGCACACGATGATCACGGTCGGCCTGTCCACCCCGACCCCATGGGACACGCCGCGGGAGGCCGACGAAGCCGAGATCGCGGCCCGGATCCATGCCAGCGTGGCCCGCGTGCCCGATCCCGCCCGATGCGTGTTCAACCTGCACTGTCCGCCGAAGGACTCGCTCCTCGACCGGTGTCCCAAGCTCGACACATCGGGGATGGATCGGGGGGAGCTGCCGAAGCCCGTCCTCGAGCGGGGGCGGATGGTGATGACGAGCGGCGGAAGCGCCGCCGTCCGGGAAGCCCTCGCGACCTACCAGCCGGTGGCCGGCCTGCACGGCCACATCCACGAGTCGGCCGGCCGGATGAAACTCGGACGGACACCGTCGTTCAACCCCGGGAGCGACTACGACAAAGGCATCCTCCAGGGAGTCATCGTGTCCATCCGGGGCGGCACGGTGGTGAGCTACCAGCACACCACCGGTTAGCTAGGCTTTGCGGGCGTTCGAGGCGGCGGGACGGAAGGATCGGCCCGCCTGCGGTTCGAAAGGGGGAAGTCGGTTGGCGGTGATCGAGAGCCCGGGGATCCTGCTGTACACGAGGATCCGCAAGTCGCCCTATTTCTACGCGTCGCGCAAGCACGGCGTGGCGCGGTACAGCGTCTACAACCACACGTACCACCCGCGCCACTACGGGGACCCGGTCGAGGAGTACTGGAAGCTCGTGAACGGCGTGACGATGTGGGACGTCGGCGTGGAGAAGCAGATCCAGATCAAGGGTCCCGACGCGTTCGACCTGGCGAACATGATCGTCCCGCGCGACCTGTACAAGTGCGCGGTAGATCAATGCAAGTACGTCTTCATCACGGCCCCGGACGGCGGCATCCTGAACGACCCGGTGCTGCTGCGGGTGGAGGAGGACGAGTTCTGGCTCTCGCTCGCCGACTCCGACGTGAACCTGTACGCGCTCGGCATCGCCGCGGCCAAGGGCTTCGACGTGTCGGTGCGGGAGATCGACGTCGCCCCCGTGCAGATCCAGGGCCCCGACTCGAAGAAGGTGCTGGTCGACCTGTTCGGCGACCGGGTCCTGGAGGTTCCGTACTACGGGCTGATGAAGGCCGAGCTCGACGGGATGCAGGTGGTCGTGTCGCGGACGGGCTACACGGGTGAGGTGGGCTACGAGATCTACCTGCGCGACGCGAGCCGGCACGGCCAGAAGCTGTGGGACACGGTGCTCGAAGCGGGGAAGCCCCACGGGCTCGAGGTCATCGGCCCGTGCCACATCCGGCGCATCGAGGGCGGCATCCTCGCCTTCGGAGCGGACATGTGGTACGAGAACAACCCGTTCGAGGTGGGCTACCACTACACGTGGATGGTCGACCTGGACCAGAAGGCCGACTTCATGGGCAAGGATGCCCTGCGCACGATCAAGCAGGAGGGCGTGAAGCAGAAGCTCGTCGGAGTGGACATCGATGGCGATGCGCTCGGCACCTACATCGACAACGAGATGATCGATTTCTTCCCCGCGTACACCGGCGGCCGCCAGGTCGGGCGGGTCACGTCCGCCTGCTACTCGCCCCGCCTGGAGAAGAACATCGGGTTCGCCATGGTGCCCATCGAGTTCGCTGAGCTCGGGACAGAGCTTCAGGTGGACACGCCGAAGTCCGGACGGGTGAGCGCGACGGTCGTGACGATGCCGCACTTCGACCCGACGAAGGAGATCCCCAAGCAGTGAACGCGCTGCCGGACCGGGCGAGCGTCGTCGTCATCGGCGCGGGGATCGTGGGCAACAGCGTCGCGTACCACCTGGCCCGGCTGGGGTGGAGGGACATCGTCCAGCTGGACAAGGGCCCCCTCCCCAACCCCGGCGGATCGACCGGCCATGCGTCGAACTTCATCTTCCTGGTGGATCACTCCAAGGAGATGACCGAGATCACGCTCGATAGCGTCCGCCAGTACAAGGAGCTCGGGGTGTTCACCGAGAGCGGGGGCATCGAGGTTGCCAGGACCCCCGAGCGGATGGAGGAGCTGAAGCGCCGAATGGCCTCGGCGAAATCCTGGGGGATCGAACCGGCCGAGCTGCTCACGCCCTCCGAGGTCAAGGAGCTCGTCCCGTTCATCGACGAGACGGTCATCCTGGGTGGCTTCTCCTGTCCGGGGATCGGCGTGGTCGATTCGCTTCGCGCCGGCACCCTCATGCGGGAGGAGGCCGAGCGGCTGGGTGCCATCACGATCAACGCGAAAACCGAGGTGCTGGGCATCGACGTGGAGGATGGCCGGGTCCGCGGCGTCCGGACCGACGCCGGCGACATCCGCACCGACGTCATCGCCGTGTGCTGCGGGGTATGGAGCCCTCGGATCGGCCGGATGGCCGGCGCCACGATCCCGCTCACGCCGGCCGTCCACCAGATGATCGACGTCGGGCCGGTGCCGCTGTTCGAGAAGACCGTGGGCGAGATCGAGTACCCCATCGTCCGGGACGTGGACACGAACATGTACGAGCGCCAGCACGGGAGCGAGTTCGAGATCGGGTCCTACGCACACCGGCCGATCCTCATCGAGCCCGACGGCATCCCCTCGATCGAGCAGGCGGCGCAGTCGCCCACCGAGCTTCCCTTCACCAAGGACGACTTCGATCCGCAGATGGAGGCGGCCTTGGAGCTCTTCCCCGACATCGTGGGCGACGAGCGGGTGGGGGTGAAGTACGCGGTCAACGGGCTGATCTCGCTCACGCCGGACGGCATGCCGATCGTGGGGGAGACGCCCGAGGTCCGGGGGCTGTGGTCCGTGGCGGCCATCTGGGTCAAGGAGGGACCCGGGTTCGGCCGCACGGTCGCCGAATGGATGACCGACGGGTGCCCGGAGATCGACCCCCACGCCTCCGACGCGGCCCGGTTCTACGACCACCAACGGACGAAGCGCCACATCCTGGCTCGGTCCGCCGAGGGCTACAACAAGACCTACGGCATCGTCCACCCCATGGAGCAGTGGGAGTCCAATCGGGACGTGCGACTCTCGCCGTTCAACGGGCGCGAACGCGACCTCGGCGCCGTGTTCTACGAGACCGCCGGATGGGAGCGCCCGTTCTGGTACGGATCCAACGAGGGGCTGCTCGACGAGTACGGCGACCGGGTGATGCCCCGCGAGGCGGAGTGGGAGGCGCGCTGGTGGTCTCCGATCATCAACGCCGAACACCTGGCCATGCGGGATCGGGTGGCCATGGTCGACCTGTCGGCATTCGCCATCCTCGACATCGCCGGGCCCGCGGCGCTGGACTTCACGCAGCGGATGGCGGTCAAGCAGATGGACGTCCCTGTGGGGCGCGTGGTGTACACGCCGCTCCTGAATCCCGCCGGTGGCGTGAAGGCCGACCTCACGATCATGCGCCTGTCCGACGAACGGTTCCGCGTGGTGACCGGGGGGTTCTCCGGGATGGCCGACCGGAAGTGGTTCGTCTCGCACCTTCCGGAGGACGGCTCGGCCCAGCTGGACGACCAGACCTCGGCGTGGTGCACGCTCGGGCTGTGGGGCCCGAAGGCCCGGGACGTGCTTGGGGCCGCGACCGGCGACGACGTCTCGAACGAAGGGTTCCCCTTCGCCACCTGCCGGTGGATCGAGGTGGACACACTGAACGTGCTCGCGTCACGCATCTCGTACGTGGGCGAGCTCGGCTGGGAGCTGTACGTGCCGATGGAGCAAGGGGGGCGGCTCTGGGACGTGCTGTGGGAGGCCGGAAGGCCCCACGGCGTGGTCCCGGTGGGGATCGGTGTCTACGCCACGACGGCCCGCCTTGAGAAGTGCTACCGGGCCCACGGGAACGAGCTCGAGCTGGAGTTCGACCTGGTCGAGGCGGGCATGGCCGGGCCGGCGGTCAAGGACGAGGACTTCATCGGGCGGGACGCGTACCTGAAGCAACGGGCGGAGGAGCCGGCCGCGGTGCTGTGCACGCTCACCGTGGACGATCCCACCTCGGCGTCCGGGGTGAAGCAGCGATACATGCTCGGGCGCGAGCCGATCCTGACGCGCAACGGCGAGCCGCTCGTGGACGCGAAGGGCCGGCGCTCCTACGTGACCAGCGCGGGCTCCGGGCCGTCGGTGGGCAAGCACATCCTCATGGCGTACCTGCCGCCGGACCGGGCGAAGGCCGGGGAGGAGCTCGCCGTCGAGTACTTCGGTGAGCGATACCCGGTGACGGTGGCCGCCGTGGGGAGCACGCCCCTGTTCGACCCCTCGAACGAGCGGCTGAAGCGCTAGCCCCTCGATGGACGTCCTCGTCTGCGTCAAGCGGGTCCCGGTGACCGGCGGGCGCATCAGCCTGACCGATGACGAGCAGGACATCGACACGCGGTATCTGGGCTTCACGGTGAGCCCCCACGAGGAGTGCGCGGTCGAGGAGGCCGTTCGGCTGGTGGAGGCCCATGGCGGATCGAGCACCGTCCTCACGCTTGGCCCGGCGGTGGCGGAGGAGCAGCTTCGGGACGCCATGTCCATGGGGGCGAACCGGGCGGTCCTGATCGAGGCCGAGGGCCCGGGTTGGGACGGGGGCGCCACGGCGGCCGCCATCGCCCGGGCCATCGGGGACGCCGGCGTGGAGTACGACCTCCTCCTGTTCGGCAACGAGTCCGCGGACGCCGGCGGCTACCAGGTCGGGATCCGGGTTGCCCATCTGCTCGACCTGCCCTGCGTGACCGGCGTGAAGCACCTGGAGATCCGGGATGGAAAGGCCGTTGCCCGCCGCGAGGGTCCCGGCGGCTTCGAGATCTACGAGGTCCCCCTCCCCGCGGTGATCACCGTGAAGGAGGGGATCAACCTGCCCCGGTACCCGTCGATCCCCGGGAGGTTGCGGGCCAAGAAGGCCCCGGTCGAGCGGCTGCATCTGGACGCACCGCAACCGGGCCTGGAGAAGATCCGGCTGCGGCTCCCCCAGGGGCGCGACAAGCAGGTCGAGATCCTCGGGGACGGGGCGGCCGGGGTCGAGCGGGCGGTCGAGGTCCTTCGGCAGATCGGCGTGATGCCGCCGTGATCGTCGGCCTGGTCGAGCACGACGGCGGAGTTGTGTCGGAGCCGTCGCTGCAGATGCTGACGCTCGGACGGCGCCTGGCGGAGCGGCTCGGCGAGCCGCTCGCCGCGCTCGTCATCGGATCGGAGGCACGCCCGGTGGTGGACGGCCTCGCCGCCTACGGCGTCGAGACCGTCCACCACGCCGTCGACGATCGGCTCGATCGCTACGCGCCGGACGCGTGGGCGGCCTGCGTCGTGGACCTGATGGGAACGGCAGGCCCGACCGCGGTCCTGGCCGCCGGGACGGACCGGGGGAACGAGGTCATGGCCCACGTCGGCGCTCGGACGGGCCTGCCGGTGGGGGCCAACTGCACCGAGGTGCAACCGGGCGACCCCTTCCTCGTGACCAGGCTGCGATGGGGCGGCAGCCTCCTCGAGGACGCCCGTCTGCACGGCGAGGTCAAGCTGCTGACCGTCGCCCCGCATTCGATCCAGGCCGAGGAAGGCCCCGCCGCAGGTGGATGGTCCGTCGAGGAGTTCTCCCCCGCCCTGCAGGACACGGACTTCCGGGTGCAAGTGGCCCGGCAGGAGGGACGGCCCGCAGGCAAGGTGTCCCTTCCCGAGGCGCGTGTCGTCGTCGGTGGCGGACGCGGCGTGGGAAGCCCGGAGGGGTTCGGTCCGCTCGAGGAGCTCGCGGAGCTCCTCGGTGGCGTTGTCGGATGCTCCCGCGTGGTGACGAGCTTGGGATGGCGCCCTCACACGGACCAGGTGGGACAGACGGGCGTACGCATCGCTCCCGACATCTACATCGCCTGCGGCATCAGCGGGGCCATCCAGCACATGGTCGGGGCCAAGGGCGCGAAGCGGATCCTGGTGATCAACACCGACCGCCAGGCGCCCATCCTGACCCACGCCGACTACGCCATCATCGGCGACGTCCAGCAGGTGGTTCCGGCCCTGGTCTCCGCCATCAGGGAGGGGAAGGGCCTATAGGGCGGGGGTCCGCGGGCACGCTTCGGGTTGCATCGGAGGCGTTTCGTCCGGGACAATTGAGGTTCTCATGTGCCGGTTCTGGGTACCTCACGCGCATCGGCGCCCGCGAGTCGGCCTCGCAGGCCGTACGGACGCGCGCACCGCCTGATCTGCGACCGGCTTTCGCTTCGACCGGTCGCACCGCCCGCGGAGACCCGCCGCACGAGGAGGAACCGCACGATGGACTGGAACCGGTTCGAGCGGCCGCTCTCGTCGATGCTCGACGGGATCGGCTCCACGCCGCTGGTGCGGCTGCGGAAGGTCGAACCACCGGGTCACGAGCTGCTGGCGAAGGTCGAGTGGTACGGGCCGACGGGATCGGTCAAGGACCGGATCTATGCGTTCATGATCGAGCGCGCCGAGCGTCGAGGAGACCTTCGTCCCGGGATGACCATCCTCGAGTGCACGACGGGCAACGCCGGGATCGCCTGCGCGGCCGTAGCGGCCATCAAGGGATACCCCTGCGTCATCGTCATGCCGGAGGGCATGAGCGAGGAGCGGAAGAAGATGATCGGCGTGTACGGGGCCGAGCTCGTCCTCACCCCCGGTGCGGGGACCGACATCGACCTCGCGCTGGCGAAGATGCGGGAGATGGTGACGGCCCATCCGGGCCGGTACTTCGTCCCGGCCGAGTTCGAGAATCCCGACAACGTCGAGGCCCAGATGGGCTCGGGTCGCGAGATCTGGGAGCAGACGGGGGGATCCGTCGACGCCGTGGTCGCCGCTCAGGGCACCGGCGGCTGGATCACCGGCGTCGCCCGGTATCTGAAGGGGGAGGATCCGAGCGTGCACGCGTACGCCGTGGAGCCGTCCGAGTGCCCGCTGATCTCGGAGCAGCGATGGGGAACCCACGGCGTGCCGGGGATCGGGGACGGCATCGTCCCCCGCAACCTGGACCTGGAGCTGTTGGATGGGATGGTCACGGCCTCCACGGAAGAGGCGCTCGAGATGGCGCGCCGCCTCGCGCGGGAGGAAGGCCTGCTCTGCGGACCTTCGACCGGGATCAACGTCGCCGCGGCCCTGAAGGTGGCCGAGAAGCACCCGGACTTCCACCGGATCGTCACGGTCGTCGCGGACACCGGGCAGCGATACCTCTCGGGCGAGCTCTTCGGCGAGGGATCCGACGTGTACGCTCCTGACCGGAAGCACCCCATCGACCCCTACTCGCTCGAGCAGCTCCGGCTCCACGCGAGCCGCCTCGAGTTCATCAGCTGAGCCGTCCGGCCCCGGCTGAACCACCGTTCAGACGGCACGCTATGCTCGACCCGGAGGTGGGCGGTGACCTACCCGATGACCGACGAGGACCGAGCTATCCAGGAAAAGGCCAGGCGGTTCGTCGACGAGGAACTGATCCCTCACGAGCTCGAGGCCGAGATGAACGCCGGCCAGCTCCCCCGAGACGTCATCGAACGGCAGCAGGCCAAGCTCCGGGAGCTCGGGCTGTGGTCCATCAACATGCCGAGGGATCTGGGGGGCACCGAGCTCACGTCGTTCCAGCAGGTGCTGGTGTCGGAGCAGATCGGCCGGGTCACGAACGGCCTGGGATGGGTCCTGCACACCGGTCCGGAATGGGCCGTGGGCGTGTTCACGGCGGACCAGGTGGACCGCTATCTGAAACCCATGGTCGCGGGCGACAAGCGCGAGTGCTACGCGATCACGGAGCCGAACGCGGGATCCGACGTCGACGCCATCGAGGCGACGGCCCGCCGCGAGGGTGGCGACTACCTCCTGAACGGGACGAAGTGGCACGTGACCTCGTTCAACAAGGCCGAGGTGGTCTTCTTCCAGGCCAAGCTGGCCGGCGGCCCGAAGGCCGGCTCCCACGCGCTGTTCATCGTCGACATCCCGTCCGAGGGGTTGCGCATGGTGCGCGCTCCCGCGTACTCACACACCTACGCGGACCAACACGCGATCCTGGAGTTCGAGGACGTGCGGGTGCCGGCGGCCAACCTGATCGGTGACGAGGGCGGCGGCATGGACTTCACGTACGCCTGGTTCCGATACGAGCGGTTGATGATCGCCGCCCGGTGCTGCGGCGCGGCCGAGCGCCTGATCGAGGAGGCAACGGCCTTCGCGAAGGAGCGGGTGCAGTTCGGACAGCCGATCATGTCGTACCAGGCCATCCAGCACATGCTGGCCGACTCGCTCACCGAGCTGTGGGCGGCGCGCCTCATGACCTATCGGCTCGGGCGGGAGATCGACGAGGGCGTCGACCTGAAGGTCCAGCACGCGCATTGCTCCATGGCCAAGCTCTACGCGAGCGAGATGGCCAATCGCGTGGCCGACCGGGCGGTGCAGATCTTCGGGGGCCGGGGATACATGCGCGAGAACGTCGCCGAGCGGTTCTACCGGGAGCTGCGGGTGGACCGGATCTGGGAGGGCACCTCGGAGATCCAGCGGAACATCATCGCCGACCAGCTGGCCAAGCGCGGCGCCGGAACGCTCGCCGGCTGAGGGACGAGCGCGTTACAGGTCGAACCCGATCTCCTGCGCGGCCACCTCCATGCAGGCCCGGTGCATCCGCTCCGGCGCGACCTGGCTGTCGTTCATGATCACCTGGATGGCCAGGCCGTCGATCAGCGAGCCGAGCCGGAGCGCGATCTCGTCGGCGTCTCTCGCCGGGAACTCGCCGGCGGCCTGTCCCGCCCGGATGATGTCGGCGATGGATTGGCGCCACCGCTGGTCCAGGATCTCGCGGTCCTTCGCCATCTGGGGGTCCCGAAGCGCCCGCACCCACACCTCCATCCACAGGGCCCACTCGTCGAGCTTGCCGTACTCGGGCAGGTAGCCCGGGACGGACAGGTCGATCACGCGACGCAATTGCTCCTTGGCGGTGGGCAGCCGGCGGATCTCGCGGGACATCCGAACGAAGAAGTCGTCGTTCGCGTAGGTCAGGGCCTCGGCCAGCAGCCGGTCCTTGGAGTCGAAGTAGTACAGGATCAGACCCGGCGAGACACCGGCGGCGTCGGCCACGTCGGAAATCCTCGTCTCGGCCAGACCCCGCTCGGTGATCACGCGGGCGGCCGCGTCCAGGATCTCCTGGTGCCGGTCCTTGGTCGCCTTGGGCCGAACCGCGCTCATCCGCGCCCTCCCATCCCCTTGAACGCCGAACAGTCCGGCACGGTGCCATGTCTCTCTTTGAACTGTCGTTCAGCGAACCATACCTGGTCAGCCGGGGGTGTCAACCCGGCGCAACGGCCCTGTGGCTTGACCGGCCGTTCAAACCTCGGGGTATGATGCCACCGCTCACGACCACCGGGGGAGAGGTGTCCATGGCGAACGCGTACGACGCCGTCGTGATCGGCGGCGGCCACAACGGCCTGATCTCTGGG